>NZ_QUDJ01000006.1:0-156892 GCF_003477565.1 Alistipes sp. AF48-12
TTCGTTTCGAAACGAAGGGGATGTCGGCCGGCGCCCAGGTAAAGAATTACCAACTGACGATGAACGTGGACAACGGCGACGAACAGGGGCTGATCTCCGGAGTATTCACCGGACAGGTCAAAACCCGGGTGCAGAACGAATACCTGACCGTGCCGGTGATGGCGATGCGCCAGGTCTCCCCGCGTTGGGAACTGAAACTGGGGTTCTTCTTCTCGTACCTGTTGCGGGGCGGCTTCAGCGGAAACGCCTACGACGGATACATCCGCGACGGAGATCCGACCGGAACCAAGATCGGCGTCGAGTCGGCCACGTACAATTTCGATAACGACATCCGGCGGTTCAATTGGGGCGGCGAATTCGGAGCCGAATGGATGGCTTACCGCCACCTGTCGGTATACGGAGAGCTGACCTGGGCGGCGAACTCGATCTTCAAAAAAGGATTCAAAAGCATCGGGTTCAACATGTACAACGTCTACCTGAACATCGGGTTCGGATACGTTTTCTAAAGGCATCCGGCCGGTTCGCATACGCCGGGAAAAACGGACGATCCGTTTTTTCCGGCTTTTTTATCGGAGAACCGCAGGCAACGAGCCGGTAATTCCGGTAAAATTCCGCACGGTTCAAAACTTTTTGCGGAAAATGGCGTACTTTTGTGTCGCTTCAATTCATTCGGAACATGAACGATCTACTGACACATATCGCCGCTTGCGTCGGGGGCGCATTCGAAGGGACGGACACGACCGTCGTCCGCGTGACGACCGACAGCCGGCGAGCCAACCTCCCGGAAGGAACCCTTTTCGTCGCGATCCGCGGAACGAACCGAGACGGACACGACTACATCGAACCGTTATACCGCAAGGGAGTGCGCGCCTTCATCGTCGACGCCGCCGTCGCGCCCGGCGCTACCCGGAAGCCGGATTCGTCCGCTGCGACGATTCGGTAGCGGCGTTGCAGCGGCTTGCCGCCTGCTTCCGCGACCGCATCCGCGGCAAAGTGGTGGCCATCACCGGCAGCAACGGCAAGACTGTCACCAAAGAATGGATCGCCCAGCTCTGCCCGCCGGGCGTAAAACTGTTCCGCAGTCCGAAAAGCTACAACTCGCAGATCGGCGTACCGCTGTCGCTGCTGATGACCGCGGGCGACGAGCAGATCGCCGTGATCGAAGCGGGTATCTCCCGCAAGGGCGAGATGCAGTCGCTCGAACGGATCGTCCGTCCCGACATCGGCATCATCACGAACATCGGCGACGCCCATCAGGAGAATTTCGATACGCCGGAAGAAAAAGCCGAAGAGAAACTGAACCTATTCGCCCACACGCCGACGATTATCTACAATGCCGGCGACCCGCTGTTGCGGCGCCTCGTTCCGGCCCGCTATCCCGACCGGCAGTTGATCGCCGTCGACGCGAGCCGCTGCGACCTGAACGGACTGCCCTACCCTGACGCCGCCTCGCGCGAAAACGCGGCCGAAGCGCTGACCCTGTACGGAGTAATGGGGTACGACATGTCGCAAGTCCGGGGCGGACTCCGCTCGCTGCAAAACGTAGCGATGCGGCTGGAACTCAAAGACGGCATCAACAGCTGCAAAATCGTCAACGACAGCTACAATTCGGACATCAACTCGCTGGGCATCGCGCTGGAATACCTGTCGTCGGTAGCCGGCCACCGCGAAAAAACGCTGATCCTGTCCGACATCGACCAGAGCGGTCTGAAACCCGACCGGCTGTACGCCGGGGTGGCCGAACTGCTGAAGGCGAACGGAGTGACCGAACTGATCGGTATCGGCGAAGAGATTTTCAAACATGCGGGGGCATTCGACTGCCGCAAGGAATTCTACCTGACCACCGAAAATTTCCTGCGGGGCGTCAACCGGTCGCGCTTTTCGAAAAAAAGCATCCTGCTAAAAGGAGGACGCCGCTTCCAGTTCGAACGGATCGGCCGCATCCTCGAAGACAAGATACATACGACCGTACTGGAAGTCAACCTCGACCACATGATCCACAACCTGAACTACTTCCGCAGCCTGTTGCGCGAAGGAGAACAAGTGATGGCGATGGTCAAGGCGTCCGGCTACGGCAACGGCACTTTCGAAGTCGCCAACATGCTCGAACAGCAGGGCGTCGGCTTCCTGGCCGTCGCGTTCGCCGACGAAGGCGTCGCACTGCGCGAGGCCGGCATCACGATGCCGATCGTCGTGCTGAACGCCGATTCGGACAGCTTCGACTTGATGCTCGACTACCGGCTCGAACCGGAGATTTACAGCCGATCGTCGTTGCAGTCGTTCGCCGAAACGGTACGCCGGAACGGAGAAACCGACTATCCGATCCACGTCAAGCTCGACACCGGCATGCACCGCCTCGGATTCGAACGGCAGGACATCGACCCGCTGATCGACGCGCTGAAAACAATCCCGGAACTCTACATCCGCACGATCTTCACGCACTTGGCCGGTAGCGACGAAGCCCGGCACGACGACTTCACACGCGGCCAGATCGCCCTGTTCCGCGAATTGAGCGACCGGCTGGTCGCCGCCTTCCCGCAGCGGCACATCCTGCGGCACGTCGACAACAGCGCCGGGATCGAGCGTTTCCCGGAAGCGCAGTTCGACATGGTACGGCTCGGCATCGGACTGTACGGTATCAGCGTCGCCCACCAGGAGCACCTGCTGCCGGTCAGCGCGCTCAAAAGCCGCATCGTCCAGATCAAAGAGGTTCCGGTCGGCGATACGGTCGGCTACGGCCGCCACGGAATCGTCGCAGAGCACCCCGTGCGTACGGCGACCGTCCCGATCGGCTATGCCGACGGCCTGAACCGTCGGCTCAGCTGCGGAAGATGGAGCTTCATCGTCAACGGCCGGAAAGCCCCGATCATCGGAAATATCTGCATGGACACCTGCATGATCGACATCACCGGCATCGACGCGCACGAGGGCGACACGGTCACGGTCTTCGGCGAAGGAGCGCCGGTCGGCGAAATGGCCGACGTACTGGGAACCATCCCCTACGAAATCATGACGGGTATTTCGACCCGCGTCAAACGAATCTACACCAAAGAGTAATGGGAAAGGGGAAAATCTACATGCTGCCGACCCCGATCGGCGATACGCCGGTATGGGATGTGCTGCCGCAATACAATCGAACCGTAATCGACCGCCTGGAATACTTCATCGTCGAAAACACCCGTTCGGCCCGCCGTTTTCTGAGCCGCGCCGGCATACAACGGCCGATCGACTCGCTGCGTTTCGCCGAACTGAACGAACACTCGACGCCGGAAGCGGTGGCCGAACTGCTGACCCCGGTGCTCGCCGGAACGGACGCCGGCGTGATCTCGGAAGCGGGCCTGCCCGGCGTAGCCGACCCGGGCGCGGACCTGGCGGCGCTTGCACACCTGCACGGCGTGGAAGTGGTTCCGCTGGTCGGCCCGTCGTCGATCCTGCTGGCGCTGATGGCCTCCGGGCTGAACGGGCAGTCGTTCGCTTTCAACGGCTACCTGCCGGTCAAACAACCCGAACGCGGCCGGGCGATCCGGCATTTCGAAAAACGGGCGCAAACCGAGCGCCAGTCGCAGATCTTTATCGAAACGCCTTACCGCAACCTGAAACTTTTCGAAGATTTTCTGAAGGAATGCAACGGGAATACGCTGCTGACGGTCGCGGCGGATATCCTGCAACCCGACCAACTTATCCGCACCGCGCAGATCCGCGACTGGAAGGCGAAAACGCCCGATATCCACAAACGCCCCGCGATTTTCATCCTCGGCGTCTGAGCGGACCGCCCTCCCCCGGATTATATACAATCGAGGTCGATTCCGTCTTACGCCCGAACTTTGTTCTGCCCGAAAAGGCCGCCGGGAAAATGCTTCCGGAACGTATCGTCGATGATGTGAATCCCCTCTTTGGTCGAGATGCCTCTGAAAAAACACATCGTGATATACTTAAAGGCATCGGACACCGACACGTGCACCTCGTCGTACACCGAAGGCGAAGCGAAAATGGTATTGATCGAGGCCATCAGCGCGACGGCCGTAAAGTCGAGGTTGAGCTCCGGGAAAAACAATCCTTCGTCGATCCCCTTTTTCAGGGATCCTTTCAGTCGCTCCTGCCCGCGCTGGCGAATCTCGGAATAGACCCGCTCGAAAACGGCGGGATAGAACCGTTTCAGATCGCTCTTGAAATTGATGTTGGTCATCATCATGTTTTCCCAATCTTCCAGCAGCAGGATAAACTCCTCGATGACGTTACGGGCCGATGCGACGCGCCGGTCGTGTTTTTCGTCCTGCGACGCATAAAAATGCCGCACGCATTCGACGATCAGCGACTCCCGGTCGCCGAACAATTCGTAAATCGTCCGCTTAGAGACGCCCAGGCGGGACGCGATATCGTCCATCCGGACCGACTTCACGCCGTTACGGACAAACAGATTCGTCGACTCCGCTACGATTCTATCTTTTAGCAACATGGCAATACCTTAACAATCCGGTTCCAAAGATACGAAATAAAACTAATAAACAAAAAAAGTTTTCAAGTTTACAAAGTTTTGCGCCGGATAAGGCTCCGCCCGGCCACGCACAGCGCATCTTCCCGTCGCCGATCCGGCCACGCGACCCGTCGAAAACAACGGAACGTTTCCCCCTGTCGGGAACCCGTCACACAAACCGTTTGTCGTCCAGATAAGAATCTTTGTAACCGAGGAAATAGAGAATGCCGTCCAGCCCGATCGTCGACAGCGACTGTCCGGCCGTGGCTTTTACTTTCGGTTTCGCGTGGAATGCGATACCGAGCCCGGCCACGCTGAGCATCGGCAGGTCGTTGGCTCCGTCGCCGACGGCGATCGTCTGCTCAATGTCCACGTTTTCGACTTGCGAGATCAGTTTCAGCAATTCGGCTTTGCGCTTGCCATCGACGATGTCGCCGAGGTAACGGCCGGTCAACTTGCCGTCAATGATCTCCAGTTCGTTGGCGTACACGTAATCGAACCCGAATTTCTGCCGCAAATAATTGCCGAAATAGGTGAACCCGCCGGACAGAATCGCCGTTTTGAACCCGATGCGCTTGAGGATATGCATCAACCGGTCGAGCCCCTCGGTATAGGCAGGTGGTCCGCAATGTCGGCGAGCACCGACTCGTCCAGCCCTTTGAGCATGGCCACCCGGCGCCGGAAACTCTCCGTGAAATCGATCTCGCCGCGCATCGCGCTTTCGGTGATCGCGCGTACCTGCTCTCCGACCCCGGCGCGCTCGGCCAATTCGTCGATCACTTCGGTTTCGATCAACGTCGAATCCATATCGAAACAGATCAGCCGGCGCGTCCGGCGGAACATATTATCGGCCTGAAACGAAATATCCATCCCCATTTCGGTCGAAAGCCGCATGAATTCGGACTGCATCCCCTCGCGGTCGCGCGGCGTACCGCGCACCGACAGTTCGATGCACGATTTTGGAGCGCGCGCATCGACATCCAACGGGATACGCCCCGTGAGCCGCAGGATCGAGTCGATGTTCAATCCCTGCCCGGCCACCACGTTCGTGACCGCCGCGATCTGCTGCGCGCTCAACTTACGGCCGAGCACCGTGATGATGTAACGGTTTTTCCCCTGCATTCCCACCCAGTTTTCGTACTGTTCGGCGGTAATCGGCTTGAAACGCACCTGAATGCCCAATTCGTAGGCCTTGAACAGCAAGTCCTTCATGATGTCGCCGGCCCGCTGGGAATCGGTCTTGAACAGGATGCCCATCGACAGGGTCTGGTGGATATTGGCCTGCCCGATATCCAGGATCGTCGCATCGTAGCGCGCCAAAATATCGGTCAGCGAAGAAGTCAGCCCCGGCTTGTCCTCCCCGGAAATATTAATCTGTATGATTTCTACCTTTTCGTTCCTGTTTTCCATAGATTCGTAAAATTGCTTACTCTCCTTTAATCCTTTAGTACTCGAATTATTCCGGCATGCGCTCCTCCTCGTCCTTCGCCGGGCTCCCGATGTTGCGGTACTCGACGGGCGTCATCGAAGTCCGCCGTTTGAAGAACATCGAAAAATATTCCGGATTCTCGTACTTCAGACTGTACGAGATTTCCTTCACCGGACGCGTGGTCGTGGTGAGCAGCAGCTTCGCCTCGTTCAGTTTCAACTCCTGCATATATTGGGCCGGCGAGGTTCCGGTAAACTCCTTGAACGCTTTGCGGAAACCCGAATAGCCGATATGCAACCTGTCGGCCACTTCCTTGGCCGACAGGTTTTCGTAAACGCCCTCGCGCATGATCACCTTCGCCTTGTTCATTTTGTTGATCATGTTCTCGTCGACGAAATCGCGGGTGCGGTGACGGTAATACATCAACCCGAGCAGGTGCATCACGATCCCGCCCAACGCTTGCTGAAACCCGGAACGTTCCTCGTTCGCGATATCGAAAGCCTTGATATACAGGTCGACAATACGCTCGTTAAGTCCGATATTGAACACCGGGGCCTGGTTCACGAAGAAGCCTTCGCCGACGATCCGGTCGATCACCTCCCCTTTGAACCCGATCCAGTACTCTTTCCAACCGGTATTGGCGAAAGGCCGGTATGTATGCCATACGCCGGGGAAAAGAAAAAACACCTTTCCTTCGGTAATCAGCTGCGACTCGCGCGAATCGCCGTACGTAAAAATACCTTGGCCGTCGGTGATATACAACAATTGGTATTCGCTCAGCACCCGGCCTTCGTCCACATTGAAAAAATAGCCCTGCGGATGGCTCGACGGAGGGTAATTCTCTTTCGCGGAGATCGTCTGGCTACCCACGCTGGTCACGACGAGCCCCCAGAGCTCGTCCTCTTCGGTCGAGATCAGGTACCTGGATTCGTTGTTGATGTCGGTAAGACTCATGGCGCGGCGGTTCGGTCGGCGGTCTGTACGGCAGACCGCTATGCGTATGCAAAAATAAGATTTTTTCCGGTACGATGAACAACCGATCCCTTATCCATATTGCAAAGCGCCGGACTTTTCGATGACAGTATATTAATTATCAACATATTAACATGCATTAAATCGGACGGACGCATCAAACGGCAAAAAACGGCGGCGGCAAATGCCGTTTTCCGTCAAATAATGTTCGGGACTTTGTTGCCGTTTTCCAAAAAATCGTACCTTTGCAGCGGTTTACAGTGCAGACCCTTTCGTTTAATCTTTATCTAAATGGCTAATACACCCCAGTTTGTCCCGACGGCCGAAAACACTTACGTCATCTCATATCCGATTCACGGAACGGACGCCGCTTACGATTTCGCGGCCATTCTGGCCAGGTCCAGAACCTGTGAACGGCAGGGCGACGTGGAACAGGCCTGCAACCTGCGGTACGAAGGCGTCAAGAAGCTGATGGATCTGATCCCCGACGAAGACGAAGTGCAGCTGGACTGGGAAGAAGAGGAGAACCAATCCGTGCTGGAACTGCTGAAACGGTCGGCGATCGACCATTTCCTGGTCGGCGACTTCGAAATGGCGGCGGGAATGATGGAGATGCTGCTCGACATGGACCCGGAAGACCACCTCGAAACTACCAAGCCGCTGGCATTTTGCTACCTGGCGCTCGAAGACTACGAACTTTTCGACGAAATCGTCAACGACATCAGCGACAAATATCCGGAAAAAGAGATCCTGAAGCTCTGGAGCGAATTCCGGCAGACGGGCAGCCTCCCCGCCGGCGAATTGATTCACTTCAAAAAAAGTTTTCCGGTATTTTACGCCGAGTTCACGTCGAACGTCCACGAAGTGACTCCGGAATACTTGGCCGACATCGAGAGCGAAAAGCCGCTGCGCCAGACTCTCGCCCGCGAACTGTGGCTACAGACCGAACACCTCTGGACGCAGTTTCCCGGCTTTATCGAAGCGCTGCGCAACCACTGAACGGCCGAAGGGTAAACCGGTCGCGGACCGCCGTTCGACAATGGGGAATTCGCGTCCGCCGCGCTTCGCGGAGTGCTACCGACCGTTTTCGGCCGCCCCGCAGCAAACTCTTAGAATCCATGAAACGCCCTGAAACAAAACCGGCCTCCGGTACCGGCAGCACCTATCCCTGGGGGGATGCGAGACGTTACAACAGCTATTCCGGATACTTCCGGCGGCTGTTCGGCACCCGCGTGCAAAAATTGTCGGTCAACGCCGGATTCTCCTGCCCGAACCGCGACGGCACGGTCTCGACCGGCGGATGCACGTTCTGCAACAACTCGGCTTTCTCTCCGTCCTATTGCACGCCGCAGAAAAACGTCCGGCAGCAGTTGGAAGAGGGAATCGAATTCCACCGCCGCCGCTACCGCACCGCGGAAAAATACCTGGCCTACTTCCAGTCCTTTTCGAATACGTATGCGTCTCTGGAGAGGCTCGAAACCGTTTTTTCGCAGGCATTCGAAGTGCCGCAGGTAGCCGGGATCATCGTCGGCACGCGCCCGGACTGCATCGACGAACGCAAACTCGACTACTTCGCCCGGCTCGCCGAATCCCACTACGTCGTGATCGAATACGGCATCGAGTCGTGCTACGACCGCACGCTGCAGGCCATCAACCGCGGACACGACTTCGCCTGCGCGCAGCGGGCCGTGGAAGCGACGGCGGCGCGCGGCATCCATACCGGAGCGCATTTCATCCTCGGACTGCCCGGCGAAACCCGGGGGATGATGACCGAACAGACCGAACGGATCAACGCGCTGCCGCTCGACACCGTCAAATTCCACCAGTTGCAGTTATTCAAAGAGACGCCGATGGCCGAGCAGTACGCACGGCACCCGGAGGATTTCCGCTTTTTCGGCAAAGAGGAGTATATCGACTTTTTCATCGGCATCCTCGAACGGCTGCGTCCCGACCTGGTCGTCGAACGTTTCGCCGGCGAGGCGCCGCCGCGCTTCCATGCAGGCCCGGCCTGGGGACTGATCCGTAATGAACAACTGTGGGCCGAACTGGAACGCCGCCTCGAGGAACGGGACAGTTGGCAGGGAAAATCGTACGCCAGAACGATCTAATAATCAAACCGGCCGACCGCCGTTAAAAAAATCCGGAAAGTTGGAAGTTATCATTTTTTTTTATAATATTTGCAGTCCGACATCAACACTGCTGATATGACCATCATCCAACTGGAATACCTGCTGGCCGTAGCCAACTACGGCAGTTTCTCGCTGGCGGCCGAAAAATGTTTCGTGACGCAGCCTTCGCTGAGTATGCAGGTGAAAAACCTCGAGGAAGAACTGGGCGTCATCGTGCTCGACCGCAGCAAAAAACCGGTATTGCCGACGGACGCGGGCCTGGCGGTCATCCGCCAGGCAAAAGAGGCGGTACAGGCTTTCGCCATGGTGCGGGAAGTCGTATCCGACCTGCAAAACGAAATTTCGGGAACGCTGCGGCTCGGGGTCATTCCGACGATCGCTCCTTATCTACTGCACCGTTTCATTCCGGATTTCGTCCGCAAATGCCCGAAGGTCGAACTGCAGATCCGGGAAATGATGACCGGCGACATCATCCGCGCGCTCGACCGCGACATGCTCGACGCCGCAATCATGGCCGGGGGCACTTCGCCCGAAGGCATCCGCGAAGAAGAACTTTTCAACGACCGTTTCTTCGCCTACGTGTCGACCGACCACCCGCTCTGCCAGCGCAGCAACATCCGTATCGAAGATATCGACGTGCGCCACCTGCTGCTGCTGTCGGAAGGGAACTGCCTGCGCGACCAGGTGATCGAACTGTGCCAAGCCCAGAAAAACATCGCCCGGCAGTACTCTTTCGAAAGCGGATCGCTCGAAACCCTGATGCGGATCGTGGACAACACCCCGAACCTGATAACGATCATTCCGGAAATGGTCGCCGACTACATCGACGAAAAACACCGTCCACAGGTCAAAACGCTGGCCAAAGGGGCCGCATCGCGCAAAATCACGATTGCGGTTCGCCGCACCTACGTCAAACGGTCGCTGATCGACGCGCTGAAAGAATCGGTCATGAACGTCGCGCGGAACTGATCCGTTTTATCTTTTGCAGGATATTTGCAGTTTTCCGGAAGGGCGCCTGAACGCCCCTCCGAAGTTATCCGTATAACTACGGGCAAAAAATTTTGAATTTATAACTTTTTCGTATCTTTACCTCCTTAAAATGAAGTAAAAACCTATGAGTAAACTGATCGATACAATCGCAGAGGCTATACAGGACAAAAAAGGAAAAAACATCATATCGCTGGATCTGAGCGGTTTCGACGGGGCTGTATGTCCCGCTTTCGTTATCTGCAACGCCGACTCGACTACGCAGGTCGAGGCCATCGCCCGGGGAATCGAAGAGAAAACGCTGGCCGATCTGGGCGAAAAAGTATGGCGCGTCGAAGGAATCACCAACAGCGTATGGGTCGTAATGGATTACGGGGACGTGCTGGTGCACATTTTTCAGACCGAGTTGCGCGATTTTTACAAACTCGAACAACTCTGGGCCGACGCTCCGGCGACCCGCTACGAATCCGAAGCGTAAGACAATATCGCAACGGGCCGACCGTTGATTTTTTGGATAAAAGCATCACATAACAAACATGAAACCGAATCATAACAACAATATGCCCCAGTTGGGGGGCAAACGTCCGAAATTCAACATCTACTGGGTTTGGATGATCCTGGCCGTGGTGATCCTCTCGTGGGGACTGCTGGGTAACGAGAAAGTGACGCACACGACCACATGGGACGGCGTGAAGGAGATGATCGAAAAGGGAGACCTGCAAAAAATCGTCGTCGTGAACAAAGAGACGGCCGAGGTCTACCTGAAACCCGACAAGGTCGCGTCCTACTCCGACCGGAAAGAGTACAAAGGGATCACCGAACAAGGGCCCCAGTTCTCGTTCAATATCGGGTCGCTCGACTATTTCCAACACAACCTGGAAAACGCGCAAACCGAATACGATCAAGAAGTTCCGCTCAGTTTCGAAACGCGCCGCAACATCTGGGGAGATGCATTTACGCTGATCTTCCCGATCCTGATCCTCGTCGGAATCTGGTGGTTCCTGTGGCGGGGCATGTCGCGCGGCAACAATGGCGGCGGCGGCGGGATCTTCAGCGTCGGCAAGGCCAAAGCGCAGATGTTCGACAAGGATGCGAACGTCAACATCACGTTCAAGGACGTCGCCGGACTCGAAGAAGCTAAAGTGGAAATCATGGAAATCGTCGATTTCCTGAAAAACCCGGGCAAGTACAGCGACTTGGGCGGCAAAATTCCGAAAGGCGCCCTGCTCGTAGGCCCTCCGGGAACCGGTAAGACGCTGTTGGCGAAAGCCGTGGCCGGAGAGGCGAACGTGCCGTTCTTTTCGATCAGCGGTTCCGACTTCGTCGAGATGTTCGTCGGCGTCGGCGCGTCGCGGGTGCGCGACCTGTTCCGGCAGGCAAAAGAAAAAGCGCCCTGCATCGTCTTCATCGACGAGATCGACGCGATCGGGCGGGCGCGCAGCAAGAACGTCGGCTATTCGTCGAACGACGAGCGAGAAAATACGCTGAACCAGTTGCTGACCGAGATGGACGGTTTCGGAACGAACGCCGGCGTGATCGTGCTGGCCGCCACGAACCGGGCCGACATCCTCGACAAAGCGCTGCTGCGGGCCGGACGCTTCGACCGCCAGATCAACGTCGAACTGCCCGACCTGAAAGAGCGCCGTGAAATTTTCGACGTGCACCTGAAAAACCTGAAGCTCGATCCGAAGCTCGACCGCGACTTCCTGGCCCGCCAAACTCCGGGATTCTCGGGCGCCGACATCGCCAACGTCTGCAACGAGGCGGCCCTGATCGCCGCCCGCAACAATAAGAAACAGGTCGAGAAGGAGGATTTCCTCAGCGCCATCGACCGGATCATCGGCGGCTTGGAACGCAAGAACAAGATCATCATCCCGTCCGAAAAACGGACGATCGCCTATCACGAAGCGGGGCACGCCACAGTAAGCTGGGTACTCGAACACGCCAACCCGCTGATCAAGGTAACGATCATCCCGCGCGGCAAAGCGCTGGGCGCGGCTTGGTATCTGCCCGAAGAGCGCCAGATCACCACGAAGGAGCAAATGCTCGACGAGATGGCCGCCATCCTCGGCGGGCGCGCATCGGAGCTGCTGAACTTCGGCAAAGTATCCACCGGGGCGCTGAACGACCTCGAACGCGTGACCAAACAGGCTTACGCAATGGTCGCTTACTACGGAATGAGCAGCGAAGTGGGGAACCTGAGCTTCTACGATTCGACCGGACAGAACGACATGGCGCTGACCAAACCGTACAGCGAACGGACGGCGCAGGAGATCGACGCCGAAGTGAAGAAGCTGATCGACGGAGCCTTCCAGCGTTCGCTGGAAACGCTCGAAAAACACCGCGCCGGGCTGACCCAGTTGGCCGAACTGCTGCTCGAACGGGAAGTCATTTTCGCAGAAGACCTCGAAAAGATATTCGGCAAGCGCAAAGGCGAAATCCGCAAAGAACTGGAAGTCAAAATCGAAGAACCGTTGAACAGTGAGCCGTCTGCTGAATAAAACGCTGTATGTCCGGACGCTGAGCGGCATCGCGCTGCTGATTGTCGTACTGGGAACGGTGCTGTGGTCGCCGTACAGTATGCTTGCATTGGGCGTATTTCTCACGGCCGGAATCATGCGTGAATTTTACCGAATCGGGCGGCTTACCGGCGCGCGGCCGCTCACGACATATCCGATCGTCGTCGGAGCGGCGATCGTCGTTCTCGCTTTCCTGATAAAAACGGGCACGCTTGCGCCGGTCTGCCTCGCAGCGGCGCTTCCGGCGGTCTTCGTCCTGTTCATCGCCGAACTCTATCGCAAACAGCCGTCGCCGTTGACGAACATCGCATGGGAAATCGCAGGGATCGTCTATGCGGCGGTACCGATGGCGCTGTTCGTGACCCTTCCGGTCGCCGTCCGCGGCGCGGAGATCGACTATTCGCCGGCCGTCCTGCTGAGCATCCTGTTTATCGTCTGGGCCAACGACGTGGGCGCTTATCTGTTCGGCGTGGCGTTCGGACGGCGCAAACTGTTCGAGCGCATCTCCCCGAACAAATCGTGGGAAGGATTCTTCGGCGGGGTAGCCTGCGCCGTGGGCGTGGGTATGCTGGTCGCGCTGTGGCAGGACGCTTCGGTTCCGGCATGGGCCGGGGCCGGGGGAATCGTCGCCGTTACCGGGGTTTTCGGCGACCTGGTCGAATCCATGTTCAAACGTTCGGTCGGAATCAAAGACTCCGGGAACATTCTTCCGGGACACGGAGGCTTCCTGGATCGCTTCGACGCGCTGATTTTGGCATTGCCTTTTGTTTACACCTATTTTAGCATTATATTTACGCTCTGAAACCCAATCTGAGATAGTATGAAAATCCATAAGGAGGGAGCTCCGATCATCCTGTGCGCCGCGGCTCTGGCAATCGTTCTTGCCGTACTTTCTTTTTGGTTGCTGCCGACAGCAGCGGCATGGATCGTATCCGTGGCGGCATGGATCGGCGTACTGTTCATCACCTCCTTTTTCCGAAGCCCGTCGCGGCCGCTGTTGCAGGACGACGGAGCCGTGTATTCGCCGGCGGACGGAACGATCGTCGCGCTCGAGGAGGTCGAAGAAAAGGAATATTTCAAGGACAACCGGATCGTGGTATCGGTCTTCATGTCGATCTGGAACGTGCACATCAACTGGTTCCCGGTTTCGGGAACGGTCGATTACTTCCGACACCACCACGGGCTGTTCCTGGTGGCATGGCACCCGAAATCGTCGGAAGACAACGAACGGACGACGACGGTCGTGGACATGGGAGGACAAAAAATCATGTTCCGCCAGATCGCCGGTATGGTGGCCCGACGGATCGTCTCTTACGCCCGCGTAGGGCACCGCGTCGAACAAAATTCGCAGTGCGGATTCATCAAGTTCGGCTCGCGGGTCGATCTGTTTCTGCCGCTGGACGCCGACATCCGGGTCAAGCTCGGCGACAAGGTGGTCGGTACGCAAACGCTGATCGCACGGCTGAAAAAGCAGTAGTTTCGGCCGGGTTATGCCGGAATCCGCTCCCCCAAAAAAGAGATAAAGACATTCCTACTCTTGAGACCTAATTTATAAAGATGTCTAAAATATACCGGTATATCGTTGCAGGGGTCATCACGGCAGTGGTTCTGTTCCTCGTGTGGTACTTCAGCAACGTGGTCGCGTATATCCTGACGGCGGCGGTGCTGGCGATGATCGGCAAGCCGCTGACCGACCTGCTCAGCAGGCTGCACATCGGCAAGACGCGGCGGCTGCGCGTTCCCCGCTGGCTGGCCGCCCTGTGCACGCTGCTCATGATCTGGATCGTCATCGTCGGACTGTTCGGGCTGTTCGTCCCGATCGTTTTTCAGAAGATCAATGAATTTTCATCGCTCGACATCCCGCAGCTCATCGGCTATTTCCACGAGCCGCTGATGTCGCTCGAACACTTCATCAAACAAACGTTCGCCATCCGGGACGACGAATTCTCGATCATCCAGGCCATCACCGAGCAGATCAAGCCGCTGCTGAACATCAACCTGATCAACAACCTGCTCGCATCGATCGTCAATACGGTCGGCAACGCGGTCATCGCGGCCTTCTCGATCTCGTTCATTACTTTCTTTTTCCTGAAGGAAAGCAGTCTGTTTTACGACATGGTCATCATCATGTTCCCGAAAAAATACGAAGCGAACATTTCTCGAGCGCTCGACTCGGTAACCAACCTGTTGGTGCGCTACTTCACCGGAATCGTTACCGAATCGGCGCTGATGACCGTGATCGTCTCGATCGGCCTGCTGATCTGGGGCCTTTCGCCGCACAACGCGTTGGTGATCGGGCTGATCGTCGGCGTGCTGAACGTGATCCCGTACGTCGGTCCCACGATCGGTATCGCGATCGGCATTTTCATCGGCGTTACCGGTATGCAAGGCGACGTCTCGACCGGCGGGATGGCGCTGCGGATCGCCGGGACGATCCTGTTCGCGCAGGGCGTGGACAACTTCGTCCTCCAGCCGGTACTCTATTCGAACCGGGCCAAAGCGCACCCGCTGGAGATCTTCCTGGTAATCCTGATCGCCGGATCGCTGGCCGGCGTGCTGGGTATGTTACTGGCTATCCCGGCCTACAATGTGATCCGCGTCTTCGCCAAGGAATTTTTCAACAATTTCCGCGTCGTCCAGAAACTTACCGAAAAAATCTGACGGATTCCGGACAAATTTTATTAAATTTGTTTGTCTTTTTTGCGGGCGGCCCGTAAAAAAGAAGTCGCTTTTCCCTAAAATTTTACGCTCATGCGCAAACTGTTCCCGCTGCTCGTCCTGAGTCTGCTGCTGTCTTCGAACGCCGCCGTCGCCGAAAAAGCGGCCGAACGCGGCGTAAATTCCGAACGGCTGATGCTGGCGGGAGACCGCCCCGACCCTTCGATCACCCGAGACGGAGATACCTATTATATGGTGCATTCTTCGTTCGAATACGCGCCGGGCCTGCTGATCTACCGATCGAAAGACCTGGTGCGCTGGGAACCGCTGGTCAATGCGTTGCACCGGTACGTGGGATCGGTATACGCCCCGGATATCGTCAAACACAACGGCCGGTGGTACATCTATTTTCCGGTGGTCACTCCGGCCCATACGACCAACATGGTCGTATGGGCCGACTCCCCGGAAGGGCCGTGGAGCGAACCGGTCGACTTGCAGATCGGCGGGATCGACCCGGGACACGCGGTCGATGCGGAGGGAAACCGCTACCTGCTGATGAGCAACGGCTACCTGGTTCCGCTGGCCGCCGACGGGCTTTCGGCGACCGGCCCCGCACGAAAAGTTTACGACGGATGGGAATTTCCGAAGGAGTGGGACGTAGAAGGATTCTGCCTCGAAGGGCCCAAAATCCGAAAAATAGGAAAATACTACTATATGCTGACGGCCGAGGGCGGAACGGCCGGGCCGCCGACCAGCCACATGGTCGTCGTCGCGCGGGCCGAGCGCCTGACCGGCCCGTGGGAAAACAGCCCGTACAATCCGCTGGTACATACCTACTCCCCGGACGAGCGCTGGTGTTCGAAAGGACACGGGACGCTGATCGACACCCCCGACGGACAGTGGTACGTCGTTTACCACGCCTATGAACGGGGATTCTACACGTTGGGTAGGCAAACGCTGATCGAACCCGTCGCCATGACCGAAGACGGCTGGCCCGCCGCGGTTGCCCGTCCTGCGAAAAAACAGCCGGCGAAACAGGAAACCGCCGCTTCTTTCTCGGACGATTTCTCGACCGACCGGACCGGAACGCAATGGCAGTTCGCCGGGGAATACGACCCGCAGCGGGCGCGCCGAGAGAACCGTACCCTCGTGATGCAGGCCCGCGGAAACGACCCGTCCGACGCCTGTCCGATGCTGTTCGTTACCGGAGATCATGCCTATGAAATGGAGGTCGAAGCGCAATGCGCGCCGGAAGCAGTCGCCGGACTGGTGCTCTTTTACAATCCGAAACTCTATACCGGAATCGGCCTGGACAAAGGACGCCTGGCAATCCACGTGCTCGGCAGGGCCGAGTCGTTCGACGTGCAGCTTCCCCGGCACGTCTGGTTCCGGTTGCGGAACGACCGGCACGTCGTCTCGTTCTGGTACAGTCCCGACGGACGGAATTGGACGAAGGCAGACAAAAGCTGCGAAACCTCGGGCTATCACCACAACATGGCCGGAGAGTTCCTGAGCCTGCGGCCGGGAATCTACGCGGCGGGCTATGGCGAAGTCGTTTTCAGGAATTTCAAGTACAAAACATTATAAAACAAACACAAACAAATCAAACGGAATGAAAAAAATCCTCTTTCTGAGCTTGTCGTTGCTGACGGCCGCCGGGATGTCGGCCAAAGTGACGCTGCCGTCCGTACTGGGCAGCAACATGGTGCTGCAACAGCAGTGCAACGCCAACCTGTGGGGCAAAGCCGCCCCGTCGAAAAAAGTAACGGTCACCACTTCGTGGGACAACCGCAAATACACCGTCCAGGCTGCCGCCGACAGCACCTGGAAGACGGCGGTCGCCACGCCTGCCGCCGGAGGACCTTACTCGATCCGGATCAGCGACGGCGAAGCGACCGTACTCGACAACGTGATGATCGGCGAAGTCTGGATCTGCTCCGGGCAGTCGAACATGCAGATGCCGGTCACGGGCTTCCCCGGACAGCCGGTAGTCGGTTCGAACGAGGCGATTCTGAACGGGACGAACAGCGACATCCGGATGTTCGTAGTACGCCGCGAAGTGAGCGACCGGCCGCTGGACGATTGCAACACCGACACCGGATGGCAGGAAGCTACGACCGAAAGCGTCGCCGGATTCACCGCCGTCGGCTATTTCTTCGGCCTGAACCTATACAAAGTGCTCGGCATTCCGATCGGCCTGATCGAAACGGACTGGGGCGGAACCCGCATCGAAACCTGGATGGACATGGAAACCGCCCAAAAAGTAGAACAAAACCAAGTTGAAAAAGACAAAAACCATCAGGCCCCGAATAAGACCGCACAACTGTACAACGCGATGATCCATCCGTTGGTCAACTACACGGCCCAGGGATTCATCTGGTATCAGGGCGAATCGAACATCCACACCGGAAACGCGCACCTGTACAGCCAGTATATGCAGCAGCTCGTCTCGCTGTGGAGAAACGAGTGGGGCAACCAGCAGATGCCGTTCTACTACGTCCAGATCGCGCCGTTCGTTTACGAAGGCGACGACAAAACCAGCGTACCGCTGATCGTCGAACAGCAGCTCGCCGCAATGGACAAAATCCCCTATTCGGGTATGGCCTCGACGACCGATATCGGCAGCGGCCCCTGCATTCACCCGTCTCAAAAAATCCCCGTAGGCGAACGTCTCGCCCTGCTGGCGCTGAGCAAAACCTATGGCAAGAAGGGCCTGATCTGCGAAAGCCCGCGCTTCGAATCGGTGCGTTTCGAAGACGGCAAGGCGATCGTGCGTTTCAAGACCGAGGTACGCTGGGCCCGGATTATTCGGGACGGATCAAAGGCTTCGAGATCGCCGGAGCCGACAAGATTTTCGTTCCGGCACGGGCCGAATACATCGTCGGACAACCGGAGATCGCCGTCAGCTCGACGATTGTCGAGAATCCGGTCGCCGTGCGCTACGCGTTCCGCAACGTACCCGACCAGACGACACTGTACAATACCGGAGGACTGCCCGCGTTCCCGTTCCGCACGGACGACTGGAACGATGCGCAGTAAAACGGCTGTTCCGCGCAGCCGGCAAGCGTAACCGGCCGGCCGACAGCAATAATAAAAATAAAAAAGTGCACCGTCCCTTGGACGGTGCACTTTTTATTTACAGACTCCGGAAACGAATCTTACCGTTTCGAAATATCCTGGTATTCGACTTCGAGCCCTTTTTCGTACAGCGTCATCGCGCGGCGGCTCATACCCATGCTCGAGAATCCGCCGTCGTGGAACAGATTCTGCATGGTCACTTTACGCGTCAGGTCGGAAAAAAGCGTCAGCACATAGCCCGCGCAATCGTCGGCCGTCGCATTGCCCAGCGGAGAGTTCCGGTCGGCGTAATCCATCAGGTCGCCCATCCCCAGCACGCCCTTGCCGGCGGTCGTCGGCGTCGGCGACTGCGACACGGTATTGATCCGAACGAATTTTTCGCGGCCGTAGATGTACCCGAAACTGCGGGCGATCGACTCGAGCAGCGCCTTGGCGTCGGCCATGTCGTTATAACCGTACAGCGTCCGCTGCGCGGCAATATACGACAGCGCCACGATCGAAGCCCAGTCGTTCAGCGCATCCTTTTTACGGGCTACCTGAATCACCTTATGGAACGAAATTGCCGATATATCGAGCGTTTTGGTCAGAAAATCATAATCCAGATCGTCATAAGTGCGTCCTTTGCGGACGTTCGGGGACATCCCGATCGAATGCAGGATGAAATCGAACTTGCCGCCGAAATGCTCCATGGTCTTCTCGATCAGGTTCTCCAGATCGGGTACGCTGGTGGCGTCGGCCGGTACGACGATGGCGCCGCACGCCTCGGCCAGTTGATTGATGGTTCCCATGCGGATCGACACGGGAGTATTGGTCAGCACGATCTCCGCTCCCTCTTCCACGGCGCGCTCGGCCACTTTCCACGCGATCGAGTCTTCGTTCAGGGCTCCGAAAATCAGCCCCTTCTTTCCTTTCAACAAATTATACGACATCTTTATTCACTTTTGATCGGCGCAAAGGTAGTCAAATATGTCGAACTCCAAAAAGGGGATTACTGCGGCACGAAAATGTAGGTGATGGTGCCGCTCTGCTTATCGGAACCCGTATCCTCCACGTTGAAACGGGAATTGCGGGCCGCCAGAATGGCCATGTCGTTGATGCAACTGCTGTTGGTCGAGCTCTCTTTCATAGATGCCGAGACGACCTTGCCGTTGCGGTTCACGGTGATGTTCACGGTCACTTCGCCGCCGCCCTCGCACTGGTAGGCCGGCATGTACAGCGAAACGTCGCGGCGGCCCGGCAGCCAGTAGGATATCAATACGCTGCCTTTCTGCTTGACGCCGCTCTCCTTTTCGCCCTCCTTCGCTTCGCGCTGGGCCTTGCTGCGGGCGATCATCTCCTGTTCTTCGCGGCGGCCCTTCGCAAAAGCGTCCTGCGAAGCCTTCACGCGTCCGGCTACGGCCGCAGCCTCTTCGTCGAGCCCCTCCATAAAATCGGCGATCGATTTCGACGAGGAAGCGCCCCCGCCCGCAGTCGACGCCGTCGTACGGCCGACCGACTCCGAACGGCCGTTCTCATCGGAGATCCGGTTTTTGACATTGCTGAAATCGTCCCCCTCGTCCTGCTGCTCGGGCACCTGCTGCTGAAGCGTTTCGAGCGCCTGCTGCATATCGGTCAGGTCGATGTACATCGCTCCCTCGACGCGCTCCTGGTTCATCGCGATTTTTACCGAAACGAATACGATCCCGAAAGCCAGGTAAGCGATAATCATGCAACACAGTCCCACCCGGTGCTCATAAGCCCATGAGCCCAGATCGGTGGGGCCTTTTTCGAAAGGCAGCCTCGGCCGCGGCGGCCGGACATTCGGCGGTACCGGACGCGCAGGGGGCGCCGGTTTGCTTGTTTCCTGCATCGTTTCCCTATAAAAACCGAACAAAAGTACGATTTCTTTCAAAAAATTCATACCTTTGCGCGCAAAATAATGTTTTTTCAAAAGTTATGTCACCGAAACAGCAGACATTGAACGCTCCGATCACTTTTCAGGGAAAAGGCTTGCACACGGGGCTTCATGTTACTATGACCGTCAACCCGGCCGAAGCGGGGCACGGCATCAAATTCAGAAGGATCGATCTCGAGGCCCAACCGACGATCGAAGCCTTGGCCGATTTCGTGGTGGATACATCGCGCGGAACGACCATCGAAAAACGCGGCGTCCGCGTCAGCACGATCGAGCACGTTATGGCGGCTCTGTGGGGCTGCGGCGTAGACAACGCCCTGATCGACATCGACGCTCCGGAAACCCCGATCATGGACGGCTCGGCGCGGGAATACGTCGAAGCCATCGCGCGAACCGGACTCAAAGAGCAGGACGAGGAACGCAAATATTATTCGGTGAGTGAAAAAACGCTTTTCGAAGCGCCCGAACGCGGCGTCGAGCTGGCGGTATACCCGGACGACGAATTTTCAATCAACGTCAACATCGATTTCAACTCCAAAATCATAGGCAACCAGTATGCGCGCCTCGACCGTATCGGGGATTTCGCGGAACAGATCGCCCCGTGCCGCACGTTCGTCTTTCTGCACGAACTGGAACCGCTGATCAAGAACAACCTGATCAAAGGAGGCGACCTGGACAACGCCATCGTGATCGTCGAAAACAAGATCCCGGACGAAGAACTCGCCCGGCTGTCGGAACTTTTCAACAAAAAGGACGTTCAGGTCGACGAAGGCTACCTGAACAACATCCAACTCCGCTTTCCGAACGAACCGTCTCGCCACAAGCTGCTGGACATGGTCGGCGATCTGGCGCTGATCGGTATGCGCATCCGCGGACGCGTAGTCGCCTACCGCCCGGGCCATGCCGCCAATACCGAACTGGCCAAAATAATCCGCAGGAACATCAAGCGGGACGCGGCTAAGCCCCGTTTCCATTTCGAGCCGGACTCGACTCCCGTATACGACATCAAACAGATCAAGGGCATGTTACCCCACCGTCCTCCGTTCCTGCTGGTAGATAAGGTAATGCACCTGGACAGCGAGAACGTGGTCGGGATTAAGAACGTAACGATGAACGAGCCGTTTTTCGTGGGACACTTCCCGAACGAGCCGGTCATGCCGGGCGTGCTGATCATCGAGGCGATGGCCCAGTGCGGCGGGATTCTGGCGCTCAGCAGCGTTCCCGACCCGGAAAACTACTCGACCTATTTTCTCAAGATCGACGGCGTGAAGTTCCGGGACAAAGTGGTTCCCGGCGACACGTTGCAGTTCGAACTGAAACTGGCCGAACCGATCCGGCGCGGAATCGTCACCATGGAAGCGAAAGCCTACGTGGGCAACCGTTTTACGACCGAAGCGACGCTGATGGCGCAGATCGCCCGCAACAAAGACTGACAACCCGAACAGAAATCCATAATCCGAGTATAATGATAAGTAAATCAGCCCATGTTTCCGAAAATGCAAAATTGGGAGAAGGCGTAACCGTCGAACCTTTTGCATACATTGCAGCCGATGTCGTGATCGGCGACGGTTGCTGGATCGGCCCGGGAGCCGTGATCCTGGACGGCGCACGGCTGGGAAACAACTGCAAAATACACACCTCGGCCGTAATCGCCGGCGTACCGCAGGATCTGAAATTCCGCGGCGAATACTCGACCGTGGAGATCGGCGACAACACGTCGATCCGCGAATGCGCCACCATCAACCGCGGTACGGCGGCCAAAGGAGTGACCAAAGTGGGAAGCAACACGCTGATCATGGCTTACGCGCATGTCGGACACGATTGCACCGTAGGAGACAACTGCGTGATCGTCAACGGCGTTTCGCTGGCCGGAGAAGTCGAAGTCCAGGACTGGGCGATCCTCGGCGGACACTCGGCGGTTCACCAGTTCTGCCGGATCGGGGCCCACGTGATGCTCAGCGGAGGATCGTTGGTCAGCAAAGATATCCCGCCGTTCGTGAAAGCGGCCCACAACCCGCTGTCGTTCGTCGGAGCCAACTTCATCGGTTTGCGTCGCAGGGGATTCTCGCCGGAAAAAATCAACGAGATCCAGGAGATGTTCCGCATCCTTTTCCAATCGGGCTACAACTATTCGCGCGCCTGCGAAATGGTCGAAAACCAGGTGCCGCAATCTGCCGAACGGGATCTGGTGCTCGACTTCATCCGAAGCTCCAAACGGGGCATCCTGAAGCCGTACAACCCGAAAAAAAGCGACGACGAAATCGAATAACGACAGGCGCCGAACGACCGTCCCGGTGCATACGACTGATCCGGATCCCGGTCCGGCCGTTGTATTCGCTGGTCGCCGCGACACGAAAATTAACGGAAATTTGTTGTTTTTTTCAATAAATAAAGCTACATTTGCAGCGTAGCGGAAAGATGGGGGACGGGAGTCCCCCGTTTTATTAACCCTACCCCGGAACTTTCGACAAATCATACATCCATGATAGATACCGAACGGATACGTGAAATCATCGACGAAAAACTGGCCGGAACGGATCTGTTCCTGGTCGGTATCCGGCAGTCGCCGTCCAACGAGATCGAAATTACGATCGACAGCGACACGTCGGTGGGAATCGACCGCTGCGCGGAACTGAGCCGGGCGGTCGAAGAGGCGTTCGACCGGGATGCAGAGGATTTCGAACTAACGGTCATGTCGGCCGGCATAGGTCAGCCGCTCACGATGCTGCGGCAGTACCGCAAGCTGATCGGCCGGGAAGTCGAGGCGGTGCTGAAAGACGGATCGAAACTGACCGCCGTTCTGAAAGACGCGTCCGCAGAGGCGCTTACGCTGAGTTACAGCGAAAAAGTAGCCGTAGAAGGTAAAAAACGCCGGGTATCGGTCGAACGCGAACGGACGATCCCGCTCGCGGAGATCAAGACGACCCGCGAACACCTGCGATTCAAGTAACGAAACGGCAGCCGGCCCGGCGAGGGCCGCAACCGGATATAAAACATACACAAAAAAAGCTAAAGTAAAGTTAACCAAAACGTACCGGGGGCAATGGTCGGAAAACCGTAAGGCCGTATTGCCTGTTAAAATTTTACATTACAGATATGGACAATCTCAATCTCGTAAACACGTTCGCGGAGTTCAAAGAGCTTAAGAACATCGATAAGAGCACCATGATCGGTGTTCTGGAAGATGTGTTTCGTCACTTGCTGATCAAGACTTACGAAACGGACGAAAATTTCGACGTGATCATCAACCCGGAAAAGGGAGACCTCGAAATATGGCGCAACCGGACGATCGTGGAGGACGGAACGGTGGAAAACCCGAACCAGCAGATCTCGCTGACCGACGCCCGCAAAATCGACCCGACCTACGAAATGGGCGAAGAGGTGGCCGAAGAGATCAAGCTGGCCGACTTCGGAAGGCGCGCCGTGCTGTCGCTGCGGCAGAATCTCGCCTCGCGGATACTCGACCTGGAAAAGGCCAATCTGTTCAATAAATACACCGAAAAAGTGGGCGAAATCATTACCGGAGAGGTCTACCAGGTATGGAAAAAGGAAATACTCGTGCTGGACGACGAAGAGAACGAACTGGTGCTGCCGAAAGCGGAACAGATCCCGAACGACTTCTTCCGCAAGGGTGACAGCATCAAGGCGATCGTTTCGAAAGTGGAGATGAAGAACAACAACCCCTACATCGTTCTGTCGCGTACCGCCCCGGAATTCCTCGAACGGCTTTTCGAGATGGAGGTCCCTGAAATTTACGACGGCCTGATCACGATCAAGAAGATCGTCCGCATCCCCGGCGAACGCGCCAAAGTCGCCGTAGAATCCTACGACGACCGCATCGACCCGGTAGGCGCCTGCGTCGGCATGAAGGGATCGCGCATCTACTCGATCGTCAAGGAGCTGCGCAACGAGAACATCGACGTGGTGAACTATACGACCAACACGCAGTTGTTCATCCAGCGGGCGCTGAACCCGGCCAAGATCTCGTCGATCAACCTCAACGAGCAAACCAAGACCGCGGCAATCTACCTGAAACCGGAAGAAGTTTCGCTGGCGATCGGCAAAGGCGGCCTGAATATCCGGCTCGCGAGTATGCTGACCGGATACGATATCGACGTCTACCGCGAACTGGAAGAGGAAGACATCGCCCTGGATACGTTCAAAGACCGGATCGACGGCTGGATTATCGACAAGCTGAAAAGCATCGGCTGCGACACGGTCAAGAGCGTGCTGGAACTCTCCGTCGCGGAACTGGCCCAGCGTTCCGACCTGGAGGAAGAGACCGCGCAGGAGATCATCGACATCCTGAAATCGGAAGAAGAGGACGTGAGCCTGGACGAATTTAAGGATGAGATCGACGAAGCGATCATCGATAAGTTCAAGAGCATCGGCCGCGACACGGCCAAAAGCGTACTGGAACTTTCGGCCGAAGAACTGGCCAAGCGCACGGGGATCGACGCCGAAACCCTGCAGGAGGTACTGAATATTTTGAAATCGGAATTCGAATAGCGCGCGGAAACGGGCCGGACGAAGGAAGCCGGCCGCGAACGATCGCAGAACGTTACGAAAGAGGAATGAATACATTCGCTTTATCCATGTGCATCGGCCTGGGCGCAGGCATTGCGGACATCGTCCCGATGATCGCGCAGAAACTGCCGGCGCACTCGACGGTATCCGTTTTCCTGCACTACTTTTTCGTTTCGATCGTGATCGTGAACATGGATTTGCCGCACATCCCCTGGTGGATCGAGGGAGGCGTGGTAGGCCTCGCGCTGACGATCCCGATGCCGATTCAGGCGGGGCACGCCGACCGCAAGCCGTTGCCCGTCATCGCGGCGAACGCCGTCGTACTGGGAACGCTGGTCGGGATAGCGGGTCACCTGCTACGGTGACCGTCCGGCAAACAACTTAGATAAGAACAAATAAGAGTCGATATAGATCCGAACCCGAAAAACGAAGCAATATGTCAAATGAAAGAAGACTTAGACTCCATCAGGTTGCAAGAGAGTTAAAAGTGGGACAAACAACAATTATTGAATTTCTTGAAAAAAAGGGAATCAAGGTGGACAATTCGCCCAGTTCGATCATCGAACCGGCTGCGTATGCCATCCTGGATAAAGAGTTCGGCGGAAACAAGCACATCGAGAAGGTGAATATCCGTGAAAAGATAAACCTGAAGCATGAATCCGTTTCGCTGGACGACCGCAAGGAGAACGAGCAAAACGGCTCCGACGACGGCGCCGATTTCAAGAACGAGGTAATTATCAAAAGCGGCGTGATCAATGTCAAGGACGAAGTGGCGAGAATGGCCACTCCTAAAATATTGGGTAAGATCGATCTATCGAACAACCACAAGAAGAAAAATACGACGGAACCGGCTGCGGAGAAAAAACCTGAAGCTCCGAGGCCGCTCCCGTCGCGACCCCCGTGAAGAAACAGGAAACGCCCAAACCGGCTGTCGAGCCGGTCGTCAGCGCTCCGGCTGCCCCTGCTACGCCGGCAGCGGCCGCCCCGGTTGCCGCCTCCGTCCCCCATGCAGCACCGGCCGCTGCGCCCAAGCCCTCCGAAACCGTTGCGGAAACAACGGCCGATAAGACGGAAGTCGTAATCCAGAACCAGACCTACGACCAGCGGATGGCCGCCGACGAAAGCAACCTATTCCGTCCGGGTGAAGGCACTAAACTGTCGGGGCCGAAGGTTTTGGGGAAAATCGACGTGAAATCCTTCGAGAAGAAGAAGGGCGAGGACAGCCACCGCAAACGGGAGAAACGCAAGCGGATTTCGAAAGACAAAGTAGACATTACGCAGAAGCAAAACCAGCCGACCGGCAAGGACAACCGGCCGAAGGCTGCGCCGAACGGCGCTCCGGGCGCGGCGGGTTCCGGCAAAAGCTCCTTCAAGGACAGGCGGAAAGGGAAAGCGGTAAAACCGGTGGTAAAAGCGGAAATCAGCGAAGAAGAAGTACAGAAACAAATCAAAGATACCCTGGCCCGTCTGACGGCCAAAGGTCCGAAGTTCAAAACGTCGAAGCACCGCCGCGACAAGCGGGAAGCGGTATCGGCCCGTATGAACGAAGAGCTGGAACGCCAGGAAAAAGAAAAAAGCGTACTGAAGGTGACCGAATTCGTAACGGTCAGCGAACTGGCGACCATGATGGACGTCAGCGTAACCGACGTCATCACGGCCTGCATGAACCTGGGGCTGATGGTTTCGATCAACCAGCGCCTCGACGCCGAAGCGTTGGTCGTGGTGGCCGAAGAGTTCGGTTTCAAAGTCGAGTTCGTTGCGGTTGAGATTCAGGAAGCAATCGACACGGAGGACGAAACGGACGAAGACGCCGTTCCGCGGCCGCCGATCGTTACGGTGATGGGGCACGTCGACCACGGTAAAACGTCGTTGTTGGATAACATCCGCAAGGCGAACGTAATCGCCGGCGAAGCGGGCGGTATCACGCAACACATCGGGGCATACAGCGTGAAACTCGACGACGGCCGGCGCATCACGTTCCTCGATACGCCGGGTCACGAAGCGTTTACGGCCATGCGTGCCCGCGGGGCGAAAGTGACCGACGTGGCGATCATCATCGTAGCCGCGGACGACAACGTGATGCCGCAAACCGTCGAGGCGATCAACCATGCGGCCGCCGCACAGGTTCCGATCGTTTTCGCGATCAACAAGATCGACAAGCCGGGAGCCAACCCGGAAAAGATCAAAGAGGAACTGTCGGCCATGAACTACCTGGTTGAAGATTGGGGCGGTAAATACCAGTGCCAGGAGATCTCGGCCAAGCAGGGCATCAACCTCGACAAGTTGCTCGAAAAGGTGCTGCTCGAAGCCGAATTCCTCGACCTGAAAGCCAATCCCGACCGGAAAGCCCAAGGCGCGGTGATCGAATCCACGCTGGATAAAGGGCGCGGTTACGTTGCGACAGTGCTGGTACAGAACGGCACGCTGCGGGTCGGCGACATGCTGCTGTCGGGCATCTACACCGGCCGCGTGAAGGCGATGTTCAACGAACGCGGCACGCGGATCACCGAAGCGCCCCCGTCCACGCCGGTGCTGGTGCTCGGGCTGAACGGCGCTCCGCAAGCCGGGGACTCGTTCAACGTGATGGACGACGAACGTTCGGCGCGCGACATCGCCAACAAGCGCGAACAGTTGCAGCGGATGCAGGGCCTGCGCACCCAGAAGCACATCACGCTCGACGAAATCGGACGCCGCATCGCGATCGGCAATTTCAAGGAGCTGAACATCATCATCAAGGGCGACGTGGACGGTTCGATCGAAGCGATGGCCGACTCGCTGATCAAACTGTCGAAAGAAGAGGTTCAGGTCAACGTGATTCACAAGGCCGTAGGCCCGATCTCCGAATCGGACGTGATCCTGGCCGCCGCTTCGAACGCCGTGATCGTCGGATTCCAGGTGCGGCCTTCCGCCGCGGCCCGGAAACTGGCAGAGAAGGAAGAGATCGAAATCCGACTCTACTCGATCATTTACGACGCGATCAACGATATCAAAGACGCCATCGAGGGTATGCTCGCCCCGGTGATGAAGGAGGAAATCGTATGTTCGGTCGAAGTGATGGAAGTGTTCAAGATCACGAAGGTCGGCACGGTCGCCGGCTGTCTGGTGCGCGAAGGCAAGATTACGCGGCATACGAACATCCGCGTAATCCGCGACGGCATCGTGGTCTACACCGGCAAGCTCGGTTCGCTGAAGCGTTTCAAGGATGACGTCAAAGAGGTGAACAACGGGCTCGAATGCGGACTGAACATCGAGAATTACAACGATATCCACGTAGGCGATATCATCGAAGGTTACGAACAGGTCGAAGTTAAAAAATAACCTCGCCGACGCCGAACCCGTCGTTTTGCGGGCCGTCCTCACGAATCCGGGGCGGCCCGCTTCGATTTTATGCCGGTCATCCGGCACGAATTTCCGATAAAATGATTAATTTTGGCAGAAACCGAACCGAATAACCCAAAATTAGCCTATGAAACTTTTGTTAAGCTTCGCACTGATGCTGTCCGGCCTGGCGGTACAGGGCGCCAGATTTTCCCCGATGCAGGCCGTCGACCTGCAGTGCGAGTACCTGACTACGCCGCTGGGGATCGACGTCGCCGAACCCCGCCTGATGTGGAAATTGCAATCTCCGGTCGGAGGAGTCTCCCAGAGCGCCTACCGGGTCGTCGTGGCGACCTCGCCCGAGCAGCTCGAAGCCGGGAACGCCGACGTATGGAACTCGGGGCGGATCAAATCCGGCGACCAGACGGTCGTATGCAGCCCCGCCGCTCCGCTGAAGTCGCATACCCGTTACTTTTGGAAAGTCGAAACGTGGGACGACAACGGCCGTATGCCGGTCACTACGCCGGTATCGTGGTTCGAAACCGGCAAGATGACGCCCGGCGAATGGAAGGCGCAATGGATCACCGACTCGCACGACAAACAGTATAAGCCCGCCCCAATGTTCCGCCGCGAATTCGCGACCGGAAAGCAGATTGCTTCGGCCCGCGCCTATATCTGCGGACTGGGTTACTACGAACTTTACCTGAACGGGGAGCGCGTGGGCGACCATCTGCTCGATCCGGGCTATACCGATTTCTCGAAACGGGTGCTCTACGTAACTTACGATATCACCGCTCAACTCGGCGAAGGTAAAAATTGCATCGGGGTCGTGCTCGGTAACGGCTGGTATAACGAACAAACTCCGGCCGTGTGGAACTTCCATCTGGCTCCGTGGCGCAACCGCCCGCGGCTACTGTGCGAACTGCATGTCACCTACCGGGACGGATCGACCGAAACGATCGGCAGCGACGCTTCGTGGAAAACGGCGACCGGCCCGTTGCTGTACGACAACCTGTACACCGGCGTAACGTACGACGCCCGGCTCGAACAGCCGGGATGGAACCGTCCCGGATTCGACGACGGCGCCTGGCAGCCCGCCGTGACCGTCCAATCGCCCGCGCCGCTGATCGAAGCGCAGAAAATGGCGGCCGTCGCCGCATCCGGATCGGTAAAACCGGTATCGGTCGAGAAGATCAACGACACGGTATACGTCTACAACCTGGGGAAAAACTTCGCCGGAGTATGCCGACTGCGCGTGAAGGGGCCGCGCGGAACCGTCGTAACGATGCGGCACGGCGAATTGCTCGATTCGGCCGGACGGGTCGATCAGAGGAACATCAACATGCACCTGCGCCCGACGAACGCATCGGAGATCAGCCAGTTCGACACCTATATTCTCAAAGGCGAAGGCGCCGAAACCTTTATGCCTCCGTTCACGTATCACGGTTTCCAGTACGTCGAGGTAACGACCAGCGTACCGCTGCAACTGACGGCCGAGAACCTCGAAGGCATAGTCATGCACAGCGACGTGCGACCGACCGGCGATTTCAGTTGTTCGAACAAACTGATCAACCAAATATTCGACATTTCGAAACGCTCGTACCTGAGCAACCTGTTCGGCATCCCGACCGACTGCCCGCACCGCGAAAAGAACGGCTGGATGGCCGACGGCTACATGGTGCAGGAAGCCGGCATGATCAATTTCGACAGCCGGAACATCTACGCCAAATGGGTGAACGATATGATCGACGCGCAGGAGGCCGACGGCAACGTGCCGGGTATCGTCCCGACTTCGTGGCACTGGGATTCGAACTGGGCCGGCCCGATGTGGGACGCCGCGATCTTCATCACGCCGCACCTGCTGTACCAATACAGCGGCGATACGCGGGCGATCGAAACGATCTACCCGGCGGCCAAACGTTACCTGGAGTACTTGCAAACGCGCGAGGAAGCGAACGGCACGATCAACCACGGACTCGGGGACTGGCTGTTCTACAAAGCGCAGACGCCGGTCGATTTCATGGCCACGTGTTTCTATTACTGGGATAACGTGCTGATGGCGCAGATGGCCCGGCTGACCGGCCGCGAACCGGAAGCCGCCCCTTACGAAGCGAAAGCCGAAAAGCTGAAAGTCCTGATCAACGAACTGTTTTTCGATCCCGAAAAGGTCTGCTATTCGAACGGCACGCAACTGTCGTACGCGCTGCCGCTCTATGTCGGTATCGTCCCGGAACAATACGAGAAACGATTGGCCGAAAACCTGAACTGTTGCATTGCGGACAACGATTACAGCCTCGATTTCGGCTTCATCGGCAGTCTGGTCGTACCGGCCGTGTTGTCCGACTACGGATATGCCGACGCCGTCTACCGGATGGTCACCAAAACCACGCTACCCTCATGGGGCTACTGGATCGAACAGTGCGGAGCGACCTCGCTGTTCGAAACGTGGGACGTCCTGCGGAACATCGGCGACGCATCGCGCAACCACCCATCAATGGGCGCCGTCAGTGCCTGGATGTACAAAACGCTGGCCGGCATCCAGGTCGATCCGGAACAACCGGCATTCCGGCACGTGCTGATCCGCCCGGCTTTCGTCGACGGATTGAACTGGGCGAAGGCGTCTTACGATTCGCAGCGCGGCGAGATCCGCAGCGCCTGGGAGCGCAACGGCGACCGGGTAACGCTGAACGTGCAGATCCCTGCCAACATGACGGCCACCGTATCGCTGCCGTCCGCCGCCGTCGAAGCAGTCGGCTGCAAAGGAAATGCGAAAAACATCCGGAAAATCACGGACAAAAAGTCGTCCGGAGTCGCTTACCGGATCGGTAGCGGAGCCTACCGTTTTACCTGTACGATAAACTGAAAAACCCAATCATAACCGATACAAACAACTGAAATATGGATTCCAATGAATTTTCGAGGCGGGAATTTCTGAAAAGAGTTCTCGCGCTGTCGGCGGCAGCGGCCCTGCCGACCATCCTGACGAAAAACACGTTGTCGGCGGCCCGGCCCAAACCGCGGATCGTCGGCCCGAACGAACGGGTCAACCTGGCCGTCTGCGGGATCGGCAACCGGGGCGGCGAAATTCTCCGCGAGTTCGCTAAAACGGGCGAGGCCAACATCGTCGCGCTGTGCGACGTAGACATGGGGGCCCCGCACACCGAACAGTCGCTGAAGCAATTCCCGAACGTGCCGCGCTTCCAGGATTTCCGGCAGATGTTCGACAAGATGGGCGACCAGATCGACGCCGTTTCGGTCGGGGTTCCGGACTTCTCGCACTTCCCGATCTGTATGCTGGCGATGTCGCTCGGCAAGCACGTCTATACCGAGAAGCCGATGGCACGCACGTTCTACGAGGTCGAGCTGATGATGAAAGCGGCAAAAAAGTACAAGGTAGTCAACCAGATGGGCAACCAGGGCCACTCCGAAGGGAATTATTTCCAGTTCAAGGCATGGAAAGACGCCGGAATCATCAAGGACGTTACGGCGATCACCGCCCACATGAACGCGCCGCGTCGCTGGCACGGCTGGGATACGAACATCAAAAGTTTCCCTCCGGGACAGCCGGTCCCGCAGACGCTCGACTGGAACACCTGGCTGATGACGGCCCGTTTCCACGATTACAACAAGGACTACGTCAACGGACAATGGCGCTGCTGGTACGATTCGGCATGGGCGCCCTCGGCGACTGGGGTGCTCACATTCTGGATACCGCCCACCAATTCCTCGAATTGGGACTGCCCTACGAGATCGACCCGGTGCGGATCGACGGGCACAACGACTTCTTCTTCCCGCAGGCCTCGACGCTGGTGTTCAAGTTCGGAGCGCGCGGCAACATGCCGCCGGTGGACGTCACCTGGTACGAAGGACAGAAGAACATCCCGCCAGTGCCGGAAGGCTACGGCGTATCCGAGCTGGATCCGAACATTCCGGCCCCGAGTACCGGGCAAATCCAGCCGGCCAAGCTGAATCCGGGCAAAATCATTTATAGCAAGGAACTGACCTTCAAGGGCGGTTCGCACGGCAGCCTGCTGTCGATCATCCCGGAAGAAAAGGCCAGGGAGATGGCGTCACAGTTGCCGGAAGTCCCCCAGAGCTCGTCGAATCACTACAAAAATTTCCTGTTGGCCTGCAAGGGACAGGAACAAGCACGGTCGCCGTTCGACGTCGCCGGGCCGCTTTGCCAAGTGTTCAACCTCGGCGTGCTGGCGCAGCGCCTGAACGCGAAACTGCTGTTCGACCCGAAGAAAAAAGTGATCACCAACAACGAACGGGCCAACAAGCTGCTGAAAGACCTGCCGCCGCGCGAAGGCTGGGAAGAGTTCTACAAACTGTAAAAAATGCCGGACAGATTTTAAAATCTGTCCGGCATTTTTTATTACCGAATCCTACATCCGGCATATAAACGACCAGCCGAAAGAATCAACCGGCTTTGACGTAATCATTCCACGTATTCACATACTCGTTACCGTCCGCATCTACGGATTTGAAAGTACAACTTCTGCGTTTTTCCTGAGCACAGGGAATCTGAACTTCCTCACCGCCATCCCCCTCCGAACCGGCCAATGCTTCGACGTTTTCAAGCAACAGATCATCAGCCGACCTGTTTTTACAATCATACTGCACAAAAGCTCCTAAAGCCGCTACGGCTAACACGACCGAACCGGAAAAAATAACTGTTTTTTTCATAGAATCTACATTTAATGAATATCAGGCAATTTAAATCTCACCATTTCGGGTTCGAACGACTCGGGATTCAAATAAAAAGCATACAACCACTCATCGTCCGTATCCGGCTGAATATAACATACCGGTCTGTCCAATAAATATTTATGCACCGGATTCCCATTCCAGTCGCAAAGATATACCTCTTTTACATACCCGGGAGAATAACCGTTTCTCTTTATAGACCTCTCCCGTTCCGAATAATCGATTTTAGGATCGGCACAGTAGATAAACGCATCTGTAACCGATAATTGATACCCCGATTCATAATGATCGACAATTTTATAAGTTCCATCGGTTCGTTGCGTGCATATCGGCAACCGATCGAATAATCTGACCCTGTTCGACACCGTACTATCTCCAAGCGTAAAAATCTCGACAAATTTCGAATTAGAACAGGAATAAACGAACTGTCTGGCCGAAGGCGTTTGCGCAAGTCTCCGGAATAAATTTGAGATTTATTGTAACAAGTAACCTCGTTACCGCTATCCGGATAGCGAACCCCCAGACTCGACACCCGCTCACTACCGGTATTCAGTAATGTAAACAAATCGTCGCTGTCGCCGAACCCCTGCATCAAATAAGTCGAATCCGTAACCGGTAAAAGATTATAGGCAAAAGATTCTACATAAGGATAATCGACCACGCTCCATGCAGAAAAATCGAATACGTTTTTCAAATTGTTCACGGGTATGACAAACGACTTTCCTCGGGGATTATACGCAACGATCATCAAGACGCTGTCTCGATTCAAAAAATGTATGCTCGAAGCGTTCACCTCGAAAGGCCCGTTCCCTTTTGTCAAAAAAGAACCTATAAATTTCAAACTGTCCTGCGATATCCTGAAAACAGAATAATATTTATCTTTATTCCAATTTTCGAAAATGACATAGTCATCGATAAATATCAAATCGGATTCCGTGAAAATAATCCGGTCCACATTCACAGAAGTCGCCGTCAAGGGGTACTCCAAACCTTGCCACTTTTCTTCGCCCCAGTTTTTTCGCCCTTCGCAACCGCATAGCACACACATCCCGATCAAAATGACCGTTAATTTCCCCATACTAAGAATATATCGGCAACACGACATAACTGGAAATTAGATCTGTTTAGAATCTTTCCACGTATCAGAATGCGTATTTCCATCCGCATCTTTAGCAGAAAAACTGCATTTACTCTTTTTTTTGGCACTACAAGGAATTTGTACAGGTTCCGCCGATTCATCCCCTGCCAATGCTTCAAGATTGGACTGAAATAACAAATCCATAGATTTACACTGACTCCGATCGATATAAATATATGCTCCTACTACAATGGCCAAAGCCAAACTGATTTTAATAATTCTTTTACTTTTCATCGGTTTTTGATATATATATACATAACACACGTATTCTTTTACACAAAAGAAGTGAAAAATAAATAAAAAAAGAATCGGCAAAAATACCGACCCTTTCGTATGGACTCCGGAATGAATCGATCCCGTCACATCCGGCTGATCCGCGCCACGGGGACAACGTCCATCGGGGCGAACTCGCCGCGCTGGTATTTGAAATACCCGGTGACGGCGATCATCGCCGCGTTGTCGGTCGTAAATTTGAACTCGGGAAGAAACGTATTCCAGCCGCGACGGACGCCCTCCTCGACAATCGCACGGCGCAGGCCCGAATTGGCCGAAACGCCGCCGGCGATCGCGATGTCGCGTATGTCGTAATGCCTGGCCGCCCGTACCAGCTTGTTCAACAGAATCTCGATGATCGTCGATTGCAGCGAAGCGCACAGATCGGCTTTGTTCTCCCCGATAAAATTCGGGTTCTCGCGCATCTCGTCGCGCAGAAAATAGAGGAACGACGTTTTCAGCCCGCTGAAGCTGTAATTGAACCCGTCTACCGACGGCTTCGCGAATTTGAACCGTTTCGGGTCTCCTTCCTTAGCCAGTTTGTCGATTACCGGGCCGCCCGGATACGGCAGTCCCATCACCTTGGCGCATTTGTCGAAAGCTTCCCCGGCGGCATCGTCGATCGTCGTGCCGACGATCTCCATCTCGCCGTAATCCTTTACCAACACGATCTGCGAATGACCGCCCGACACCAGCAGACACAGGAACGGGAATCGCGGATGTGCCAACTGCCGGTCGGGCAGATCGATGAAATGGGACGAAATGTGCCCTTGCAGGTGATTGACGTCCATCATCGGAATATCCAGCGACAGCGACAGCCCCTTGGCGAACGAAACCCCGACCATCAACGAGCCGAGCAATCCCGGCCCGCGGGTAAAAGCGATCCCGTCCAAATCCTTCAGGTCGATGCCGGCCTCCCTGATCGCCGTATCGACCACCGGAATGATGTTCTGCTGATGCGCCCGCGACGCCAGCTCCGGGATCACGCCGCCGTACTTGCGGTGAACGTCCTGACTGGCAATAACGTTCGACAACAGCGTCCGGCCCCGAATCACCGCGGCGGAAGTATCGTCGCACGAAGATTCGATACCCAAGATCGTAATATCCATTTTGGCTTTATTATTTATAATAAATTTAGTAAACTTGTAGTTCTTTTCAGAGAGACATGCGAAGCGCCGTAACGCAGAGCGGCTCCGATTGAAAACCAACAGAATACCGCACGCAGCTTCCGAATGGGCAAAGTTATAAAAATAATACGATCTTTCGTGTCGGCGGTGATCCTGCTTGTGATATTTTTGCCGGTCGCCGTCACGCTGCTGCTGCACATGCAATCGGTGCAGAACCTGATCGTCGGTCAGGGCCTGAAAATGCTCAGCGAAAAAGCCCAAACCGAGTTCTCGGTCGAAAAGGTGCGTTTCCGGCTGTTCAACCGGCTGTCGCTGGAAGGCCTTTACGTAGAGGACTACCACGGAGACACGCTGTTCTATGCGCGCAACGTCGTCGTCCCGCTGGGCAGTCTGAACGTTTTCACGGGAGCCGTGCGGCTCGGGGACGTCGAACTGGACGGAGTGCGGTTCAACTTGATGCAGGACAGTTCGCGGACGAGCAACCTGAAACAGATCCTGCTGAAATTCAAGAAAGAGAAGAAACAAAAGAAAAAAGGATTTCGGCTGACGGCGTCTTCGGCAACGATCCGGGACATGAATTTCCGCCACCGGAAATTCGACGTCCGCCCGAAAGAGTACGGCGTCAACTTTACGGATCTGGACGTTCGGAATTTCAAACTTCTCGTACGGGACGTATCGGTCGCAGACGACAGCGTGAACCTCGCGATCGACTCGCTGACGCTGCGGGAGCGCTGCGGGCTGCACATCGAAAACCTGTCGACGCGGCATTTCCGGATCTCCGGATCGGGTATGCACTTCGACGATTTCCGGCTAAAGACCGCCGAATCGGACGTACGGATGGCCTATCTCTATTTCGACTACGACACGTGGAAAGGGTATAACGATTTCCTGAATAAAGTGAATATCCGTTCCGAATTTACCGCCTCGACCGTTAGCTTTCAGACCATCGCCTACTTCGCCCAGGGACTGCGCAACTGGCAAACCGTCTTCCGCAATGCTTCGGGACAAGTGGAAGGGCCGGTCTCGAACATGAGAGGGAGCGTGGGGCCGGTCGAAACGAGAAACACGCGGGTCGACGTAAAATTCCGCATGACCGGGCTGCCGGACGTGAACCGCACCCATTTCTCGTTCGACGTGCAGGAACTGCGTACCGAGGCCGCCGACATCGCCGACATTGTGCAGGACATCGCCCGGAAATCGGTCGAAAAGAATTACGCCACGCTCGAAAAAATGGGGCGAATCGCATTTACGGGCCATTTCGACGGTCTATTCAGCGACTTCGCAGCCGACGGCCGGCTGCAATGCGAACTGGGAAGCGCCGACCTGAAACTGAATATCAAGCCGCTTCAGTCCACGCAACGCGCGACCGGTTTCAACGGGACGCTGAATACGAACGATTTCCGGATCGGCTCGCTGCTCGGCATCCCGAAACTCGACCGCATCGCGCTGAAAGCCGACGTGACGGGACAGCTCGGCAGCGCGCTGCGGATGAAAGCGCAGGCGCAGATTCCGCTGCTCGAATACAACGGATACGCGTACAACGACATCGTCCTGAACGGGGAATTCGAGAACAAGGAGTACACCGGCGCCATCGTCTCGACCGACCCGAACATCGCGTTCGATTTCGATGGCAAACTGAACTTCAACGATTCGCTGCCGGCCTACAATTTCAATCTGGCCCTGCATAACGCCGACCTGTACAAACTGAATTTCAACCGGCGGGACACAGTTTCGGTGGTGCGGGGCAATCTGACGGCGCAAGGCTCGGGCATAGGGCTCGACGAGTTGAACGGCACGATCGAGATCGACGACATGACCTACATCAACCACATCGACACCGTCAAAACCGGACGGATCCGTATGCTGGCCGACAACCACGGCAACCGGAAACTGCTGGGTTTCTATTCGTCGTTCGCCGATGCGGAACTGAAAGGCAGGCTCAGCTACAACAAAATGTTTTCTTACTTCAAAAACACGCTGATATCCTACCTTCCGTCCATCTCGGAACACGACGGGCAGGAGCGGGAAACGATTCCGCCGGCCGACGGGGCTTCCAGCATCGACAACTACTACCTGCTGAACGTCAATGTAAAAGAAGCCAACAACGTGGCGGGCATCTTCATTCCTGGCCTGCAAGTCGCCCAGGGAACCACGCTGGCCTTTCTGTTCAACCCCGAAAGCGACGTCTTCTCGCTGACGCTGAACTCGGAACTCATCGAGAACGAACAGTTCTTCGTCTCGAACCTGAAGGCGTCCGCCCGTAACCAGGGCGACTCGATCTCGATGTTCGTAACGGCGAACGACCTGCTGGCCAAAAACCTGTACATGCCCAACTTTTCGGTCATCGGCGGGGCCAAAGAGAACCGGGTCAACCTGGCCATGCGGTTCAACAACACCGCAAACGGCACCTACGCGATGCTCAGCACCACTTCCGCGCTGTCGGTCAATCCGGAAACGGGCGTTCCGCAGATCAAAATCAACTTTTATCCTTCCACGCTCACGACCGGCAACCAGACCTGGCGAATCGGCGCCCGGCAGATCGTCTACGACTCCACGCGGGTCGTCGTAGACAACTTCCGGATCGAAAACGGCCCGCAACGCCTCTCGGTCAACGGCACGGCCTCCCGCAGTAACCAGGACACCCTTCGGCTGAGCCTGCAACACTTCGACCTGAAGCCGTTGTCGCAGATCACTTCGAGCCGGGGCTACCTGTTCGAAGGATACACCAACGGCTCTGCAGACCTGATCGCTGCATACGGCGAAGGAGTGCTGAACGCAGACATCGATTTCGACAGCATCCGCGTCAACCAAATCCCGTGGCGAGACACGAAGTTCAACTGCCTCTGGGATTTTCAGTCGAAACGGGCCCGTTTCAGGCTGTCCGACCGCAAACTGGGCGACAACATCGTGGCCGGTTTCTACTCCCCGACCGAACGCCGTTACGGCGCGGAAATGAACATCCGGAAAATCGACATGGCACTGCTCGCTCCGGTGCTGAAAGGCGTGCTGCGCGAAACGCAGGGAGAGGCCAGCGCCCGGCTGACGCTGAGCAGCAGAAACCTCCAACCCGTTCTGAACGGCGCCATCCGCGTCGAACGTTTCGAAACGACGGTCGATTATACGAACGTTCCCTACGCCCTGACCGGCGGCACGATCGACGTAGCCGACAACGTGATGACCCTGCAGCCGGCCGAACTGACCGATCCCCGGGGAAACCGCGCCGGATTCGACATGAAATTCGACTTCCGGAACCTGCGCAATCTGGCCTACGACATACACGTGCGGCCGCAGAACACGCTCGTACTGCAAACGACCGAACAGCAGAACGACCTTTTCTACGGAACGATCTTCGCGTCGGGCAACGCCACGATCCAAGGCAATAAAAACGGCGTCAACATGAACATCGTCGCGACGACCGCCGACAACTCGCATTTTTACATGCCCCTGGGCAACAGCGCGGATATCTCCGCCGCCGACTTCATCGTCTTCGAAGACCCGCGTCAAAAAGCCATCCGGGACAGTCTGGAAAAAGCGAACAGCACGAACCGGTTGCGGCAGGCCCTCGCGCGCAGGATGCGCCGGATGGACAGCCTGCCGTCGAACATGGACATCAAGATGGCGCTGAACGTCAAGCCGAACGTCGAAATGCAACTAACCCTCGACCAAGCCGGCGACAACCTGCTCAAAGGACGCGGCAACGGCACGATCAACCTACACGTCAATCCGCGGAACAAAGATTTCACGATCTACGGCGACTACGACATCACGGACGGCAGCTACCGTTTTTCGCTGAAGAATTTCGCTACGCGCACGTTTGCCATCGAAGACGGCAGCCACATCCAGTGGACGGGCGATCCGGTCAACGCGCTGGTCGACATCACGGCCGTCTACAAGCTGAAGGCCTCGCTGGCCCCGCTGCTCGGGGCCGGGGAGCAGAACTCTCGGCGCAACGTCCCGGTGGACTGCATCATCCGGCTGTCCGAACGGCTGACGCAACCGGCTATCACGTTCGATGTGACCGTCCCGAACGCCGACCCGGAAACCCAAAGCGTTATCCTGAACTCGATGAATACGCAGGAGATGATGTCGACCCAATTCCTGTGGCTGCTGGCCACGCAGAGTTTCTATGCCGACAATTCGTACACGAACCAGAACCTGAACATCGGCGCCATGGGCGCGACCGTGACCGGCATCGACTTCCTGTCGAACCAATTGAGCAGCCTGCTCTCGACCGACCGTTTCCGACTGGCGCCGAAATACCGCCCGAAAAGCGAGGAAACTTCGGACGAATTCGGCACCGAATTTTACGGGGAACTGATCAAAGACAAGCTGATCGTCGAAGGCGACGTCAGTTACGACACCGGCAACGGCGTACAGATGAACAAGCGTACCGCCAACAGCCTGACGGGCGACGTAACGCTGAGCCTGCTGCTCGACGAGGCCGGTAATTTCAAGGTCAAGGCCTTCACGCGCACGATCGACCGGTTCGACGAGAACCAGGGCCTCAGGAAAGCGGGATCGGCATCTCGTACCGGCAAAGCTTCGACACGTTCGCCGATCTGATCCGCAACATGCGCAACCGGATCGAGCGGATCCGCGAACGAAAAGCTTTGAAAAGACAACAGAAATCGAAAAAAAAACGCTTCTGCGGAACCGGCCGGCGAATCCGGAAAGTAGCGGCCATCCCGCGAAACGTTTCCGGAGCGGACGGAATTAATCCCAAAAAGCGATCTGCTGGTAGTAAGGATTGATGTGCAGGTGATACAGACCGGGCCGGGAAGCGTAATGCTCCGAAAGACTCCGGTTTCCGAATGCGACTCCTCCGAAAAAGAACAGCAGCATACCGGCCAGCAGCAGCGATACGCGGCGTTCCGTCCGGCGACGCGCCCCGATGCGGCCGAACAACGGAACGACCTTCTCCCAACACAACCCGACGATCGCGGCGGCATAGCCTATGAAAAGCACCGTTTTCAGAATCGTCGATTCGAAAAGCACTCCCGAAAAAGCGAAAACGGCGGCTATATACAATGCCGTCCCGAGAAAATAGACACGCAACACGCCTTCGGCCGCTCGTTCCGACAGTCTCGAACGCAAGAAAGTCAGCAGCACCGGAAAGAGCGCGAAACAGGCCGCCAACAACACGTCGAACAACAGCCCCGACACGAATGCCTGACCCCAATCGAAGGCGGACATCTCCGTCCACACGTCGCGGTTGTAAAATAGAAAAAACGGCTTCTGCACGGCGAATACCAGCACATAAGCGACCCAGACCGCTGCCGAAAATACGATATTGCGCTTTGCTTCCATAATCATCGGTTCAAAGGTAGAAAAGCGCGCACGGACGGAAAGGTCTTTTGGGAATCAAACTTGTCCCGAAACTCCGAATCGCATTTCCCCGAAACCTCATATATAATACAAATTCCGTACCATCCGTGTCATAAATCCGACCGAAACCGCCCCCGGAGACATTGTTAAAAAATTAAAAAAAGCCTTTGATTTCACGACAATACTCCGTTACTTTGCACCGGAGGGAATGATAAATCCGGGCGTATGGTCGACTATCTGAATCACGTAATCCTGCAGCAATTCAAAAACTGGATGCTTCCGATCGCCATGATCGTAGGCGGCGTATTCTATCCGTTCGTCTCGTCGCTCTCTTTCCTGACCCCCTACCTGATTTTCCTGATGTTGCTGGTGCCCTATTGCAAGCTGTCGTTCGACGACATGCGCATCACGCGGCTGCACGTGATCCTGCTGGGGATTCAGATACTCGGGAGTCTCGCGCTGTTCGGGATCATCGCGCTGTTCGATCCGCTGCTGGCCCAGGGCACTTTCATCTGCGTGATGGCTCCGACCGCCACTTCGGCGGCCGTAATCACCGGTATGCTCGGCGGAAACATCGCCGTGCTGGCGACTTACACGCTGCTGAGCAACCTGACGGTCGCCACGCTATCGCCGCTGGTCTTCTCGCTGATCGGCTCGCAGACCGCGCTGCCGTTCTTCGAGTCGTTCGGGATCGTCTGCCGGCAAATGATCCCGCTGCTGATCCTGCCGTTCGTAATCGCCGTGCTGCTGAAACGCTTCGCGCCCCGCATACACCGGCAACTGCGCGAACGCCAGCAGATCTCGTTCTACCTGTGGGCCGTAGCGCTGACCATCGTGATGGGCAACACGGTCGCCTTTCTCATGAAACAGGATGCGTCGAACTATGTCAATGAAATCTGGATGGCGCTGCTGGCGCTCGCGGTCTGCTGCGCCCAGTTCCTGGCCGGACGCCGCATCGGACGCCGCTATCGCAACAAGATCGCCGGCGCACAGGGCCTCGGACAGAAGAATACGATCCTGGCGATCTGGATGGCACAGACTTACCTGACGCCGATCGCTTCGGTCGGCCCGGCCGCATATGTCATCTGGCAGAACCTCATCAATTCGTACCAGCTCTGGGCTAAACGGCACCGGGAGCAAGGACTTCCGAAAAAAGAGCCGGTCAAAACCCCGATCGGTCTACCGGGCACACCGGTAATACACCCCCAGCGGTAACGCCTTGCCGAACGGATCGGTGAAATAGAGTTCGCCGAACTGCTCCGCAGAGCACGCCCCGACCAACTGACGCACCGCGCTGCGGGCCAGCAACGCCGACAACCCCATCGAATAGAGATTCAACACCAGAAAGCCGTTCTGCGGTTCGAGCAACTCCCCGCACAGCGAAAGCATTTCGTTGATATGTTCTTCGAGCACCCACTTTTCCCCGTCCGCGCCGCGCCCGTAAGCCGGCGGATCGAGAACGATGCCGTGGTAGGTTTTGCCTCGCTTCACTTCGCGGCGCACGAATTTCAGCGCATCGTCGACGATCCAGCGGACGCCGTCCAACCCGGACGCCTCCATGTTCTCGCGCGCCCACCCGACCACCGGTTTCACCGAATCGACATGCGTCACCTCGGCTCCGGCCGCCCGCGCGGCCAGCGAGGCTCCGCCGGTATAGGCGAACAGGTTCAGTACCCGCGCCCCAGTCCCGACGCGCCGCACCTGCCGGTATATATAATCCCAATTTTCGGCCTGTTCGGGAAAAATTCCCACATGTTTGAACGACGTGAGCCCGAGCCGCATCCGCAACCGCATCGCTTCGCCGCCATATTCGACGAACCACTGTCCCGGCATCCCCGGTTTGCACACCCACTCGCCGCGATCTTCGCTGCGCCTGTCCTTGCGGAACACGGCGTCGGCGCGCTGCCGCCATTCGGCATCGCTCAGCGAACGGTTCCACAACGCCTGCGGCTCCGGCCGGGCCACTACGTAGCGGCCGAAACGCTCCAGTTTTTCGAAATTTCCGCTGTCGAGCAACTCGTAATCGTTCCAGCAGGCAGGGGTCAGCAAATCAGATTTCAGCATAATTTTCGGATTATTCGGTTCGGTTGCAGCAGACAACGCTCATCTCGCAACGCTTGCAGTCAAACATCAATTCATAACGGTTACGCCCGGTTTCGATAAAAAGCCGGCCGCGGTAATCCGGACGTTCGCACAGGCACTGCCCGATCTCGCGGCGCAGGCAGTAACGCATCCGCATCACCCGCACGCCGTCGAAACGGTCGTTCAGATCGTATCCCGCTTCGACGGTCTCGACGCCGTGCTCGCGGTAAAAACGTTCGGCCAGCGGATTGGTCACGTTGTCCGCGCCCGTCAGCGCCGTTTGCGGGAAAACGGCCTGCCGGTTCTCCGGCCGGCGAACCGGTCCCGGATATGCGGCGCTCCGGTTTCCGTCCAACTTTTCGATGCATGTCCGACGCAGGGCATTCAACACGGCGACCGGCACGAAACGCGGCTCGTCGCAACGAATCTCTACGCCGGAAACCGCATAGATCGTGTCCCCCGTCTTCGAAATCTGCGTCCGTATCGTCTCTTCTGCCTGCGACGGGTTGTGCGCTGCGGCAAAATCGCCGTCGACGGAGCACCCGGCCGACACCCGGCCGTCGTCCAACGTCAGCGCCAACCGCTGCGGCCCGACCGACACGTATGCCGCAACCTGAATCCGCCGCCGCGTCCGGGCCCGGTTCAGAGCCGCGACGAACCGGCGGTCGTAATTACGGAACAAAGCGGTTCCCGCCCGGATACCGCCCGGACGGTTCAAAAAAATCCGGTCGCCTTCCACGCGGTTGACACGGGTTCCGACCAGACCGCCGTCCGGCCCCGCAAAGCAAACGCCGTCGCCCGCCGCCAGCACCCCGAGACCGGCGCCTTCCACAAAATCCCGCGCAACGCGGGTCGCCTTCCCGACCGGCTCGCCGAACGATTTGGGCGTATCGAACGACGCCGCGCCGCGCGACGCGCCGTTTATATAGTAAGAAGTCGCGCCGCGCGAAAAACTCTTCCGGGGGTCGGGCGAAAAATCCAGCGCGCTCACCCCCTGCGACGCCCTCCGCAAGTCGCTGCGTCCGGCGATCAGTCCGTCCAGCCGGTTGCGATACCAGCCGACGACATTACGCACATAGTTGATATCCTTCAACCGTCCTTCGATCTTGAACGACGAAACGCCCGCGTTCGCCATGTCGTCCAGATGCTGCGAAAGATTCAGGTCGCGCAGCGACAGCAGGTGCTTCCCGCTCATCAGTCGCTTTCCGTTCTCGTCCACCAGATCGTACGGCAGCCGGCACGCCTGCAAGCAGGCTCCGCGGTTGCCGCTGCGCGGCGACATCGAACGGCTCAGGTAGCACTGCCCGCTGTACGCGACGCAAATCGCCCCGTGCACGAACGCCTCGATCCCGGTATCCGGAACCGCGTCGGCAATCCCGCGTATCTCCGCCAGGGTCGCAGCGCGCTCGAGAATGATCCTCGAAAAACCGGCGTCGCTCCAAAACCGCGCCCGGTCGGGAGTCATCGTACACATCTGCGTCGAGGCGTGCAACTCGACCGGCGGAAGATCCATCCGCAGAAAAGCCGTATCCTGCACGATCAGCGCATCGGCGCCCGCGCGGCATACTTCGCGGGCGATGCGTTCGGCCTCGCGCAGTTCGTCGGCAAAAACCAACGTATTCATCGTCACGAACACCCGCACGCCGAAACGGTGCGCATAGTCGCACAACCGCGCGATGTCGCCGACCGGAACGGCCGCATCGACCCGCGCGCCGAAACCGGGCGCACCGACGTACAGCGCGTCGGCGCCGCAATCGACGGCGGCGCATCCGTATTCGTAATTTTTGGCCGGAGCCAACAGTTCGATCGTTCTCATCGCTTTTGGACGGATATTTGCCGCAAAGGTAACAAACAATCGGAATTTTGCCGCCGCCCCGACCGCGTACGAATACACCGAATATTTTTACGCGAATTCCGTTAAAAATAATAACTTTGTTTAATCATTTTCAAAACGACAACTATTCGGCATGGCAAAAAGAGGATCATTCGGCAGCAGGTTCGGAACCGTCGCAGCGGTCGGAGGTTCGGTCATCGGGCTCGGAAACATCTGGCGATTCCCGTATGTGGCCGGCGAGAACGGTGGCGCCGCATTCATTCTGATCTACCTGGCAACCAGCTTTCTAATCTCGATTCCGATCATGCTGTCCGAATTCAGCATCGGCCGTTCGACCCGCCGCAACCCGATGCGGGCTTTCAACAAACTGGCTCCCGGATCGAAATGGAAACTGGTCGGTTACATGGGAATCCTCACGGCCTTCGTGATCCTGTCGTTCTACTGCGTAATCGCCGGCTGGGCGTTCGAATTCCTGAAGGAATCCGTTTTCAACCAGTTCAACGGGCGGAGCGCCGACCAAATCCGCGACAGCTTCAACGGATTCGTCGCCAGCGGATGGAAGCCGGTGATCTGGACCTTTCTGTTTACGGTCGCATCGGCGGGAATCGTTCTGTCCGGAGTCGAAAAAGGGATCGAACGCTATACGAAAATCCTGATGCCGATGCTGTTCGTACTGCTGCTCGGCATGGCCGTCAACTCGCTGACCCTCGACGGCGCGCAGGCCGGCATCGAATTCCTGCTGAAGCCCGACTTTTCGAAAATCACCGGCACGACCGTCTTACAGGCGCTCGGACAGTCGTTTTTCTCGATGAGCCTCGGCATGGGCGCGATGATCACCTACGGATCGTACCTACGCAAAAATGAGAATATGCCCCGCGTGGGAGCCATGGTGGCCTTTTCGGATATCACGGTGGCGATCCTGTCGGGACTGGCCATCTTCCCGGCCGTCTTCTCGTTCGGCATCAGCCCCACTTCCGGACCGGAGCTGGTTTTCCTGACGCTGCCGAACGTCTTCGCCCAGATGACCGGCGGCTATATCATCTCCGTCGTCTTCTTTTTCCTGTTGTTCGTCGCAGCCATCACCTCGTCGATTTCGCTGTTGGAAGTCATCGTGCTATACATGACCGAAGAGTTGCGCCTCAGCCGCAAGCGGGCTATTTTCTACACCGCATCGGCCATCACGGTCACCGGATCGCTGTGCGCGCTGTCGATGATGCCCGGTTCGAAACTCTCGGTCGCAGGCATGAATCTTTTCGATCTATGCGACCAACTGTCGTCGAACGTGCTGATGCCGCTGGGCGGCCTGCTGATCGTCCTGTTCACCGGCTGGGTATTTTCCCCCGTAAAATTCAGGAACGAATTTACCAGCAACCTGCAATACGGCGTAAAGATTTTTCCGCTGATCCGTTTCCTAATAAAATTCGTAATTCCGGTCGTGATCGCCATCCTGTTCCTGAACAGGATCGGACTGCTCTGATCAACGCAGCCTGCGGCGGAATTCGGCGCAGGCCACGGCCGTAGCCACGGCGACGTTCAACGACTCGGAAGTAGCCGTTCCGCCGGGATAAGACGGAATGTACAGGCGGCGGGACACGCATTTTTCCACATCCGGACCGATTCCTTTCCCCTCGTTTCCCATCACCAGAATCCCGTCCGCAGAGAGCTCCGCGCCGTAGATGTCGTCCCCGTCCAGGAAAGTGCCGTAGACCGGAATGCCGTCCGACAGCGCCTTCTCCAGCAGACCGGACAGCGGCAGGTAATGCACCCGCACGCGCGTAATCGCGCCCATCGTCGCCTGCACTACCTTCGGATTGAAACAATCGGCCGTCGCTTCCGAACAGACGATATCTCGGATACCGAACCAGTCGGCCAGCCGGACGATCGTCCCCATATTACCCGGATCCTGCACGTCGTCCAGAGCCAGCACGAGCGCACCGTCCCCGAAACGTTCCGGCTGCGCGTAATGCGGAATTTCGACCAGGGCGAGCACGCCGGCAGGCGTTTTCAGCATACTGATACGCTCCATCTCTTTCGGGGAGACCCGCACCAGTTCGGTATCGGCCCGCAACGGCAACCATTCCGCACCGTCCCCGACGGCAAGAACCCGACGCACCGGAAAAGAAGAGGCGAGCATTTCGCGCACCGATTTCTCCCCTTCGGCCACGAACAGCCCCGAGGCGGCGCGCTCCCTGCGTGAAGACAGCGAACGAATAAAAGCGATTTCGGCTTTGGTCAACATCTTACGGCGATTGAATTTACATTTTCGGACTTCGGGACGCGTCTGCAAAGATACGATTATTTTACCGGATTGCACCGAAACGTTTCATACTCGCTCCGGAATACCCCGGTCACGATAAAAAATCCGGCACGACAAAAAAAACGACCTCTTCCCGAAAAACTTTTTCCGCATCGGTTTGCACAATCGAAAATCTATCCGTACTTTTGCAGTTCAGAAACTATTCTGAAGAGAAGACCGTTTCAGCAAGTTTACGAAAATTCATAACTTACTGATATAGAATGTCTGACAAAAAAACCGCCCGTCTCGTTCTGGAAGACGGAACCCTATTCAAAGGGTACTCGTTCGGCGCCGCAACCTCCGTTCCCGGAGAAGTCGTTTTCAATACCGCGATGACCGGATATCCCGAAAGTTTAACAGATCCTTCGTACAGCGGCCAGATTCTGGTGATTACCTACCCGCTGGTGGGCAATTACGGCGTTCCGCAGTTTACCGAAGAAAACGGGATGCTCCGATTCTTCGAATCGAACCGTATCCACATCCGGGGTCTGGTCATCTCCGACTACTCGTTCGAGTACAGCCATTGGAACGCGGTCGAAAGCCTCGGCAAATGGCTCGCCGACAACGACGTTCCGGCCGTTTGCGGCGTCGATACGCGGCAGATCACCAAGATCATCCGCGAACGCGGCGTGATGCTCGGCAAGGTGCTCGTAGAAGGAACGCCCGAGCCGGAGCAGTTCGTCGATCCGAACCGCGAAAATCTCGTCGCGCAGGTCAGCACGAAACAGGCGCAGACTTACGGTAACGGTCGGCACCGGATCGTACTGGTCGACTGCGGTTGCAAGTACAACATCATCCGCTGCCTGTGCGACCGCGACGCGACGGTGATCCGCGTACCGTGGGACTACGATTTCACGCAACTCGAATACGACGGGGTGATGCTGTCGAACGGCCCCGGAGACCCGCAGCAATGCGGGGCCACGGTCGCCAACATCAAAAAGGCGATTGCGCTCGGCAAGCCGATCTTCGGCATCTGCCTGGGCAACCAACTGCTGTCGATCGCCGCCGGAGCGACCACCTTCAAACTGAAATACGGACACCGCAGCCATAACCAGCCGGCGCTGATGGTCGGTACGAACCGTGCCGTCATCACGTCGCAGAACCACGGTTACGCCGTGGACACCGCCACGCTCGATCCCGAATGGGAACCCTATTTCGTAAACCTCAACGACGGCACCAGCGAAGGCATCCGCCACAAAAGCAAGCCGTTCTTCTCGGTACAGTTCCATCCGGAAGCCTCCGGAGGGCCGGTAGACACCGAATTTCTGTTCGACCAGTTCATCCAAAACATCGAAAAATGCAAACGATAGATAAAGTGGAAAAAGTGATCCTGCTGGGTTCGGGAGCACTCAAGATCGGAGAAGCCGGAGAGTTCGACTATTCGGGTTCGCAGGCGCTCAAAGCGCTCAAAGAGGAGGGAGTTTACACGGTGCTGATCAACCCGAACATCGCGACGATCCAGACGTCGGAAAACATCGCCGACAAGGTGTACTTGCTACCGGTGACGCCCGAATACGTCGAAGAGGTTATCAAAAAGGAGCGGCCGCAGGGCATCCTGCTCGCCTTCGGCGGCCAGACGGCGCTGAACTGCGGCGTCAAGCTCTACCAAAGCGGCGTATTGGAAAAATACGGCGTACGCGTGCTGGGCACTCCCGTGCAGGCGATCATCGACACCGAAGACCGCGAGAAATTCGTCGAAAAACTCGACGAAATCGACGTCCGGACGATCAAAAGCGAAGCGGTAACATCCGTTTCCGAAGCCAAACGGGTGGCGCACGAGTTGGGTTATCCGGTGATTATCCGCGCGGCCTATACGCTCGGCGGCCTCGGATCGGGTTTCTGCGACAACGACGAGGAACTGGACGCGTTGGCGAACAAAGCGTTTTCGTACTCGCCGCAAATTCTGGTCGAAAAATCGCTGAAAGGCTGGAAAGAGGTCGAATACGAGGTCGTGCGCGACCGCTACGACAACTGCATCACGGTCTGCAATATGGAGAACTTCGACCCGCTGGGCATCCATACCGGCGAAAGCATCGTTGTGGCCCCGTCGCAGACGCTTTCCAATGCGGAATACCATAAACTGCGAAAACTGGCGATCCAAATCATCCGGCACATCGGGATCGTCGGCGAATGCAATGTGCAATACGCCCTCGACCCGCACTCGGAAGACTACCGCGTGATCGAGGTGAACGCCCGGCTGAGCCGTTCGTCGGCGCTGGCGTCCAAAGCGACCGGTTATCCGCTGGCCTTCATCGCGGCGAAACTGGGCCTCGGATACGGCCTGCACGAGCTGAAAAACAACGTCACCAAGAGCACGACCGCCTGCTTCGAACCGGCGCTCGACTACATCGTTTGCAAAATCCCGCGCTGGGACCTCGGCAAGTTCAAAGGCGTTTCGCGCGAGTTGGGTTCGAGCATGAAATCGGTCGGCGAAGTGATGGCCATCGGCCGCAACTTCGAAGAAGTAATCCAGAAAGGGTTGCGGATGATCGGACAAGGTATGCACGGTTTCGTCGCGAACAAAGAGTTCGAAGTGAACGACATCGACGCCGCGCTGAGCCATCCGACCGACAAACGGATCTTCGTGATCGCTCATGCGCTGAAAAAGGGATACACCGTCGAACGCATACACGAACTGACCCGGATCGACCGCTGGTTTCTCGAAAAACTCGAAAACATCATCCGGATCGAAAACGAACTGGAGCAGCACAATAACATCGCCAACGTGCCGGACGACCTATTGCTGGAGGCTAAGCAGCGCGGTTTTTCGGACTTTCAGTTAGCGCGCATGGTGAGCAAAAGTATCACAAAAAACATCGAGGCCGATATGTTGACGATCCGCAAATACAGGAAAATGCGCGGCATCACGCCGTACGTCAAGCAGATCGACACGCTGGCGGCCGAATACCCGGCGATGACCAACTACCTGTACGTCACGTACAACGGCACGTCGCACGACATCGAATTCGCGCACGACAAGCGTTCTGTGATCGTGCTCGGATCGGGGGCCTACCGGATCGGCAGCTCGGTGGAATTCGACTGGTGTAGCGTCAATGCGCTGAACACGATCCGCCGGCAGGGGCTGCGTTCGGTAATGATCAACTACAATCCCGAAACCGTTTCGACCGACTACGATACCTGCGACCGCCTCTACTTCGACGAGCTGACGCTCGAACGGGTGCTCGACATCACCGACCTCGAAACGCCCAAAGGCGTGATCGTCTCGACCGGCGGACAGATCCCGAACAACCTGGCCCTGCGGTTGCAGAATGAGCACGTCCCGATCCTCGGCACTTCGGCCGAAGACATCGACCACGCCGAAGACCGCCACAAATTTTCGGCGATGCTCGACAGGATCGGCGTCGACCAGCCGCGATGGAGGGAACTGACCACGATGGACGACATCTACCGTTTCGTCGACGAAGTGGGCTTCCCGGTGCTGATCCGGCCGAGCTACGTGCTCTCCGGCGCCGCGATGAACGTCGTGTCGAACCGCGAAGAACTCGAACACTTTTTGACCCTGGCGACCAACGTGTCGAAACAATACCCGGTGGTGGTGACCGAATTCATCGAACATGCCAAGGAAATCGAAATCGACGCGGTGGCGAAAAACGGCGAAGTGCTGATCTACGCGATCTCCGAGCACGTCGAATTCGCCGGCGTGCATTCGGGCGACGCGACGATGGTTTTCCCACCGCAGAAAATGTACGTCGAAACGATGCGGCGGATCAAGAAGATCGCCCGCGAAGTGGCGCGGATGCTGAACATATCCGGGCCGTTCAACATGCAGTTGATGGCCAAGGACAACGAGATCAAGGTGATCGAATGCAATCTGCGCGCGTCGCGGAGCTTCCCGTTCGTATCGAAGGTGCTGAAGGTGAATTTCATCGATATCGCGACCAAAGTGATGCTCGGCGTCGATCCCGAAGTGCCGCATAAATCGGCGTTCGAACTCGACTACGTCGGTATCAAGGCGCCGCAGTTCTCGTTCTCGCGGTTGCAGAAAGCCGATCCGGTGCTCGGCGTCGAGATGGCGTCGACCGGCGAGGTGGGCTGCCTCGGCGAAGATTTCCACGAGGCGATCCTCAAAGCGATGCTGTCGGTCGGCTATACGATTCCGAAAAAAAACATCCTGCTGTCGACCGGCGATTCGCGGTCGAAAATGGACATGCTGTCGGCAGCCAAGGCACTACAAGCCAAAGGATACGACATTTTCGCTACGCGCGGAACGGCCGTCTTCCTCGAAACGAACGGCGTACACGCCACGGTGCTGCACTGGCCCGATCAAGACGAACAACCCAACACGCTGACTTATATCAAGGAAAAGAAGATCGACCTGGTGGTCAATATCCCGAAAAACCTGTCGAAAGACGAACTGAACAACGACTACACGATCCGACGCAGCGCGATCGACTTCAACATTCCGCTGATTACCAACGCCCGGCTCGCCAGCGCATTCATCAATGCGTTCTGCCGGCTGAGCAAAGAAGACGTGCGGATCAAAAGCTGGAACGAATATTAGCCGGGAACCTTCCGGAATACCTCTCCAAACGCCGGAACAATTGTAATTCCGGCGTTTTTACTTATTTTTGTGTTCCTACCCTAAACCCGAAAAACCATGCGCCCGCTATTCGCACTTTTACTACTTTTGCCACACCTTTTTACCGGCGCGTTGTCCGCCCGCTCGCACCCGAACGCTGCGGCCGTACCGGACAGCTACCCGTTCCTGTTCGGGGCCCAATACTACCGCGCCCCGACGCCCGAAACGGAGTGCTGGGAAACGGATCTGAGTCGCATGAAAGACTGGGATTCACCGACGTTAAATTCTGGGTGCAATGGCGCTGGAACAACCGCAGAGAAAACGAATACGATTTCGGCGACCTGGATCGTCTGACAGACCTCGCCGAAAAAAACGGACTGCGAGTAACGTTCAACACCATTTTCGACGTGGCCCCCGTCTGGCTTTATGAAAAATACCCCGACGCGAAACAGCTCGCCAACGACGGACGGAGGATCGAACCCTATACGGTGGGGCATCGTCAGGGCGGCGGCCACCCGGGCCCCTGTTACAACCATCCCGGAGCGCTCGAAGCCCGCAAAGCGTTCATGCGACAGGCGATCCTGCATTTCCGCGACCGCAAAGGAGTCCGTTTCTGGGACGTCTGGAACGAACCGGAACTTTCGTTCCCGCAGCGCGACGCGCAGCTCGACCGCCTGGTCTGCTACTGCGACCACTGCCGGGCGGAATTCATCGGCTGGCTGCAACGGAAATACCGCGACATCGAAACCCTCAACCGGATCTGGGGCCGTTGCTACAACGACTGGGAAGAAGTCGAACTGCCCCGCAACACGGAAACGATCAAGGACTTCATCGACTGGCGGCTTTTCCACAGCTACACGATGACCCGCGAAGCTCAATGGCGGTTGGAAATGGTGCGCGAGCTTGCGCCCGAACAAGCGGCCTACCTGCACGTAGTCCCCAACACGATGCAACCGTTCAATGCGGTAAGCACCTGCACGGACGATTTCGCAGTAGCCGAAATGTGCGACGTTTTCGCCGCCACGATGAACAACGGGCCGTTTTTCACGCCGCAAGTGCTATCGGCGGCCGGGGTAAGATATGTTACAACGTCGAAAGCCATATCAACGGCGGGGGAATTACGACGCATCAGGCCATGCTGGGCATGGACGATCTGCTGCACGACTTCATTCCGCAAATCGGACTGGGCATCAAAGGATTCCTCTTCTGGCAGTACCGACCCGAGGTGCTGGGCATCGAAGCGCCGGCGTGGGGTCTCACGCAGCTCGACGGAACCGACCGCGAGATCACCCGAGCCGCTTCGCGGTTCGTCCGGACACTGGCCCCCGTCTCCGATAAACTGATGCGCTCTTTCCCGCAAGCCCCGCAAATAGGCATCTGGAAAAGCGCCGACAACGAAATTTTCCACTACTGCATGTTCCGCAATTTCGACGGGCTGGCCGCCGGCGTAAACGCCTATGCGGAATACTGCTATCGCAACAGTTACGGTTACCGCTTCGTCAATTCGGAAGGACTGGAACGACTGGACGGCATCCGCGTGCTGATCCTCCCCGACTGCTACTACCTTTCCCAACGCGAAGCCGAAGCCATCGACGCCTGGGTGCGAAAAGGGGGCACGCTACTGGTCGAAGCGCACGCAGGAGGCTATAACGACGACACGGGCCGGCACAGCCGCACGCTGCCCGGTCTGGGGCTGGACGACAAATGGAACCTGCGCGAAAAAAATACCACCTCCACGTTCCGGCTCAAGCTCGACACGCAGGAAGGGGTCAACGTCCGCCTGAGCGAAGACGCCGCCAAAGCATTGCGCGACTTCGGCGTATCGGGAGGGCCCTACGTCCCCGTCGCGATGCGAAACGGGGACATCCTCTGGGGCGCGCTGCGCTATGCCGAACTGGACGCTCCGGATGCCGACACGCTCGGGGCTTTCCGCCCCGGAACGGCCTGCATCGTCCGCAAAAAAATCGGCGACGGAACCCTGTATTACTGCGGAACCAACGTCGGCGAAGGCAGTTTCAAAAACAAGGCGGCTTTCGACGCGCTGCTCGGCGAAGTGCTGCGCACCGGAAATGCCGCGCCGACGCTGGGCGCCCGGGGAGGCGTTCGCGCCGATGCGCTATACGAACGGGATCGTCTGAATTTCATCGCCCTACGCAATCCCGGCGCGGAAGCCCGCCCCGTTTCGCTCGGCTTCGAAGGCCGCGCGCGCGGCCTGTTCTCCGGACTGGAGATCGAGGGCGGCAGAGAAATTTCCGTTCCGGCCGGTTTTTGCGACCTGTTCACCGTCGAACCCGAATAACCGTCCGCCCATGCCTCTGATTTACCGATCCGAATTGCCGAACGGGCTGATCGCGCTGTGGAAAATCGACGAAAGCGAAACCGAATTGAGATCGCTGTGCACCCCGCAAGAGCGCATTTACGCCTCTGAGCGCCTCACGACCGGGAACCGTCGCAAAGAGTGGCTGGCATGGCACGCGCTGCTGCACGAAACGACGTCTCAGGCCGAAACCGGCTACGATCCGAACGGAGCGCCGGTGCTGAAAAGCGGAGAATACATCGGCGTAAGTCACACGAAAGGTTACGCTGCGGTCATCATCGCAAAGACTCCCTGCGCGGTAGACATCGAACTGCGTAACCGGAACTTTTTGAAAGCCGCTCCGAAATACCTTTCCCCGGACGAACGGCAACGGTTCGGCACGGAGGGCGACCTGCCGGGTAAAATCTGGTGCGCCAAAGAAACGCTTTACAAATGGGCCCGAATCCCCGAAACCGACTTCTTACGGGACATCCGGATCGACGCTGTCGATCCGGTCTACGGTACGCTGCGGGGAACGATCCGGGAATACGGCGTCACATTGCAAGACTGTTCGAATGAAACCCTTTTTATGATCTATTGTTTCGGAAACCGCATTCCGGAAAGAGAAAACAGGTAAAAACCGCCGTTTTTTTCTATCTTCGCGCTGCGAACGCCGCACTCTAACTTCAAACGATAAAACATGACTATCTCTACGCTGATTAGGACCGCCGTCCTGCTACCGGCTTTGACAGCCGTACTACTGGCAACGCTCCTTGCATACAGGCGCAGGTCAAACAACGGATCGCCGTTCCGGAAGACGCCGGCCGGTGGATTACGACTGCGTTTGCCAAAGGAAAAGTTCCGCCGTTCTCGTTCGTTTACGGAGGAAAACCGTCGGCCGAATTCATCCGCAAATGGAAGCATACGATGCAAAAAGAGCAAAGCGACGATCCGCAGGTGGTCAAATACCGGATCTCGTACCTCGACCCGGCGACCGGACTGCGGGCCGACTGCCACGTGACCGGGTTCCGCGAATTCAATGCAGTGGAGTGGGTAATGAATTTCACGAACACGTCCGCTGAAAACAGCGATACGCTGGAACAGGTAAAAGTAGTAGATTATACGATGGAAGCCGCAGCAGACGGGGATTTCAAGTTGTTGCACGCCGAAGGCAGCTACGGATCGCGGGCCGATTTCCGTCCGATCCTAACCGAACTCGGCGCAGGGGATTCGATCCGGATGGTCCCGGAAAACGGCCGGTCGTCCGACCGAACCGCCTTTCCGTTTTTCAACCTCGGATCGCCGGACAAAAAAGGAGTGGTCGTAGGCATCGGCTGGACGGGCAGTTGGTACGCAGCGCTGTCACACGGAGGCAAAGCCGCCACGCTGAATTCCGGCATGGAAAAAATGAAACTGTACCTGCTGCCCGGCGAATCGATCCGCACGCCGCGGATCTGTATGCTGTTCTGGCAGGGCGACGACCCGATGGACGGCAACAACCGTTTCCGCCGCTTCATGCTGACGCACCACACCCGCAAAATCGACGGCAAATTCGCCGAATACCCGCTTTCGGCGGGATTCGACTGGGGCGATCCGGCCCCGTGCAACGAGTACGGCTGCCTGACCGAAGAGTTCGCCGTCGCGCTGATCAACCGCTATAAACAGTTCGGCATCGTGCCGGAAGTGTTCTGGCTCGATGCGGGCTGGTACGAAGGTTCTGGCGGGCCGGATTTCTCCGGCGGCAACTGGTCGACCTGCGTCGGCAACTGGATTATCGACAGCACCCGTTTCCCGCGCGGACTCAAACCGCTGTCCGACGCGGCGCACCGGGTCGGGGCGAAGTTCATGGTCTGGTTCGAACCGGAACGCGCGATCGTCAACAGTTGGCTCGCAAAGACGCACCCCGAATGGATGCTCTCGTCCTCCGATAAAAATCCGGTGCAATTGTTCGACCTCGGCAACCGGGAAGCCTGCGCCTGGCTGAGCAAATACATCGGCGACCTGCTCGAACAGAACGGGATCGACTACTACCGGCAGGACTTCAACATGGGCATCAGCCCGTACTGGGAAGCCAACGACGAACCGGGCCGCACCGGTATGAAGGAGATCCGTCACGTCGAAGGGCTTTATAAATTCTGGGATTACCTGCTCGACCGCTTCCCCTGCCTGATGATCGACAACTGCGCGGCCGGCGGCCGGCGGCTCGACCTCGAAACGATGAGCCGCAGCGCGCCGCTGTGGCGCACCGACTACCGGTACGGCGAGGTAAACGGCTACCAGTGCCACACTTACGGGCTGAACTTCTTCCTGCCGCTGCACGGCACCGGCATTTACGGCACCGACGACTACAATTTCCGGTCGAGCCTCAGCAGCGCGATGGTCATCAACTGGGAGATCACCAGCATCCGCGGCTCGATTCCCGACATGCAGCGGGTGATCGCCGAATACAAGGAACTGCGTCCCTACTTCTACGAAGATTATTATCCGCTGACCGGACTCGGCGACCTGACCGGCGACGACGTATGGCTGGCCTATCAACTGAACAAACCGTCGGACGGCACGGGCATCGTCGTTGCGTTCCGGCGCAAGGACAACCCGCAAGATTCGACCGTCGTGAAACTGAGGGGACTCGACCCGCAACAGGTTTACAGCGTGCAGAACGGCAACGACGGCAAAATCGCCGAAAAAACAGGAAAAGAACTCGCCGACGGACTGACGCTCGAAATCGGCGAAGCGCCGGGATCGCTGCTGCTGAAATACGGCCCTGCGGAAAAATAGAGCTTTGCCGACAGCGAAATCTTCGAAAAATGTTTTGTTTCTTAAAATTTTAAGCTAACTTTGCGGCATAAAAGAACGGAATATGTCACAGTTTAACCACATTCACGTGCATCATCATCACCTACGTCCGTCACGGTAGGCAACAGCGTGTTTGTATGAACTGAAACCGATATTCAATCACACGAAAGAGGCTTACCCGATTACGGAAGCCTCTTTTTTATATCGTTCAATCCGGTACGAAACAACTAAAAAACGAAAATATGTTACGAATTGCCATTCAGGCCAAAGGCCGACTCAACGAAGAGAGCGTGGAACTGCTCGCCGAAGCGGGCGTATCGATCGAAGAAAGCAAACGCAAGCTGCTGACGCGCTGCGACGATTTTCCGCTCGAAGTGCTGTACCTGCGCGACGACGACATTCCGCAGGCCGTTTCGATGGGCGTCGCCGACGTCGGGATCGTCGGTCTCAACGAAGTGGAAGAGAAAGGGTTCGACGTAAAAATCGCCCACAAGCTCGGATTCGGCAAATGCCGCATTTCGCTCGCCATCCCGAAAGCCGACGCGTACGACGGGATCGGCTATTTCAACGGCAAACGGGTGGCGACGTCCTACCCCGTCATCCTGTCGCGTTTTTTCAAGGAAAACGGGATCAACGCGGAGATCCACGAAATCGCCGGCTCGGTCGAGATTGCTCCGTCGGTCGGGATGGCCGACGCCATCTTCGATATCGTCAGCTCCGGCGGCACGCTGGTGACCAACGGGCTGAAGGAGGTCGAAAAAGTGCTCTTCTCGGAAGCGGTGATGATCTCCAACCAATCGTTGTCGGAAGAGAAACGTCAGATCCTGTCGCAATTGCTGTTCCGCATCGAATCGGTCGAGCGCAGCCGCGGCATGAAGTACGTGCTGCTGAACCTGCCGCACGAAAAAATCGACGAGGCGATCCGCATCCTGCCGGGCATGAAGAGTCCGACGATCCTTCCGCTGGCTCAGGAAGGCTGGAGTTCGATCCATGTCGTGATTAACGAACGCGAGTTGTGGAGCAAAATCGAACAGCTCAAGACGATCGGCGCAGAAGACATCCTCGTTCTCTCACTCGAAAAAATGATCTTGTAATGGAAATCCTGGTAAATCCCGACCCGCGCGAATGGGGGCCGCTGCTCAGCCGCCCGCAGATCGACCGTTCGGTGATCGGACAACGGGTAGCCGATATCCTCGCCTCGGTGAAAGCCGGAGGCGACAAAGCGCTGTTCGAACTGACGCGGCAGATCGACGGGATCGAACTGAAATCGGTCATCGTCACGCCGGACGAGATCGAACAGGCAACGGAGAACGTTTCTCCGGAACTGAAAGCCGCCATCGCGACTGCCGCCCGCAACATCGAAGCGTTCCACGCGGCGCAGCGTCCGCAACCGGTCGAACTGGAAACGATGCCGGGCGTCAAGTGCATACAGCGCGCCGTGCCGATCCAGCGCGTCGGGCTCTATATCCCCGGAGGTTCCGCCCCGTTATTCTCGACCGTGTTGATGCTGGCGATCCCGGCGCGCGTAGCCGACTGCAAAGAAATCGTTCTCTGCACCCCGCCCGATAAAAACGGCGACATCGCCCCGGCGATCCTCTATGCCGCCTCGCTGGCCGGCGTAGACCGTATTTTCAAAGCGGGGGGGGCGCAGGCGATCGCGGCGATGGCTTACGGCACCGAAAGCATCCCGAAAACGGATAAGATCTTCGGCCCGGGCAACCAGTACGTCACCGTCGCCAAACAGCAGGTCAGCACCTCGACCGTGGCGATCGACATGCCGGCCGGCCCGTCCGAAGTGCTGGTAATGGCCGATTCGGGCGCCGTGCCCGCTTTCGTGGCTTCCGATCTGCTGTCGCAGGCCGAGCACGGGAGCGACTCGCAGGCGATTCTGCTGACGCCGTCGCGCGGTTTTGCCGAACAGGTGGTCCGCGAAGTGGAACGACAACTGGCCGAACTGCCGCGCCGCGACATCGCGACCCGGGCGCTGGACAACAGCCGCATCGTCGTAATGGACAGCGAGGACGACCTGATCGCATTCAGCAACGCCTACGGCCCGGAACACCTGATCATCTCGATGGAAAATCCGTGGGAAATCGCCGAAAGAATCACCGCAGCCGGAAGCGTCTTCATCGGAAACTATACTCCCGAAAGCGCGGGCGACTACGCATCGGGCACAAACCATACGCTGCCGACCTACGGCTGGGCGCACGCTTACAGCGGCGTGAACCTCGACAGCTTCCTACGCAAGATCACCTACCAGGAGATCACGACCGACGGACTCCGCGGCATAGGGAACGTCATCGAAACGATGGCGGGGGCCGAAGGGCTCGACGCGCACAAAAATGCGGTGACGATCCGGCTGAAAAGCCTCGGGTAAACGACGCCGCGAAAAACGCCCGGCAGGCCGCGACCGGTTGCGGAAACGCCTGCCGAACACACAGTAGCGAAAACAAGACAAAGACACAAACGATGGATATCCGCGAACTACTCAGAGAAAACATACGCACGCTGGCCCCCTACTCGACCGCGCGGGACGAATACCAGGGCGAATTGGGCATCTACCTCGACGCCAACGAAAACCCGTACGACAACAACTACAACCGCTACCCTGACCCGCATCAGAAAAACCTGAAACGGAGGCTGGCGGAAATCAAGGGCGTGCCGGTCGAAAAGATCTTCATCGGCAACGGTTCGGACGAACCGATCGACCTGGTGTTCCGGTTGTTCTGCGAACCCCGGCGGCACAATGCGGTGTCGATCGCCCCGACTTACGGCATGTACAAGGTGGCGGCGGCGATCAACGACGTGCAGATGCGCGAGGTGCAGTTGGAGCCCGGTTTCACGCTGGATGCGGAAAAGTTGTTGGCGGCGGCCGACGAGAACACCCGACTGCTGTTCCTCTGCTCGCCGAACAACCCGTCGGGCAACTGTTTTCCGAAAAAAGAGATCGAAAAGGTCATCCGCCGTTTCAACGGCATCGTGATCCTCGACGAAGCGTATATCGACTTCGCCGGCCAGCCGGGCTTCCTGTCCGAACTAGACGAATACCCGAACCTCGTCATCCTGCAAACGCTGTCGAAAGCATGGGGCATGGCGGGCCTCCGGCTCGGGTTGGCTTTCGCACAACCGCTGATCGTCGATACGCTGAGCCGCGTGAAATATCCGTACAACATCAACGTCGTGACGCAAAAAATCGTCCTCGAACAGTTGCGGAAATCCCCCGACGCGCAGATCGCCGAAATCGTTTCGGAACGCGGACGCGTGCTGGAAGGACTCGCGAAAAACCCCGTCATCCGGAAAATCCACCCGACGGACGCCAACTTCGTACTGGTCGAAGTGGACGAACCGCGCACAATATACGACCGCCTGATCGGGGCGGGCATCATCGTTCGCGACCGCTCGCGAATCAAAGGATGCGAAGGCTGCCTGCGGATCACGATCGGCACGCCGAAAGAGAACGACCGGCTGCTCGAAACCCTGAAAAAACTGTAACGATGAAACGCGTACTTTTCATAGACCGCGACGGAACCCTAATCAAGGAACCGCCGGTCGATTACCAGGTCGATTCGTTCGAAAAACTGGAATTTATGCCCGGAGCGATCACGGCCATGAGCCGCATCGCTACGCTCGGTTACGAGCTGGCGATGGCCACGAACCAGGACGGATTGGGAACGGCGAGTTTCCCCGAAGCGACGTTCTGGCCGGCGCACAACCTGATGCTCAAAACGTTCGAAGGCGAGGGCGTTCGCTTCGACGACATCCTGATCGACCGTTCGATGCCCGCCGACAACGCCCCGACGCGCAAACCGCTGACCGGGATGTTCGGCAAATACCTCGGCGGAGACTACGACCTGAAAAATTCGCTGGTCATCGGCGACCGCACGACCGACATCGAATTGGCCCGAAATCTCGGCGCAAAGGGAATCTTATTGCAGCCCGTCGAAGCGGGACGCGCGATATTGGCCGAAAGGGGCCTTGCGGAACACTGCGTGCTGATCACCGACGACTGGAACCGCGTCTGGCAATTCCTGCGCGCCGGCGAACGCACCGCCGAAATCGCCCGCAAGACGCGCGAGACGGATATCCGCGTGGCGATCGACCTGGACGGCAGCGGGTCGTCGCACATCGACACCGGACTGAAATTTTTCGATCACATGCTCGAACAGATCGTGCACCATGCCGGAGTATCGCTGATCGTCGAGGTCAAAGGCGACCTTGAAGTGGACGAACACCACACGATCGAAGATACGGCCATCGTGCTCGGCGAAGCGGTTTACCAGGCGCTCGGATCGAAACTCGGCATCGAACGCTACGGTTTCTGCCTGCCGATGGATGAATGCCGGGCCAGCGTGCTGATCGACTTCGGCGGCCGGATCGACTTCGACTGGAACGTCCCGTTCCGCCGCGAGCGCATCGGCGACGTGCCGACCGAAATGTTCCGCCATTTCTTCAAGAGCTTCGCCGACGCCGCACGCTGCAACCTGCACATCGCGGCCGAAGGCGAAAACGAGCACCACAAAATCGAGGGCGTGTTCAAGGCCTTCTCTCGCGCGCTGCGGATGGCCATCGCCCGCAACGGCTTCAAATTCGAATTGCCAAGCAGTAAAGGAGTATTATGATAGCAGTAATCGACTACGACACCGGCAACCTGCGTTCCGTCGCCAACGCGCTCGGACGACTGGGAGCCGAATACCGGATCACCGCGTCGCCGGACGAGATCCGTTCGGCCGAACGGGTATTGCTGCCCGGCGTCGGCGAAGCTTCGACCGCGATGGAAAAACTGCGCGAACGCGGACTGGTCGAGACGATCCGTTCGCTCACGCAGCCCGTACTGGGTATCTGCATCGGCGTACAGTTGCTGTGCCGCCGCAGCGAGGAGGGCGACGCCGAGTGCATCGGGATTTTCGACAACGAAGTGCGTAAATTCACGGCCGAAGGGCTCAAAGTACCGCACATGGGATGGAACAGCATCGGGAACCTGCGTTCGCCGCTGCTGGACGGTATCGCCGAAGGTTCGTACGTCTACTACGTGCACTCGTACGCCCCGACCGTCAACGGCGACACGATCGCCACGACCGTTTACGGCGAAACGTTCAGCGGCGCGATCAACCGCGGCAACTTCTTCGGGACGCAGTTTCATCCGGAAAAAAGCGCCTCGGTCGGCGAACGCATCCTACAAAACTTTTTAACGCTATGATTGAGATTATCCCGGCAATAGACTTGATCGGCGGCCAGTGCGTCCGGCTGACGCAGGGCGACTACGACCGCCGTACCACCTATTACAAAGACCCGCTCGACGCGGCTCGACGCTACGAGGACTGCGGCATCCGGCGGCTGCACCTGGTCGATCTGGACGGGGCCAAGGCCGCGCACCCGGTCAACCTGAACGTGCTCGAACGGATCACCGTTTCGACCTCGCTGCAAGTGCAATACGGCGGCGGCATCAAAAACGCCGAAGCCCTGCGCGACGTATTCGGCAGTGGGGCCGCCCGCGCGATCTGCGGCAGCATCGCCGTCACGCAGCCCGATGCGTTCCGCGAGTGGCTGGCCGAATTCGGCTCCGCGAAGATGATCCTCGGCGCAGATACCCGCGACGGACGGATCGCGATCAACGGCTGGCTCGAAGCCGCTACGGTGGGAGTCGAAGAACTGATCGGATCGTTCCGCGACGCAGGACTGTCACAGGTGATCTGCACCGACATCGCCAAGGACGGTATGCTTTCAGGCCCGTCCGTCCCGCTGTATCTGCAACTCCAAAAAACGTTTCCGGAGATCGACATTACGGTCAGCGGCGGCATCAGCTCATGGGAAGACATCGAAGAACTCGATCGGAACGGACTGCGCAGCGTCGTCGTCGGCAAGGCGATCTACGAAGGACGGATCCGTTTCGAACAGCTCGAAAAATACATGCTTACAGTACGAACCGACAAAAAACAACAACGGTGTTAGCGAAGAGAATCATCCCCTGCCTGGATATCAAGGACGGGCAGACGGTCAAGGGAATCAATTTCCTCGAACTGCGCGGCGTCGGCGACCCGGTCGAACTGGGACGCAGGTATGCCGAAGAGGGAGCCGACGAACTGGTTTACCTCGACATCAGCGCGTCGATGGAAGGGCGCAGGACTTTTGCCGAACTGGTGACGCGCATCGCCGCGAACATCAACATCCCGTTCACGGTCGGCGGCGGCATCGCGTCGGTCGAAGACGCCGGACGGCTGCTGACCGCCGGGGCCGACAAAGTGACCGTCAACAGCGCGGCCGTCAATAACCCCGATCTGATCAGCGATATCGCGTCGAAATACGGCAACCAGTTCGTCGTCGTGGCGATCGACGCCAAACAGATCGACGGCCGGTGGCGCGTGACCACGCACGGCGGACACCGGCTGTCGGACAAGGAACTGTTTTCGTGGGCCGCCGAAGCGCAGCGGCGCGGGGCCGGCGAGATTTTATTCACGTCAATGGACCACGACGGCACGAAAAACGGCTACCCGTGCGAAACCTACGCTCGGCTATCACAAATGCTGTCGATCCCGGTGATCGCTTCGGGCGGAGCCGGAACCGCGCAGCACATCGCCGACGTATTGACCGAAGGGCGTGCCGACGCCGCCCTTGCCGCCAGTATTTTCCATTATGGGGAGATCCCGATCCCCCGCCTGAAACAGGAGTTGAACAAACTGCATATACCTGTCAGATTATGATAAAATTCAGTGAATTGAACACAACCAAGCGTTGTGAGGGACTGGTTCCCGCAATCATCCAGGACGACAATACGCGCCAAGTCCTGATGCTGGGCTACATGAATGAGGAAGCCTACGACAAAACCGTGGCCGAAGGTCGCGTGACCTTTTTCAGCCGCGCGAAAAACCGTCTGTGGACGAAAGGCGAAACCAGCGGTAACTTCCTGAACGTCAAAAGCATCGTCAAAGACTGCGACGACGACACGCTGTTGATCCGCGTCGTACCGGTCGGCCCGGTTTGTCACAAGGGAACGAAAACCTGTTTCGGCGGACGCGAAAACGAAGGATTCATCGGCGAGCTGCAAAGCGTAATCCAGCAGCGCCACCGCGAAATGCCGGAAGGTTCGTACACCACGAAACTGTTCACCAAAGGCGTTAAGAAGATCGCACAGAAAGTAGGCGAAGAAGCGGTCGAAACCGTCATCGAGGCAGTAGCGAACAACAATACGGACGTGGTTTACGAAGCATCCGACCTGATCTACCACCTGCTCGTACTGCTCGAAAACCAAGGCCTGTCGATCGCCGACCTGGAAGAAGAACTGGCCGAACGACACAAGTAGGCATAGAAAATGCGGGGCTTTTCATTATCTTTACAAACCGAAACGCTAAAACTAAAACTATGGACAATAAAAAAATCGGAATAGCCAGCGACCATGCCGGCTACCAACTCAAAGAATTCGTAATCGGTTACCTCGACTCGAAAGGCTACGACGTGTACGATTTCGGCACCAACTCGGAAGAGAGCTGCGATTATCCGGACTATGCCCACCCGCTGGCCGAGGCCATCGAAAAAGGGGAACTGCCGCGCGGTATCGCGATGTGCGGTAGCGCCAACGGCATCACGATGACGCTGAACAAACATCAGGGAATCCGAGCCGCCCTTTGCTGGGAACCCGAAATCGCATCGTTGGCACGCCGCCACAACAACGCCAACGTCTGCACCATGCCGGCGCGGTTCATCAGCACCGACACGGCCCGCGAAATCGTCGATATTTTCCTGAACACCGAATTCGAAGGAGGCCGCCATCAGGCTCGTATCGATAAGATTCCGTTGAAAAACTGCGGCTGCGGAGAGAAAAAATAATTTTCGAACCGAAGACGAACGCCGGCGGATTTCCGCACGACGACCGAATGCGCGAAGGCAGGGCACAAAACCCTGCCTTTCATTTCATCCCTCAAAAATTTTCGGCATAAAATCGGTAAAAACCGCAATTTTTTTTTCGTAATAATTTGTAAAATTAAATTTTAATCGTACTTTTGCATCACCAAAACGAAGCGCTTCACCAGCAGAGAAAGGGGAAGAGGGAGCACGAAGAAAGAGATTTGCAGAGATAGAAAGGAGAAGAGTTCGTTTTATTATTTTGCGGAAATAGCTCAGTTGGTAGAGCACAACCTTGCCAAGGTTGGGGTCGCGAGTTCGAGTCTCGTTTTCCGCTCTTAAAGCCTTGATAAAGAGGCTGCAAAAGACAGAAAAATCCTTATGTATCAATGATATGTAAGGATTTTTTATTTGGGGGGCCGCTGAGAGAAAAAGCAATGGAAAGCAGCTTCGCGTGACCTTGTTCGCGACCTCTCGGCCGTGAGCGGAAAAAGGTCACGATTTGAGGGTTATTTCGCTGTATTGCTGCATCTTAACCAGTAACATTTCTGTGCTGCAAACGTATAACTATTAAAGCCGAGCAGTCATGGAAAGAAAGACTTTCAGCGTGGTTTTCTTCTGCAAGAAAACCAAGGTAACACGCAAGGGCGTCGCCCCGATCTACGTCCGGATCACCGCCAACGGACAGTCCACCGAGATTTATACCCAATGTCAGGTAGAGCCGAAAAAATGGAATCAACGGCTGGAACGCATCCCGTTCCGCGACAAGGTATCGATGCGGATCAACCAGATCGTTGCCAGCTATCGAGCCAATATCCTCGCGGCATACGATCAGCTTATCTGAGAAAACAAAGAGCCGACCTGCTTTGCCATGAAGGAACGGCTGTTTCGTCCCGGTGCGGATTCCCGCCCCTTTCTTACCGAGCTCGCCAAATATTACGACAAGCGGCAGAAGGAAGTCGGCGTCCGCATTACCCAACTGACCGCAAGCAAATACCACCGCTTGCTCAGGTACTTGCGGGAGTATACACGGGTACAGTACGAGAAGGACGACTTACCGCTATCGCTCGTGGATTATGAATATATCGACGGTTTCAATACCTTCCTGCAAACGGCGCATAACTGCAATAACAATGATGCAGTGAACCTGCTTTGCTGTCTGAAAAACTTTAATCCTCTACGCCATCCGCAACGAATGGATCGAAAAGAATCCGTTCCGGCATTACAAAATGAAGATCGATAAAACCAACGTAAAAACGCCTTTGACTAAATCGGAGCTCGATCTGTTGATCCGTAAACAAATGCCCAACGATCGGCTCGACCGCATCCGTGACGTGTTTGTCTTTTGCTGCCTGGCAGGATTGGCCTTCACCGATGCCGATCATTTGCGCCGCGAGCATCTCTCGACCGACGAACAGGGTACGCAGTGGATACACAAGCCCCGCGAGAAAACAGCCGTAATGAGTCGGATTCCGCTATTACCGTATCCGATCAAGCTGCTCGACAAGTATGCGAACGATCCGGAGCTTCAGGTCAAAGGCAAACTATTGCCCGTGCCGAGCAACCAGAAGATGAACAGTCACCTCAAAGAAATCGCCGCAATCTGTAACATCGGTAAAAACCTGACGACACATGTAGCACGTCACACGTTCGCCTGCCTTGCCATCGAATACGGGATGCCGATCGACATCATCGCCAAGATACTCGGCCACACCAACGTCAACATGACCCGCCATTATGCAAAAGTATCCGAAGCGAATATTAGCCGCGAAATGCAGAAAATCGGGAGTATATTGAATAGATAGTGATGTATCAGGCTAAAACCAGTCTTCGGGAGCGTCAAAATCCTGAACCGGCTTTGCATCCTCTTATTATGTATATTTCATAAAGAATTGCAATAGTCTAAAAGTTGGACTATTACCTTTTCAGATAGGACAAGGTAACGAAAAGACAACGGTTCTATGACACGTCCACTATGTTATAGATTGATCATCTTCAATTTAAGATTTAATTTAACATGATAAGATCGGTATTTATTTACCAAATTTTCAAAATGGATTTTTGAACTCTTTTCCCTCAGAATTATTACCTACAAATGAAACTATTCATATCTTCTAACTAAATCTCGTTTCGAGGGTTCTAAATACATGATTTCAGGAGCGAAGACAATCTGTTTCTCATCAACAAATAATACTAAATCCTTTAGCCATTCCATATCTTCAAAAGTAAATCCATATTTAAGTAACCATATCTCTTTCTCATCATTTGTCCCATATCTCAAATAATTACACATATTTTTTGCTCGTATATCTTGAGTTCGGTCATAATATATGGAGCATGCTGCACATAAAGGATCTGCTAATGATAAGGAAATTACTTTGTCAATATAATCATAGGTGTCAAAAACTATTCTGTCATAATCTATGTCTTGTACCTTTGTACCATAAAATAAATAACTGCGTCTAAGATTTACATTAGGGATTGGACTCGCAACGGCCGTAAACCTAATCATTAAAGAATTAAGACGGGCTTCTGCTTCTACTGTGGAGATTAGGCCATTATTTTTTAGTTTTTCAATTTCTTTCTGTTGCACTTTTTTTGAAAAAAATCGATATCTCAAAGATATAATTTCCTTAAATGATTTACCTCTAATTTGCCACAATAAAATAGGGATTGCAGTAGATAAAACCGACTGTTCGGCAGAGGTCAATTCATTTCTTCTCATATGAGCAATAAAAATATCTTTGAACGCATTGCGGATTAGTTTTCTCCGATATTCGGTCAATTGGTAATATTCATCCCCAGATATTATATTATTTTCAGAGAATAGATTATTAAGAATATACTCAACGTTATTCATAACCTCCTCTGAGGATAATCGTTCCAATTGTGAATCAGCTAGATTAGCCTCATCGTTAAAACTATTATTTTTTATCGCTTCAACAAGGTCTTTGTAATCTTCTGGAATCGTGTCAACTTCGTCGTCTAGTCGCGATCGATTACTAATGATTGGAGTAATGCCAAATCTTTGAGTAAATTTTACTAAATTCCTTTTTTCAATAATTACATATCCATATTCAAAATTATTCTGTTGACGCGATGTCCGTCCGGCCCTTCCTATTAGATTTTTCAGAGCCAATGCTTTAAAATTTTCTTTGTCAATAATATTTGAATTTCCACCATCAAATCTAAAGTTGTCAATCCAAACTACATCGAATGGCATATTTATTCCTTGCAATAAAGTCGATGTAGCAAAACAAATATGTGAATATCCAGATTTTACGAAATTCTCGATAAGTAATCTAGCCCTTAAAGGAATAGACCCGTGATGAATAACTACACCTCGCCTCATTAGGTCTACTAACAAAGAATATTTTTCCGCATCATTAGAGGTTGAGACTCCTAATAATCTTTAAGGTCGTCAATAATTGCAAGAGCATTTGCGTCTGTAACATATGGACATTGGCTAATATATGTCTGATATGTTTCTTTAAAAGTTCGTGTATATATGCTATTTTTTGATACGTAGATCAAAACTGCACCACCTCTTTGAAGAATATTTGAAACAATATCTCCACGGACAATAGGAAATTGTTTCCGTTTTATAGTTTCATGAGGAGAGAAATAATAGAATGTATTTTCATCTCGAAAAACGAATATCTTTCCCACTACATTTTGTTGATATGCCAATGCATTGGAATTCCCGTGGAAAATTGTTCCATGTTTCTGAAGCTGAGCCTCTGGATTACTTATGAAAGGGTGTGTAAATACTATTTTTGCTTGGGGAACTGCTTTATCAATACGCCGCACCAAAGAGTCAAATCTAATTCCTCTGATTAAATCTTCTGATATCTGAGCTTCATCAAACAAGATTAACGAAACATTGATTCCATTTCGCAACTCCCTAAACAAATCCTTACATCTTTCCGGGGTTACCACATAAACTCGCCGTGTAGTTTTGGCTTGATTGATATTTTCAATAAACTGCAGTACCAGAATGTCGTGCTTATCCTTTAGCATTTCTCTAACCGAATAAAGATATTCCGCGATTAATGCCCTAGACGGTAGTACTATTACAATATCCCCTGTCTCATCTTCAATCAATTTGCGAAAAAGATGCGATTTGCCTGCACTCGTAGGAGCCGAAAAGGAAAAATACTTATTCCCATTTATCTGACGATAAGCACTCGCTTGAACGGGAGTAAACGAATCCCCCATTTCTAACTTAATAGCTTTGGCTGTCGTATTAAATACCAAGTCCAAAACTGTCTCAGGATCAGATGTTTTATAAAACAACCCCAATGAATACATCAGATGTCTTTCATATTCTTGGAATATAGCAGGATGAAATACTTTTATATAGGATAGTTTTTCCAAATCTGCACTACAGATAGGCCCTTCATAATATAGTTGACTGGCAATGCGCCTTAACTCGTGAAGGGCGTTATGTGGCATAAACGGCAACTCCCCATCTTTAGGAATAATATCTGCTATTGTTAACATATCTCTACCCCAATTACATAAACCTCTTTGTAATTCAATAATGAGTCTATATGCTCACATCTAAGAGCAAAATCAATAATATTATCTATGTTGTCTCCATGAACAGAAAAAGCAACAGCGCATCCAAATTCTCCACTAATAATTTTATTTGCAGGTTCTTCTCCCGCAATAGCTTTTATGTGAATAACATCTTTCTCATGCTTTTTATCATTAAAAAAACGAGACGTCTGCCTCAATGCTTCTGTATGAGGGTTGCTGTTAGTCCTATATTTCGCTTCTCCAAAAATAACATGATTTTGAATGGACACTGTGTGGAAATCAAATCCTGGATTACCAGACTTTTTTTCTTTCCATAATTCACTCAAAGGTAGACGTATGTGATTATAAGATTGATGAAGCGATTCGCAAGCAGAATCAGATACGAGGTACTCTCCAATATCTTTAGTTATTTCATTCTCAATGACATAAGATTTCAGCACAGTCAGTATCAATGGAATAGTCTCATCTAATGCTGCTTGATAAGACGTTTGGGCATAAATATCTAGTTTTGATACCCACGTCATATCACTAATATTCCTTATCATATCAGCAATTCGTGCTTCTGGATCTGTTATATGTACATGCAGTCGATGAACAATTGCACTCCCTTGTTTATCGTATTCAGAAAGATTAACTATTGATGATGTTACTTCCATAATCAAAATATTTAACGCTACTTTCGTGCAATATCTTGATAAGTTGTTTTTTGCACGAACAAACAGGGGATAAGGTAACGAATAGGCACCGGTTCTATTTTCCGTTCGGTGCTTCGATTTTCACCACATCAAATAACTGATGTAAAGATAGTTAAATAATACAAAAAAAAGCAAGCGAGCCACCGTTTTTTTCGGGTCGAGGAGCGTTTTTTTCGCCGTGTCTGCCGAAGCACAGACCCCCTCCCGCTTCACCCGTTAGCGACTAGCAAAAGGCCCGGTGCGATAGCTGTCAAGGCCGCCCGTAGGGCGCTCGTATAGCCTTGACAGCTATTGTGCCGGGTCATATCTTCGCGTACGGGTGAAACGGGCGCCCTTACAATCCGCGTCCCTTCGATCTTTTGATATCGGGTATTTCGATCCATTACTGCGCCCTGTCCTGCCGCAAATCTTTCCGGGACTTTCACGGGTCTCCCCAGCTCTCCTTATATCCGGAATCTTCCGGCTTCTCTTTCCATAGGTAGGGTCTTACGGTCTGTCCGTAACCTCCCCACCATTGCACGAGCGCACGCACCGTATAACCTCTCTCTATCAAATCCCGGTCCATGCGTCGCATGGTGTATTTCCCATATTTCACCCATTCGTTCGGGTCTTTGTCCGTATAGGCCAATCCGCGTGTCAGTTTATCGTCCATGACTAAATAGCCGTCGAAAATGCGGTTTTCGTACCGCATCCCTTCGATATAAACGGGTTGTCCATCCCTGATTTGTTCTACCTGTTCGTCCGTAAGCCGTATGCCGAACATAATCGGGTTCCGGTTTATTTTTTCTGTCGATAGCCTTTCTTCGGTCAGTACGTCCCATTGGGGCGTGCGGTTCACCCGGAACCGGGACGTGTTGCGGCAGCCGTTTTCCTCGTAGCGGTACGTCAGTCTTTGCGGCGAATATAACTGCCGCTGCTGTTCGGGCGTCAGTTTCCTGACCCGTATCTCGGTAGTCGGTTCCGGAGCGGGTGTAGACGGGGTACATTTCTGTCGTTCCGTTTGCGATGGGATTGGCAAAGCTTACCCGACGATTTTTCCCCTTCCTGTTCGACTCGTTTCGCCTGCCGTTAAATATTCGCTTATTTTGCGTCCGTCGATCTCAGTCCGTTCCATAACCTTTTTAGCCGTATTTGCAACGACCCGACTTCTTTCGATAGTTCTACACAAGTTCGCATAACTGAATTTCCGGTCTACCTTCGAGGCTTTGACATCGTAAATATCGATCCCTGTACTTCCTCTGCCGGATTGCCGCCTCGGTGAATAAACCTCGTCGTTACGCCTCTCTCCTTTAGTCTCCCGGCCAGTTTCCTCAAAAACGTACGACCTTTCAGCACGGTTTGTACAGCCTCATAAGCGGCATACTTCACTTGATCCGGTCCGTGCAGCTTCCCTGCCCTGACATTCTCTTTGCCCTCGGAGAATGTCTGCCCGTGTTTTCGTTTCACGGTCTTGCATACGGCCGTGCTCCGGATTCTCTGGTTATGGTCCGTACCAACTTCGCATCATACTTCACCCAGTTACAGAGGATGTAAGCTAAGTACCCGGCGGCATGTCGTATTTCGACAGCCGGCGTTCGAATACTGGTGGTACCGCATGGATCGGCACTGCGGGGCCGTCCTTTGATCTTCTTTGCCATCGCATTTTTGATTTTGAGGTTTGACGACTTCGGAGTCGAACCCACTGCGGCCTTCGCAGAAAGGGCGGAGGTTTCGGGGGCCGGATTTTCCGGCATACCGAAACACACCTTGCTATCGGCAGGCGCCGATAAAATCCGCCATCCGGCGGATTTGCCCGCGCGAGACCGGCAGTCTCGCTTCCGCGAAAGCGGCAGTAGGTTCGACCCATGCAATGTTAGGCAGATTATCGGAACCAAACAAGGATTCCGATCCGGCCATAGACGGCCTGCAACGGCCCCTGCGAAGCACCTTTCGGGATTTCCGTTTTCTTCGAGCATGGCATGCATGCCATAACTGCCAGTCATGGCATGCATGGTATTCATGGTGTGCATGGTATGCAGTGCGGTCATGGAATACATGGCACCGAAGGCGTCTATGCCGGATATGGTATGGGTGGCATAGATGCTATGGATGGCAGCAACAGCACCTCCGGCATAAACGGCGTATCCGGTATGGATGGTATCATTCGCATATCTGCTGTTTCCGGCACGGATGGCTGTGATACGATCGACGGTATGTCCGGTATGGATTGCACTGCCGGAGAAAGAAACGGCATTCTTTTAACCGATCATAATTTATGGAACGGAAACCTGTTTTATCTCAGTCTGCAATCAGAAAGGCGGTAATTACAACCTTTGTTTTCGAGAACGGACGATGCCGGGGCAGCAGCCCCGAACGCAGTACGCCGAAGCGAACCCCGAAGCCCTGCCGGAATGTGTCGGCAGGCGCGGGGGACGGCGAGTGCGGGACGGGCGGCAACGATTCCCGCCCCGGTTTTTCTTTTGCCCCGCAAAACGTTGCGGGAAACGGACGGCCGATGCCGGCAGAAACGACGATGCCATGCGACTTGGGCCCGCTCGGGCGTCAAAAGAGCGTTTTTCCCGGCCGGAACGACGTATCTTGCACGGCGGACGGCCATACATGGCCTGGAACGGACATGGGGTACAACCTGCGTCCTCCGTACTTACTTTTACGGCAGGAGTGCACGCCTGTTATCATTTATCCGATTTACTCACTTAAAATTTTCAAAGCCTATGGCAGTTCTCTGTATCGACGAAAAGGTCTGGCAGGCCTTCGTCGGAAGATTGGAAACGCTGGCCGAACGGGCCCGGCTGCTGGAACACCGGTACGAGCCGAGGACGGACAGCAGTTGAATCGACTCGCAGGACGTATGTCTTGCGCTGGGAGTCAGCAAGCGGACGCTGCAATCCTACCGGGAAAGGGGACTGATCCCGTTCTCCAGCGTAGGAGGAAAGTATTTCTACCGGGAAAGCGATGTCGCGGCGTTTCTCGAATCGAGAACCGAACCTGAAAGGAGATAAGGCATGTCGATGGATTATCTGACTCCCGAAAGCGGCGAGGTCAAACAGGCTTTCGTCAGGCTCGGACAGATCGAACGGGCCCTGTGCCGGGCGGCGGAGAACTACGTGCCGCCGATCCGGGAGGAACGCTACCTGACCGGACGCGACGTATGCGACTACCTGCATATCTCGCCCCGGACGCTCCAAACTCTGCGCGATACCCGGCAGATCCCCTACACGGCTGTCAGCGACAGGGTATTCCTCTATCCCGAAGCGGGGATAAGGAAAGTATTGATCCGAAACCTCAGACCGGCCGAGTACCGGTAATTTCCGAAAGCGGGGACAGTTCTCAAACTGTCCCCGCTAATATAAAATAGCAAATTACTTCTTAATTTCCACCAACCTTCTACGGGGAACACGGCTATTAAATTACATGATGGCCGAATCAGCAGCGGCAGCCGTCATCACATCACTATGAATAGCTCCAACTCTTCTGTTATTTATTCCGATTGTTCACTTTGCACTATCATTTTCAATGATGTTAATATCGTATGGGCTTTCTTCACTCCCGGAAATAAATATATTGGTTCATCTATAAAAATCCGTTATTGCAACTTGTCTAAACTGAAAAGTTGAAATGAACTTTTCATTCCGATAGTCATCGACTTCGTTTATGTATCGTATCCGAAATTTCGGGTGGAATCTTAAGAAATCAAACCCTGACAACCATCAAAGTGAAATGGCGTAATTCCGGCGCACAAGGTAAAGCCGGCACGATCTACTATCAGCACCCATCGTCGAAAAATACGTCGGATTGCTACACACATGCAAATCGCTCCCGAAAACAGGCTGTCGGCGGCAGTCATTAATGCCGGAATGGGCCACGCTTCCGGGCGAACGACTCAAATCTATATGGCTGCGTTGGAAAATTCAGAAGATCGACACTGCTAATCAAAGAATTACAACTATTCTGACTAAATGTGTCTCTACACAAGAAACCATACAAGCTGTTAAATGATTGATAATGAACGCACATATTTTATGATGTGTTTGGCTATGTCATTATTTGAAAACGAAAACTCAGATATTTCAAGGAATGCAGAAACTGAATGATGAATAATTATACTCTGACGTAAATAATCGGGTAATGGACTATTATATTTCTATTTATCAGTATGTTATATTTATACAAAAGGAGTTCTTAACTTTAAAATTTATCCGGTAATTTGGCTGTTAACATTTATTAATATACATTTGTATGGTTTCTTGTGTAGAGACGACCATCATAATTGTCTGATTAGGTTGTGCGTATAAAAATTGTTCGCATAAAATAATTCGGACTTGTATGGAACAGGACGGAAATAAAGGGAGGAATTGAAATTTTCAGGTTTATCTCCTTTATTACACGTAATGCATTATTATCCAATGCTTTATATAATAGCAGTGGTATGGCATAGAAATGTCTATAACTGAAAAAAACAATCGTTTCTTGGGAAGCAGATATGGATCTCCGGAAGAAAATGTTAGGGACTATCCTCCCATCTTAGCGGAGCAATTCAAAAGCAAAAGAAACAGTCAAGCTGTAAGGTGGTACGTGCTGACGCTTCCTTCTTGTCATCGGGGGCCGGCCGTCGGTCTGCAAAAGGAGTTGGATCGTCGCATCCGTTGCGGAGAGCCGAGGTTCGAATTCTTCGCCCCCTCGTATGTAGAAGTGAAGAACGAGGACGGACATTTCGTCAATACCCGCCGTCCGTTACTTTACAACTATGTTTTCATTCGTTCGTCGGAAAGCGAGATATATCGGATGAAGCAGGAATTGCCTCAATACAACTTCCTGCCGCGAGTACGGGAAGGGTTACACGGCTACTATCCTTACCTATCCGACGAGGCAATGCGCAACCTGCAATGGATTGCACGCTCCTACTCCGACGAGCTTCCTGTCTATATGCCCGAAACGGAGAGACTCGCCAAAGGCGACCGCATCCGTATTATTGCAGGGAGATTCAAGGGGGCAGAGGCGCGCGTGATGATTCAGCCAGGTGCAGGACGCAAAGAGGTTGTCGTATGCGTAGAGAACTGGATGTGGGTTCCGTTGCTGCATGTCCGTCCGGGAGAGTACGAAATCATCGCTCTGCATGAGAGCGGGAAACACGTATATACCCGGCTGGATAACGACCGGTTGCTATCCGAACTGCATGAAGCCGTGGGACGTTACCTCTCCCCGGGAGGCGCGACGGACGAAGATCGCGCCTTGGCGGCCGAAACAATCAAACAATACGGTCAACTGCAAGTGGACAGCGATGTATTGCGCAGCAAACTCTACTCCATGCTGCTTCCGGCCTACACGCTGCTCGGGGATAGGAAAGAGTGCGAAAAACAGATCGGGACGATCCGACACCTGCTTCCGCTCGTCAAGGCAGAACAGGCTCGTGCGAATTTGCTCGTCATATTGTACGGATGCACGGACAACAGTCTCGATCACGAACGGGCCCACGAGATCGTCGACCGATGGAAAAAGGAAGAATCTCCCAAGAAAAACAAGGCGCGCCTGATCCGCTGGCTGGACGATTACGACCGCTGGCTGGGACACTGAATGCTACGCTCTTATACACTTAATTTTCCGAGTCCCTGCTTCAGGTATAGTTCTCGGACTTGTATAGAAAACAGATACGGAATAAACCGGTAGCCGGACTCGATCGAAACATCACTTTAAGTCTGGGAAGCCAGTATGCGACAACCTATGGAAAACGCAGAAATCATGGCAGGAAGACCGCAACGAAATACCGAAGCCGAACCATCGGGAGTACGTCTGATGGCCTTCCTGGCAGCTCACCGAACGGAAGTGCTCGCTCGGGAACAAAGTAACGAGCGATTCATCCACTTGTATGGCACAGGCGGGTACTGGGCGGCTTTCGAACGATCCGCCTACCAGCTATGCCGGTTGTTTCCCCGAAACGAAACCGCGATTTTCCATTTCGCGACTTATCCTTTCCCCGTCGTCATGGCATCTATTGCGGACGGCGAGCTGCGGGCCTACTCTCGGAGACATATACTGCGGACCGTTGATCCGGATCATAAAGTGCTGACGGTTCCGGTACTCGCGCCCGAGGCGTACAAACGATGGCGTGGCGAAAAAATAGAAGAATTCGCGTAACGAGATACTTTGCTCATTTCACGAACGGCATTGCTCGTCCACGAGATATCGCGGAAAATCGGTTGTTCGGAGAGCGAATGATTTGCCCGTTCCGTCATAGCCTGGGGATGATAATTGGTCGGCTTGTGCTGTAAAATTTAAGTAGAGCCTTATGACAAAGTATGCGGGCGTACACATGCCACATTCAATCTACCAAACACAATAAACACGAACCTCAAATCTGTAACAAGAATTGATTCGCCATAAAAAGCACGCGCTCTAAGAAATGAGAATGCCGAATCGTTGCATTGCGGAAACAAAAACTATGTATCGCCTCCCGAACGATGCTTGCTGGCCGGCAATCCGACTTCTCTAAGCAAGATCTATATTATAGATCGCAACAACGGTCGAATCGATTATTTATTCTACTTATGAGCCACAACATCCTGATTACCGGCGGTGCCGGCTTCATCGGAAGCCACGTGGTCCGCCTGTTCGTAAACAAATACCCCGGCTACCGCATCGTCAACCTCGACAAACTGACCTATGCGGGCAATCTGGCCAACATCTCGGACATCGAGCGTGCGCCGAACTACACGTTCGTCAAAGCGGACATCTGCGATTACGAAAAGATGCGGGAGGTATTCCGCAACTACGACATCGACGGAGTGATCCACCTCGCCGCCGAAAGCCATGTGGACCGGTCGATCAAAGACCCGTTCACGTTCGCCGGGACCAACGTGATGGGAACGCTTTCGCTGCTTCAGGCGGCCAAAGAGTACTGGAACGGAAACTACGAGGGGAAACGGTTCTACCACATATCCACCGACGAGGTGTACGGGGCCCTGGAACTCACGAAACCCGACAGAGACCCCAACGGCAACGAATGCGGGGGAGTACCCTACGGGGACGGCTTCTTCACCGAAACGACCAAATACGCCCCGCACAGCCCCTACTCGGCCAGCAAGGCTTCCTCGGACCATTTCGTGAGGGCTTACCACGACACCTACGGGATGCCCACGATCGTCACCAACTGCTCGAACAATTACGGACCCAACCAGTTTCCAGAGAAACTGATCCCGTTGTTCATAAACAACATCCGGCACAACAGGCTCCTGCCCGTGTACGGCAGGGGAGAGAACGTACGCGACTGGCTGTATGTCGAGGACCACGCTCGGGCGATCGACCTGATCTTCCACGAAGGGAAGACCGCCGAAACGTACAACATCGGAGGCTTCAACGAATGGAAGAACATCGATCTGATCCGTGTAATCATCAAGACCGTCGACCGCCTTCTGGGCAGGCCGGAAGGTACCGGCGAAGCACTTATTACCTACGTCACAGACAGAGCCGGACACGACCTGCGTTACGCGATCGACTCCTCGAAACTCAAATGCGAACTGGGCTGGGAACCTTCGCTGCAATTCGAGGAAGGCATCGAAAAAACCGTCCGCTGGTACCTCGACAACCAAAAGTGGATCGACAACGTGACCTCGGGAGAGTATGTAAAATACTACGAGGATATGTACCAAAACAGGTAACGCTGCTTCATGACGAAACCGCAACAGAACCGAGTCGCCAACGGAATTATATGGAGCGCTGTCGAACGATTTTCCGTACAGGGCGTACAGTTTCTGCTGAGCATCGTCATTGCCCGGCTGATTTCGCCGTCGGATTACGGTCTGATCGCCATGCTCGGCATTTTTCTGGCTGTTGCGCAGCAATTTATCGACAGCGGGTTTTCGAACGCGCTGGTACAGAAGAAGGATCGGAGCGACGTCGATTTCTCGACGGTTTTCTACTCGAACCTCGCTATTGCAGCTGTAGTGTATGCGGCGCTTTATGCCGCCGCCCCGTGGATAGCCGATTTCTATTCGGAGCCCAAGCTGACGCCCGTTACCCGCTGGATCGGCCTGACGGTCGTACTGATGGCTTTCTCGATCGTCCAGCGGGCGAAACTCACCATCGAACTCGACTTCAAGACACAGGCCAAGTTGTCGCTCGTATCGGTCACGGCAAGCGGCCTGTGCGGTGTCATGCTCGCATGGCAAGGCTACGGAGTTTGGGCGCTGGTCGTTCAGACGCTTGCGAACAACTTTCTGAACTCCCTATTGTTATGGACTTTCGTCCGATGGAGGTTGCGGCCGGTTTTTTCATGGACCTCTTTCCGTTCGCTTTTTTCGTTCGGATCGAAGCTGTTGGCGGTCGGCATACTGCACGTTCTTTACAGCAATGTCTACACGCTGATCATCGGCAAAAAGTTCAGCGCCTCGGACGTAGGGTATTTCAACAGGGCGCAGACATTGGCGATGTTTCCATCCGTAAATATATCTTCCATCATCACTCGCGCCCTTTATCCGGCCCAATGTTCCATTCAGGACGACGAAGAAACGCTAAAACAATCGTTTCTGGACTCGTTGCGCACATCGGCCTCGTTATATTTCCGCTAATGGTCGGCCTGAGCATATTGGCGGAACCGCTGATTCGGATCGTGCTGACCGAGAAGTGGATAGATTCGGTAAAAATCCTTTCGATTCTTTGCATAGCTTATCTTCCTTACCCGCTTATGGCTCTGAACTGGCAACTGGTCAATGTAAAAGGGAGAAGCGGTCTGGCACTGAAATCGGAATTATGGGGCAAATCAATCGCGTTCGTCATTCTGGTCACGACACTGCCATGGGGGTTGATCGCTATCTGCTGGGGTATGGTCGCCTCTGGAGTGATCGACTTGGTGGTGATGATCCATTACGTAAAAAAAGTAATGCCTATCGGATACATGCAGCAACTTCGTCATTTGACACCCGTCATTTCGCTTTCTGCAGGAACCGCCTTGGCCATGCTAAGTTGCAAAATTATCGTATCAAGCGCATGGGCTCAATTGATTTTATGTACGACGCCGGCCTTATATGTTACCTCGGAGGAGCCACATTGTTCCGGTTCCATGAAGTAAACAAAGCAAAAAACTGGATAAAAAGAAAATCAGCCCAATGAAGTGCACCTGCGAATATTGCAGCGGCGCAGATTATGACAGTTCCGACTTTTTCATTGATCTGACCGCAAATCTGAGTAAAGAAAGGCCAATAGGCGTAAGCGGACTGCTTCGGGTAAAAAATGATGAAGACTTTCTGTCGGCATGTATCGATTCATGTATCGGACCGCTTGATGAACTAATCATCGTATGCCAACCGAGCGATGACCGGACCCAGCAGATCGTTGAAACCAAACGCAGACAATATCCGGACAAGATCAGGGCGTATTCTTACCGGCCACGGGTTCTATCCCACAATCTTTCCGTCGAAGAACTCGAATACGCCAAGAAATTGCCGTCCGACTCAATCCATCTGCTCGCCAACTATTACAACTACACGCTCTCGAAAGCGTCGTATCGATACGCCGTGAAAATCGACGCCGATCAAATATATTTTCCCGAAAAACTTCAGTGTATTTGCGACGCGTACCGGAATGAACAAAAAGAACACGGCCGGTTCTCCGACGCGGCCGCCAGCTACGCGCTACAAACATATAACCGGCTCTCGGCACGTTTCCCCAAACTATTCCCCACCGCGTTCTGGATACACAACCTTTCAAAAAAAATCGTGCGGGCCTATGAACGATACGTATTCCATCTGTTGTCCAACGAAAAGCCGATGTTGACCGTTTCGGGCATCAATCTTTTTCATGATGGTAACGAATGGAGCGTTTGTCTGGGAGACCGAGACGGCATATTGCCTCCTTTCAACGGAGTGGGTGATACCGTTTTTTTCGAAATATCGCCTCAAACCTATTTCGTTCCTTTTGAACTCCCTCATGCAGGAGCTGACAATCGCTACGCGTCGAGTTACATCGAGATCATGCGCAAACCAGCGCAACGTATGCTATACGGCGGATTTTTATGGTATCATCTCGCCGCGATGAGAGAATCGATACGAACTAAAAACAAGCAACTTTATCGAAGCCATACGATTCCGTGGAGACAATTTCTGCACAGCACGTTTCCTGCGTTGGACAAGCGCGGTCTGCTACCTGTTATGAAACCTTATTTCGCAGCCTTTTTCGAAAGCGACAAGTCGAAGTTTCCGAAAAAGTTGCCTGACTTTGAAACCTACTGCGCACGCTGAACGATAAATAATGAATTCCCAATCGGATGAACCGATTCTGCACCGGAACGTTTTTCGTCATCATATTTTCCGTGTCCGCCTCTTGTCGGCTAAATCCGTTTGACTTGTCATTTCTTATTTTCAAGCTATGAGATGTACGTGTGAATATTGCCGGGACATCGACTACGACAACTCGGAATATTTCGTCGACCGATCGTACCTGTCCCGTCCGAGACCCGTCGGCGTGACAGGGCTGCTGAGAGTTAAGAACGATGCGGAGTTTTTGGCTCTTTGTATCGACTCGTGCATCGAAGCGCTCGACGAACTGGTTATCGTCTATCAGCCGTGCGACGACGACTCGCCCCGAATCATCGAAAGCAAAAGGCGGCAATACCCCGATAAGATACGTACGTATTTTTATCGTCCCGTCGTGCTGTCGCATCATCTGACAGAAGAAGAATTCCGCTACGCGTCCGCATTGCCCGAGACATCGATCCACCTGCTGTCGAACTATTACAACTACACGCTGTCGAAAGCATCGTACCGATACGCCTTGAAAATAGACGCCGACCAGATCTATTTCACAGACAAGCTGAAAGAGTTCTGCGACGCATTCCGCACGACCGAAAAAAAGCGGATAACTTTCACGGAAAATGTGGCGGCCCGACAGATTCATTTTTTCGCAGACCTGACGAACGTATTCCCCGAACTGCTTTCACGAAGGTTCCGATTCCTCATTCCGTCGGACAAGCAGGTGACGCGATACAGCCGCTATACGCTGAAAAAAGCGGCGAATAAAAAATATCCGGTCTCTTTTTCCGGAATCAACCTGTACGAGCGTTCGGGCAAATGGATGCTGCCGACGGGCAGCTATGCCAACGGTCTGTTTCCCTCATTCAACGGGATACACGATCATTTACTGTTTAAAATATCTCCGATGTCCTATTATACACCGCAGCCCATTCGATCCGAACATGCAAAATACGGCAACTGCCTGATCGAATCATTTTCCTTGGACCGGTCGCTGAAACGATTCAAATATATATTCAGTCACAAACTGCTGTACGGCGGATTTCTGTGGTACCATACCGCACCGCTCAAAGAACCGGATTTTACGGCCAAACGGGAAAAATATGCGAATCGCACTCTCCCGCTATTCGGGAAACAAGACGATTTTTTCAGTCTTGAAAATCATTCGCCTCTGAGACGATGGATGAGACCATGGTATTGCCTTTTCTGGAGACGGGAACAACGATCCCTGCCCGAACGATCCCTACCCGAAATAGGTCGAATTCTTCACACCCGTTCGAACGATGAAAAACAATAAACGAAATCTCCGTCTCGGCATTCTCTGGGCCGATCCCTATTGCGGCAATCTGGGCGTCGCGGCGCTCTCCTATTCGACGATCATTCTGTTCGAGGAGGTATCGCACCGGACCGGCATCCGGTTCGACTACACGCTGTGGGGAGCGAGCCGCTGCGGTCGCGGCATGCTCGACACGGGACGGGAACGGATTCCAGTCCAGACCGTACGACCGTTTCTGGGCGGCGATCTTCCCGCATTCGCAAAGGGATGTCTTGCCAACCCGCTCCGGGTCGGGACGCCGCTGTTCGCACTCGATTTTCTGCGGTACGATCTGGTCGCCGACATCGGGGCCGGCGACAGTTATTCGGACATTTACGGCATCACCCGCTTCCGGAATATGGACTTCACTAAATCGTGGGCGCGACGGCTGCGCAGGCAATACATTCTGCTGCCGCAGACGATCGGGCCTTACGCCAGCGAGGAAGCCCGTCGGAAAGCCGCCCGGTCGATGAGCGCAGCCGGGCTGATTTTCGCCCGAGACCGAATGAGCTTCGACTGCGCCCGCGAACTGCTGCCCCAAAAGCCCGTCGAGAGAACGATCGACGCGGCATTTTTCCTGCCCTACGAAAAGACAGCGTTCGACGGAGAGAAGACCAAAGTAGGGATCAATATATCGGGTCTGCTGTGGCATGGCGGCTACACACAGAACAACCAGTTCGGCCTCCGGTCGGATTACTCCCGGACAATGCTCGGCATACTCGATGCCTTTTCGTCCCGTCAGGACGTGGAGCTGCATCTGATTTCCCATGTGATCGGACGACCGGACTTCGTCGACGAGGACACGCACGTCGTCGGGGAACTCCAGGCCCGGTATCCCCGGGCCATTGTCGCGCCGGCATTCCGGACTCCCGTCGAAGCCAAGTCCTACATCGCCGGCATGGACTTTTTCGCCGGCGCGCGGATGCATGCGTGCATCGCGGCCGTCTCGTCCGGCGTTCCGGTCTATCCGTTAGCCTACAGCCGCAAGTTCAACGGGCTGTTCGTCGAGACGCTCGGCTATCCGGAAATGGGAGACCTGACGGTTATGGACTCGGACGAAATCACGGCCGGCCTGCTCGCCGCTTTCGGAAAAAGAAGCGACCTGAAAAAACGGATCGAGCAGATCGATCGGCAAATCGTCGAACCGGAAAAGGAAAGAATGATCGGTAAGTTATCGGAATACACCTGCGGAATGAGTTTTAAACTGCGGAAAATCGTCGGCTCGTCGCTGTGTTTGGGTTGCGGGCTGTGCGAGGCGCTCGCCCGGCGCGACGGAGTGCGCATGAGATTGGCGGAAAACGGATTCTACGAACCGGCCTCCAAAAATCGAATCGCCAAAGCGACACAGACCGAATTGAAAAAACTCTGTCCGGGCATCCGCCTCGACTGCATCGACACGCGAGAGACGTTTTGCGGTCCGGTCAAAGCGGCATACGAAGGCTGGGCCTGCGATCCGCATATCCGCCGGACCGGTTCGTCGGGCGGAGTCGTCACCGCGTTGGCGCTCCACCTGCTCCGTACGAAACAGGCGACCGGGGTATTGCAAGTAGGGACCCGTGACGGACATTATCTGTACAACGGTCTGAAATTGTCTCGCACGGAGGAGGAGGTTCGCGCATGTGCCTCGTCACGTTACGCTCCGGCCCTCATGTTCGACCGGATCGACGAGCTGCTGAACAGTTCGGAGGAACGGTATCTGTTCATCGGCAAACCGTGCGACGTCATGGCGTTGCGCGAATATACGAAGTTCCACCCAGAACATAAGTCCCGGATCGAATACTGGATTTCGCTAGTCTGTGCCGGCATGCCGAGCTATAACGCTACCCGAAAATTAATCGCGCGGGCGGCCGATCCGACTCCTGTCGTCTCGCTCAGATACCGGGGCGACGGCTGGCCGGGCGATTTCAAAGTCAGCTTTGAAGACGGTAAAATTTTCCGCTGCTCCTATAACGAAAGCTGGGGACAAGTGCTCGGACGCGACGTCCGTTTCCGGTGCAAGATCTGTCCGGACGGCATCGGCCAATACGCAGACCTGGTTGTCGGAGACGCATGGCATACGAAAGACGGATATCCGGACTTTACCGAGCAAGAGGGACGGAGTTTCCTGCTTGCCCGCAACGCGCGGGGCGCGGAACTCGCCGAAAAAGCAAGAGATGCCGGAATTCTCTCGCTGAGCCCGCTCGACATACGCGGTCTGGAGCAGATGCAACCTTATCAGTACCAACGGCTGCGCAACGCCTTCTACAAACTGGCTCCGGCATGGATAGTCACCGGAGGTCTTCTGAAAATCCGTCATCTCGGACTTCCACGTTTCCCGACAAGAAAAGGTCTCCGAACCGCCTTGGGTACTGTCTATCGCTATTACCGAAGATAGCAATCATGTTTTCTTTTTTATATAGATGCCTGAAAAACAGGCATGCACACCGAATACTGCTTCGGATCATCGCCCGTAGCGGCGGAGGTCTTGCGTTTTCGTCCGAAGTCCGAAAGCTGTATGCCGAAGTACACCGCATCCGAATCGGATACGGAACCTACGGTGGCTGTTTCGACACGGAAAACATTCCGCCAGATGTATCATTCGGCAATTATTGTTCGATCGCCAGCGGCGTGCGAATTTTCAGGGCCAATCACCCGTCCGGACGTTTCACCACTCATCCGATTCTGTACAATCCCGTCATGGGATATGTCGAAAAGGACATGCTGGAAAGGCCGCCTCTCGAAATCGGCCACGACGTTTGGATTGGAGCGAACGCGATCATCCTTCCCGGCGTATCGCGGATTGGTAACGGAGCCGTGATCGGAGCAGGCAGTGTCGTCACGAAAGACGTCGGCCCGTACGAAATTGTCGCCGGCAATCCGGCCCGCACGATCCGCAAGCGTTTCGACGAGCGGCAGATCACCGCGCTGGAAAACTGCCGCTGGTGGGAACTGGACCGACACGAATTGGCCGACCGGATCGGAGAACTCGATGCGTTACTTCAAAGTCCCGAAAATCCGAAATAGAAACTATCGGTGGCGCGACGAGTTTCCCGCTCGCTCGGCAAGCATGGCCGAAAGCCGGCGCGAACGACCGCAGTCCGAATACCGACCGGCATCCCTCGCATCCGGCACGAACAGAAAGTACAATCATATGGATGTTTCCGTTATCATCGTCAATTACAAGACCTCGCAGCTACTCGTGCCAGCGATCGATTCGATCCTCGACAAAACCGAAGACATCGTCTACGAAATCATCGTCGTCGACAACCACTCGCAGGACGACTCCGAACGCGTTGTCCACGAGCATTACGGCAACCGGGTGACGTATCTGCCGCTTGCTGAGAACGTCGGTTTCGGCCGGGCGAACAATGAAGGGCTCCGGATCGCCCGGGGCCGGAACATCCTGTTCCTGAATCCCGACACGATTCTGGTAAACAACGCCGTCCGCATCCTGAGCGACTATCTCGACAGCCATCCCGACACGGGAGCTGTCGGGGGCAATCTGTATACGGCCGACATGCAGCCCAACGTTTCGTTCAACCGTGTCCGTCCCTCGATTTTCGACGAAACGGATCAGGCAATGCACCGTTTGCTGTCCCGATTGCGCTTCGGCCGAAACGGACTGTTCAACTATACGGAACATACGATTGAAGTCGGTTTCATCGTAGGCGCCGACCTGATGATTCCTCGTCAGGTGTTGGATTCCGTAGGTGCGTTTGATCCGGACTTTTTCATGTATTACGAAGAAACCGAGCTTTGCCGACGGATAGCGAAAGCCGCGTACCGGATCGTTAGCGTTCCCAAGGCCAAAATCATCCATCTCGAAGGGAAAAGTTTCGTAAATAGCGCAGACCGGGAACGCAGGGCTCTGATTTCACGCAGAATCTATTTTCACAAGACCTGTTCGCAACGCTATGCTCGCATAGTCGATTTTAATTACCAAGTACTGACAAAAGCAACTTGGTTACTTTACCGTATCGTTGGCAACAAAGCGAAAACAGAGAAATTCCGACAGCGTAAGAACCTGTTCGACGAAATCAACCGAGTCGGACCTAAGCCGTGACATTCAAACCGTTAACATTCGACCTGCGACAGACGATTCAATGGCTGACTGTGGCAGGCGTATTCCTTCCGACAGCTTTCCTTTCCCGGATTTTCCCGACAGTCCTCGAATTCGGGGCATTACTGGTCGGTGTCGTTCTGCTGGCAAGAACATATGGGAAACTTCCTGTGAGCAGGAATTTGCTGTGCGCATTTCTTTTCTTACTGTTTTACGAATTGGTTCTGATCGCATGGATACACTATCCTGCAGACCGGTTCGTCAATCAGTACATCATGCTGTTTCTTTTCTGCTCGTTCTATTATGTCCTTTTCCAATACAGCAGAAACGATATTCCCGAACTGTTTCAGAAATATCTGAAACTGTCCCTCGTTGTGAGCGGGCTGGCCGTCCTGCAGTTTTTCGTCTATCTGGTTTTCTCATTCAACCTCTTCCAGATATTCACAGCCAAAGATCTCGGGACGACTTCGCCTACAGTCGGCGGAATTTTCTTACGTGTCAACGGAATTGTCATGGAAACAGGGCTCTTAGCCACTCTGCTGACACCGGCCGTTGCTTACCACATACTGGCCTTTAAAAACTGCAACAAACGACACACGCTGTTGCTCCTGTTTGCCATGTTTCTTACATTCAGTACGATAGGATATGTCGTGTCCGGTTTGATCTTAGCCGATAAATTGCTCTTTCGTAGCAGCCGTCGTGTCCGGTTAATCCTATGGCCGGCCGTATTCCTGCTGACGGTGCTGTTCGTAGGCAGAACCGATACCGGCAACTCCGACGAGAAAAGCGTTTTTTCCGAGATCACAACGAAAATCGGGGACAGTTTCGACGGCATTCGTCAGTTGCAGCCCGAATATATCGAAATGCTCAATCTGAGTTCGTACGCGACCCTGATGAACCTATACGTCGCGCATCATGCCCCTAACCGACTGACCGGCACCGGATTGGGAAATCACCCGTACAACTACGAGAAAGTATACGTGTCGGATCACCCGTCTTACGGACTGAACAAATACGACGGTTACTCGCTTTTGATCCGGCTCTACTCGGAAACGGGATTGATCGGTCTATCGCTGTTTTTTCTTTTCGTCGGGAGAAATTACAATCGCAACAGTCTCATCAACTCGAGCATCGTTTTCCTGATCGTTTCATTCATGCTCCGAGGGGGACATTATACGTTGAACGGAACCGTCTTTTTCTTCTTTATGTACTATTGGACTCATAAAACAAATCGAGCCTATGAATTCTCGCACGATCGTCATATCGGCCGTTAACCTGACATCCGGAGGGCCTCTGACTATATTGCAGGAATGCCTCAGTTATCTCAACTCAAGTCCCCTGCTTGCGACCTATGAAGTGATCGCACTGGTACACGACCGAAAGTTGGCCGATTTTCCGCATATCCGCTACATCGAATTACCGAGCAGCAAAAAACACTGGATCAACAGGTTGTACTACGAATACGTTTACTTCCGCCGGCTCTCGCATCGACTCAAACCGTATCTGTGGCTCTCATTGCACGACACGACTCCGAATGTCCGGGCTCATCGAAGAGCGGTATACATGCACAATCCGATCATTTTCAATTCGGTCAGGCTCCGTAACTGGAAATTCGACAAGACATACATTCTTTTCACGCTGTTTTATAAGTATCTGTATCGGATCAACATCCGTAAGAACGATTTTTACATCGTCCAGCAAAACTGGTTCAAGGAATCGATCGGCCGGATGTTCCGAATCGACCCCGATAAAATCGTCGTAGCGAGACCGGTTAACCGCTCGCAAACGAATCTCTCCGCCGCACCGCCGATATGCCGGCCTTGCCGGACATTTTTCTTCCCTTCGCTAAGCAGACCTTTCAAAAATTTCGAAGTCGTCTGCCAAGCGGTAGAGATTCTTAATGGTCGAACAGCAAAGGATTTCAAAGTCGTTCTGACTATAGACGGGACCGAATCGAAATACTCTACATGGGTTTACAACCGATACAAACATGTGCGACATATCGAATTTACGGGCCTGCTCGACAAAAAACAGATGAACGAATACTACGCTGCGACCGATTGTCTGCTTTTCCCGTCACGGCTTGAGACATGGGGGTTACCCATTTCGGAATTCGCCCGGTATGCCCGTCCGATGATTCTCGCCGACAAGGATTATGCCCGCGAAGCTGCCGAAGGCTGCGCGCGGGTTGCTTTTTTCACTCCGGACGACCCTAACCGTCTCTCCTCTTTGATGCAAAATGCTATCGAAGGAGATTTCAAGGACTTTACACCGGTATGTCGGATTCCGATACAAGAACCTTATGCCAAGAACTATCAAGAGCTTTTCGACATTCTGCTCGAATAAATTCGCTGTCACGCACAATCAGTACGGGACATTCCGAAAATTACAAATGCTATGCTGGCTCCTGCGAACCAAGATAATTTGGAGGCGGGCACGGCTCATCCGTTTCCCGTTCGATCTGCGGGGGAAGAAATATATCGACTCGGGTATAGGGTTGACGACCGGCGTCGGATGCCGGTTGGAAGCCTATTCCGACGGACCGTGCGTTCTCCGTTTCGGGCAGAACGTACAACTGAACGATCACGTACATATTTGCGCCATGCAAAAAATCGAGATCGGCAATCACGTACTGATGGCCAGCAAGATCTACATATCCGACAACAGTCACGGCCAATACGACGCCTCGAAGGGCAATTCGGATCCGGAAACCCCGCCACTCGAACGCTCTTATCAGATCGAACCCGTTTTTATCGGCGATAAGACATGGATCGGCGACAATGCATGCATTCTACCCGGGACGCGGATCGGACGCGGATCGGTCGTCGGAGCCAACTCGGTCGTCCGGGGCGTCTTTCCGGACTACTGCGTAATCGTGGGCGCTCCGGCCCGGATCGTCAAGCGGTACGACCTGGTACGAAAGGGGTGGTACAGGACCGATCCTCGGGGAGAATTCGTCTCATAAAATTTGTTTATCAAGGATACGTCATGAAAAACATTCTGATCACGGGCGGCGCGGGCTTTATCGGCTCGCACGTCGCGCTCAAGCTCGCCGACAAAGGATACGAAGTCACCGTGCTCGATAATCTGTCGCCGCAGATTCACGGTAAGTACCCCCAAAACACCTCCCCGTTATACCGCAGCATCCGCGACCGCGTGCGCTTCCTGCGCGGCAGCGTAACCGACCGGGACGACTGGCTGCGGGCCCTCGACGGACAGCATGCCGTGATCCATTTGGCCGCCGAGACCGGAACCGGACAATCGATGTACGAGATCGAGAAATACACTGCCGTCAACATCGGCGGAACTTCGCTGATGCTGGATATACTCACGAATACAAAGCATTCGGTATCTAAGGTTGTTGTCGCCGCATCGCGCGCGATCTACGGCGAGGGACGCTATCTGAGCGAGGAGATGGGATACGTCTATCCGCTCTCGCGCGCCGACGAGGACATGAGACGGGGAGACTTCGAGTGCAAGTACCCCGGCTGCACGAAGCCGCTACGGCTGGTCGGGACGACCGAAGACTCGGCGATTCACCCTACGTCCGTCTACGGCATCACCAAGCAGGTGCAGGAACAGCTCGTGATGACCGTCTGTCCCGCGATTGGCATCGCCCCGGTTGCCTTCCGCTATCAGAACGTCTACGGACCCGGCCAGTCGCTGTCGAACCCTTACACGGGCATCCTGTCCATCTTCTCGACCCGGATTAAAAACGGAAACGGAATCAATATCTTCGAGGACGGCCGCGAGACGCGCGATTTCGTCTATATCGACGATGTGGCCGACGCGACGATCCTCGGTCTGGAAAAGACCTCGGCCGACGGCGAGGCATTCAATGTCGGCACGGGCGTGGCGACCGACGTCATGACGGTCGCGCGCACGCTGATCGACAAATACGGCACCGAGGCACCTCTCACGGTCAGCGGGAACTACCGGCTGGGCGACATCCGCCACAATTTTGCCGATATCTCGAAAGCCCGGCGGCTGCTCGGATTCTCTCCCCGCTGGTCGTTCGACGCCGGCATCGAGCGGTTCGCCCGGTGGGTAGACGGCCAGCAGGTGCAGGCAGACCGGTACGAAGACTCGATCGAGGAAATGAAACGAAAAGGATTGTACAAATAGTCCGTCCCCGTCGCCCCCGACGAATCCGGACTTACCCGTACAAGCGGCGGACGTCCCGGCAAGATTCTGCTCCGCCCCGCATCGGCGGCAGACTTTGTCCCGGGCAGTTCTCCGGCGCATCGAAATCCCTCCGCCCTTCTGGTCATAATCCTGTCGACCGGCGAGTCGGGGCCGCGATACGAGTCGTCCCGATCGATACGAAGCCGTCCTTCCGGCTCCATTCCGCGGCGTACCATAAACGATACGGTAACGATACGCCTCGTAACGCCTACGGAGCAATTTTCGACTCGTCTTCTTAAAGCAATTTCCTTTCCCGGAGAAACGGACCGACTCCCGGAACGCGTCCGCGCGCAAACCGTCTATTGCACCATTTTAGTTATAAACGATCATGTTTTTAGAAAACAAAAGCATTCTGTTCTTCTCCGCGCAAGCGTTCGGCTATCAGAACGAAATCCGCGCGGAGATGGAGCGCATGGGAGCCCGTGTGGACTATTTCGACGAGCGCCCGGCCAACTCGTTCGCGATCAAAGCCGCAATCCGGATCAACCGGAATCTGCTGGCCCGCTACATCGACCGCTACCATGCCCGGATCATCGAGCGCACCAAAAACCGGAAGTACGACTACGTCTTTTTCATCAAGGGCGAGTCCATTTCCGTCGAGAATCTCGATAAAATCAAAGAACTGCATCCCGAGGCGAAGCTGATTATCTACCATTGGGACTCGATTGCCAACAACCGCAACGCGCTGCGTATCCTGCCCGTGTTCGACCGGGCCTTCTCGTTCGACAAACCCGACTGCGAGAAGCTCGGCATCCGCTTCCTGCCGCTGTTCTACCTGAGAGATTACGAGGAAATCGGCCGGCAGGAGCCTGACTACCGCTACGATCTGATGTTCGTCGGCACGGTTCACAGCGACCGGTACGGGCTGCTGCGCCGCGTGACCGGGCAGATCGAGCGGGCCGGCGGACGCTGCTTCGCCTACATGTTTTTCCAGAGCCGGATCCTGTACTGGAAAATGAAGCTGCAGAACAAGAGCCTGCGCGGCACGTCGGTCAGGGATTTCCGCTTCGCCCCGCTGCCGAAAGCCGGCTTGCTCGATCTCTACCGCAAATCGCGGGCAGTAATCGATATCCAGCATCCCCGGCAAACGGGCCTCACGATGCGGTGCATCGAAACGATGGGCGCCAAAAGAAAACTCATAACCACGAACGGACATATCGCCGAATACGACTTCTACGACTCGAACAATATTCTGATCGTGGACCGGCAGAATCCCGTCGTGCCGCCCGGCTTCACGACATCTCCCTACCGGGACATACCTGCCGAGGTATACGACTGCTATCGGATCGACCGCTGGCTCGAAACGATTCTCAAATCGTAGTTCCGGCCGGATCCGACATTTTGACGAAGGACGAACTTTCCGCACGAGAGGGGCTGTCTGCAAATGCAGACAATCCCTCTCGTCTTTCTGACAATCTTCCATAGGGCAAACAAGGCCTACGGTACGGTATCGTAACTTCACGGAATACTTTGAGGACTCTGTTAAAACCAACTCGAACTATTTCCAGACTACGACACAGATATTCGGCCTGAGATTCGACGTCGGCATAGATGGTGAGTTATCCCGCCACTGCAGAGAATTTGTTAGTGTCGAGGCAGTATACGAAGCAGCGATTGAGAAAACGGAAGGAGAGCCTTTCGCCCAATATGCCCGGCCGAATACAGATAGAAATAAGGGTTAATTAGCATAACGCAATCCCCCGACCTACCGGGGTGCTCATATTTTCAATTTGTTATATTAGCCTATTTAATGGTCAGTACTTTGCCTGCATTAGCATGGCTTCTCAATGTGCCGCATATTGTTGAGAAGTGTTTCGCGGATACCGGATTCGGAATAGATGATGTTTCGGTCGCCGATAACGGTGAAAGGTATCTGCCGACTGTCGCGCAAATTCTGCAACGTGCGGAGCGAGATATGCAGGTAGGCAGATATTGCTTCTCCCGTGAGGTATCGTTCATTCATAACCGAGGGATGTTTCCCTGCCCGGTGTCACGAATAGTCTTAAAAAGTCTGGAGTAGTCCGGATGGCGGATTAACAGATATGCCGTCGTTGGATAATCGCACGTAGTTTTGGTTGGCTACAAATCCACACTGCTCCCGATTCAAGGTCGTGTCTGTTAAGAAATGCGACACCGAAGCATTTCGAGTTTCGGTTTAACTCGTTAAACCGAAATGTTTTCGTTAAACGAAAACCTAACTTTGCTGGGCGCATGTGCAACCCGTTGGTGATTTTGTTAAACCGTTTTTCAAGGAGAAAAGGGCCTTATCGAGTTTTTTATAGGGAAAACCCCGCGGTGCCCGGGAAAAAGGCTGGCACGAATATACGGCTACAACTGTCTGCACCGAATGGACAAATCTGCCCCGTTTGCGCCCCTGCCGGCTACGCTTGCAGTGAAGTAACGTCAGGGAAGACGACTTGTCCTGACATGACTTTACATTCGGGCGCTTCGGTCCGATATGGCTGGACATTTTTGCGAGTTCACAGAGAGAGAGCTCAGAAAGGGGGCAGACGATAAGGATTTCCGGAGCCGAGTCGATGCGACGGGCCTAAATCATCCGGCCGGAGAGGGAATCCGATTGCAGACTTATCGCCGAGGCAGGTTGATTTTTTAGGGACCTCTTTGTCCGGCATTCGGAAGAAGTCTGCTGGTGTACCGTCAATCCTTGAACGGGATAAGCTCGCAAAGGCAACGAATTTCAGGGACAACGATAACAAACCGAATTAAAACCGGGGCAACTTCCACCCGGGTTAAGATTCATCCAAGCCAACCTGAATCCGGAAATGACATAATTTTAGTGAAAATATATCGATTTACTGCGCTAAACGGAATTTGTCGCCGATCCGGCTCCGTAAATGATCCATATCTCGCTTGATCTTGTCGTTGGCGCTTCGCGTAAATCCATGTGGAGACAATGCCATAAAATTCTACATAACTCACGATATCACACATCTTATAAATAATAGTGTATTTGTGCCCGAAATGATTATACGTCCACAGAAACCGCAAATTCTGTAAATGTATTCCATTAACTTTATTCGGTTGATTTTGATGATTGTTTTGCTTGTATAATCGATTTATTTGCTATTTTTGTACAAGCATAAGGAATACAATAGGCTGTAAGATCAGCACTGCTTATAAGTGACCTGAGAACAAACAAAGAGCCTGAATATATTGATCCATAATGGATTGAAACCGAAGGTTCGGTTTTCGTTTTCCGCTCTTAAAGCTCTGATAAAGAGGCTGAAAAAGATAGAAAAATCCTTATGTATCCATGATATGTAAGGATTTTTTCTTTTTAGGCCCTGAAAGGAAAAACGGTAAAAAGCAGGGGCGCATAACCTTCCTGCGACCCTATCCGTCCCAAATCAGGAACGGCTTTTAAACAACTATTACCCTTGCTGTTATACAGACATCAAACCCTAATTATCAGACACTCATTCCCGAGGAATCACATGATAGACGCGGGATATTGCTATTTCTGCCAGCATACGTTATTCCCCCGTCGAAGGGTCTGCTCCGCCAGTCATTTGCTTCTCCGGCAATGTCAACAAAAAATCCGGATGGAAACCATCCGATTTTTTGTTATTCAACCTATAAACAACGACAAGGCCGGTAAGAGCGATCGCACCGCCTCCTGCCCCCTCGCTTCGAGCCGATTACACCGCCGACGCCCGCATCGCGATAAAAGACAAGGACATCGGCAGCGAATATGCCAGCGCTTTCCGTATCACCGAAAAGAACGACCGAACCGTTCGTCCTCGCTATGAATAGCACGTTCTGAAAACAGTTCCGGCAATCGGGTATTACAAGGTACGTACCGTCAACCGATATAATATCAGCGATTATAATTCAGATCTTTCAACAACCGTCTATTGATCTTTCTACGCTGGGCATCGAAAAACCACCCCCATTTGTTGAAATACCGGATTATATTACGTATGTGAATGAGCAGCATTCTCCGGTTTTTATACGAAGCCGCTTCATGCAGATGCACGATGGATGCTCCGGGGTAATACATCGTACGGTACTGAAGGTGCATCCTGCGCGACAAATCGATATCCTCGCCATACATAAAAAAACGTTCATCGAACAACCCGACTTTGCAGAGCGCTTCTACGCGCAAGAACATAAAACAACCGGACAGAAAAGGAATATTCTTCTCTTTATCGTAATCGGAGAAACGTAATTCGAAACGTTCCCGACTCTTTTTAGCCCAACCGGTCGGCAAAAATCTGCGGAATATCAGATCGGCCGGGGTGGGCAACAGTTTGCAAAGATACTGCAACCGTCCGTCCGGATAGAAAACCTTGGGCATGATTTGTCCCACGTCTTCGTGAGCATCCATATAGCAGGCGAGGGATTCGATTGTTTCCGGCGCAAACCGAATGTCCGGATTCAGAACGACGTGGTATTTCGCACCGAGTTCCATCGCTTCCCGGATAGCGAGATTGTGAGCTCCGCCGTAACCGATATTGGCGTTGTGGATATACCGGATTTTCGAAGACCGTTTTTCCAAAATGCGCAGGGCATCGTTGCGGGAGTTGTCGATAATGTAAAGTTTATCGATAGAACTACGAAGGACGCAATCCAGCACGGCTCCCGCCTCCGGAAGCGAGGTATGATATGTGACAACCGAAGCGGTAAGCATCATTGATTCGGCTTTAAGTCGCCGAAAAGTTTTTCTTCGACGATGCAACAGATGATATGTCCGATAAGAATATGCGATTCCTGTATCCGGGGAGTCTCGCCGGACGGCACTTTTATACATAAATCGCACATCGAATCCATTTCGCCGCCCGTAAATCCCGTAAGTCCTATCGTTTTTATTCCTTTTTGCCCGCACATGCGCAGAGCCTCCACGAGATTTGCCGAATTTCCGGATGTCGAAATGCCGATGAACACGTCTCCGGCAGATCCCTGAGCTTGTATTTGACGGGAGAATAATTTATCGTAGCCGTAATCGTTCCCGATGGCGGTGATGATCGACGTGTCGGTCGTCAACGCAATGGAAGCAATACCGGGCCGGTCAAAATAGAATTTGCTGACAAACTCTCCTGCGATATGCTGTGCATCGGCGGCGCTTCCGCCGTTACCGGCCAAGAGCGTTTTTTTCCCTTGTTCGTACGCATCCACGATCATTTGGGCAGCGGCCGCAATGTTCCGCATCAGCCCCTTGTCCGATAAAATGGCCTGCTTGGTCGATATCGACGCCCGAATCTGATCCGCAATACACTGTTCAACATTCATAATCCGCTATTTATCAATGAAAAATTTTCCACCCGTGCGTTCCCCCTTCGCTGAATTGAAACTCGACGATATTGCCATCGAGCTGATTCAATGCCCGTTTCACCTGCAACCTTTTTGTAGGTTCCACCGCAAAGATTATAAATCCGCCGCCGCCGGCGCCCGAGACTTTACCGGTAATGGCTCCCGCTTGAACGGCCCGCTCCATCGCCTCTTCGATGACCGGATTACTGATGGCCGACGCCATTGCTTTTTTGTCTTCCCAGCCTTGTCCGAGGATTCTGGCGAAGGAAGAGATGTCCCCCTTAAGCAATGCTTCCTTCATGTTTATGGCATTTTGTTTAATGCGGTGCATGGCTTCGACAGCCCGATTATTACCTTGCGACGTGTTTTTTTTCTGTTCGTCGATAATCTCCGCGGAACTGCGGGAAGCTCCGGTATAATAGAGCAATATACTGGCTTCCAGTTCATCGACGACCCATTTCTTGATGCGTAACGGATTCACGATAACGTGGTCGTCTTTGAGAAACTCCATAAAGTTAAAACCTCCGAAGGTAGCAGCATATTGATCCTGTTTTCCTCCGCTCAATGCAAGATCTTTCCGTTCGATCTCATAGGCCAACCGGGCTATTTCATAATCGCCCAGGGGTAGATTGAGCCACTCGACAAAAGCTTTGACAATGGCGACTACCATTGTGGACGAAGAACCGAGTCCGCTTCCGGGAGGCGCATCCGAATAAGTAGTGATACGGCACGACGGCACCGGAACGCGGAAATCTTTCACAATGCGGTTATAGACCCCCTTATGCAGGTTCAGCGTTCCGTCGACGGGAAGTACCGGCAAAGATTCGAAAATTGCCGCCTGCCCGATGTCGGTTGCAATAATCTCGATTTTGCCGTTCTGCGTCTCTTCGATCGTACAATGAGCATAAAGATTGATCGTCGCGTTAAGAATCAATCCTCCGTAGAGATCGCTATACGGCGATACGTCGCTGCCGCCGCCGGCTAAACCCAACCGCAGAGGCGCTTTACTTCGAATGATCATAGGAAACCTTAATTAGGTTACAGATAATTTAAAATGGATTTCGTCTGATATTTGGCACGAAACGATTGTGCTAAACGTATTTTGTCGGCAATCGTCACCAGACGCCGGTTTTCTAAAATCCGCACGTACTCTTCCGGCGTGTCGACGATGCGGGTATGTTCCCCGAGCGGCAGGTAGAGATCGATCCCCTCCCATGCGACCGCGCTTCCCAATACGGGAGTGCCGAGCGCCAACGCTTCGACCACTTTGACTTTGATGCCGGCTCCGTGAAACAAAGGCGCGATCAGCCCTTGCGCTTCAGCGATATATCCGTACGGATTCTCTACGAACCCCAAATATTCGACCCGGTCGGTTTCGTCTATTTTTCGCCTGACGTCGGAAGGCATGTTGCCGCCGATAATTTTTATATTCAGGCGGGGCGTACGGGGAAACACCTCGTCGAGAAACCACGTCAGACCCTCTGTGTTTTCTTTTCGGCCCCAGGCGCCGTACATTACAAAATAGTCCTTGGGAACGATCGTCTTGTAATCGGTGCGCAGCAACAATTCGTCGAAATACAACGATATGTGATGCGCCTTCACGCCGTAAATATTCCGAATGAGCGTTTCGTCCTTGGGGCTGTGGCAAAATATCAGCGTCGCGGTTTTGTATAATAGTCTCTCGCTGAATTTTACGAACCTATTCTCAAGATAACCGAATATGTTTTTCTGCCTGGAAAATTTCTGGATCATCACGTCGTGCGTAATGACTATTTTTCGGGAGTGTCCGGCAAATAGCGCATAGGCGAATACCTGTCCGAAATTGAAAATCAACGCGTCGTACCGATGCTTGTTTTTACGGATGTAACGGACGACCGACCATTGAAAACGAGCCGTAAAGATCGGATGCAGAAATGGTAATTTTAAAGCATTGAACAACTTATCCTTTTTGTCGACAACGATACACTTCAGCATATTCGTATCGGGAACGGCTATCCCTTCCGCCTCGCTTCTGTTCCTGAAACAGATCAGATCGACCTCGTACCGACCACTCAAATCCTCGATTAATTGCCGCGTATAATTCTGGCCCGCGGTCTTGCGGCTGGGAACAAATGCGGAAATCAGCAAGATTTTTTTCATATTTTCTCAAAGATCATTCTGAATAAATGCCTCGAATGTTCCATGCTGTAATTTTGTTCGTAGATTTTTCGGCTTTCCTCGTTGAACCGCCTCTGCGGATACGGATAACCGTTGATCTTATCGATGAATTCCCGAGCCGTATTGCACAGCCCTCCCACCCGATCGAAATCCAACGCGTATCCGGAAAAGGCTTCGGTGGTGCCGAAGATCGTTTTCCCGTACATCAGCGCCTCCGCCGTTTTGAGTTTCATCCCCGAACCTTCGAAAATGGGGGCGATTACGAAATCCGCGCGATAAAAATATTCGGAAACATCTTCCACGGTTCCTATCACTTTGACGTTATCGCATTCCAAATCGTTTTTCAGCGTTTCGAACCCTTTGCCTATAATCAAGATCTCTGCGTTTACATGAGGAGCGACATGCTGAACGAACCACCGGACACCGTACTCATTCGGAAAAAAAAGACTGCCGGCAAAAATTCCGCGAGGCTTTTGATCCCGGCGTTCGGTAAGTTTGTTGTAATCCAGCTTGTCATCGAATGTCACCGGCACCAAAAAATCGGCGGATCGTTTATATATCTTATGCAACAGGGCGCTGTCCCTTTCGCTCAGGGCGATAATCGTATCGCTGTATCGAATCGCCATCCATTCGTTGTAGGCAAATGCGAAAAAAGAGAGTACGTTTCCTATTTTTTTCAGCCGGCGCACCACGTCGTAACTGTATTTGATTTCGACGTTATGAAAAAAAGTAACGATTTTGCAACCGGGATAACGCTTTTTAATAGCTTTGGCCAGCAATCCGTAATTCGAGCTATTTATAAAAACGTAATCGGGGGCTTCGCGTGCCATTACGGCCAAAGCTTCCGTTTTCACGGACCGGGTCAACCCTACGGTATAACCTTGCAATGTCCAGCGCAATTTCTGCACATTGGACAGGACACCCATTCGGAAATCTACACAGTACAAGTTATCCCGGAATAATTCGGTCAAAAGAATCCGGCTCTTATTCAAACCGATTCCGCCTCCGAAGTTATTTTCTGCCACCGGACTGATCAATAAGCATTTTTTCCCGTTCATCAATTTGAATTTAGGAGTTGGTCTTTGTATCTATCCATTATATACATGCGTTCCGGATAATTGCTTCCCGTCAGAAGGACATTGTCGTATCGATACAAAATATTGTTCGAACAGATCGATACCCGGATCAAAGAGTAGATCATGATTCCTCCGACGAACAGCATCCTGTTCGATTTTAATGTAAAACACCGCGCAACGGCCGGCCACAGCACCAGGTAGGAGAGTAAAAACAAGAGACCTATCCGATCCACGAGGATCGTTATTTCGCTCATCCATAAGTTTATAAACAAATAAACCAGGAACATGTTCAAGAAAACGGCATGTTCGCGGGTATTGAGTTTTTTATAAAAAGAACGACCAGTACGAAGGTCAGCGTCCTCTCGAGGTAACCGATCGAAATGCCTCTTGCCTGCGCGTACAAATCCGAATTGAGATAAGCCCCGGTCAACGCCGCGTATTTTCCCCCGAGAAGCCTCCCGCCTTCCGAAATCAAAGGGGCCATGTAAGCGATCTGCGAAAGGTAAAGGAGATTGCCGACGACAAATACGACGATGAAACACTGCCGGGGCAATGTCCGGGGCACAAAATACAGCGGGAACAAAAACAGGGTGCTGGAATGGAACATGAAAGCCAGCGTCATTAAAAGCAAATAAGGGAGAAACCGCCTTTGCTGAATGTACTTTACGGAAAGCAGGAAAAGCCCGATACTTTTCATATTTCTCAAAATATCCAACTCCGCCCCTAAATACAAAGCAATAAAAATCAAGAAACTGAATGCGTAATTCGAGGAATGCCGTTTGAAAAAAACGTGTAAAATGGAGACGTCTATGACAACGCATACGAGTATAAAAAAATGATAATTCGACGATATGAGTTTTACGACAGACATGAACGTTACAAACCCGCCCTCGAATGTCCCGATATCGTAATTATTCAGATAGCCCCTGCTAAAAAGAGGAACGATTTCCTGATACGCCGGATAATAATTCACCCAATCCCAACCGACGAATCCCCTGAAACCGAAAAACAGAACGAACAGCGCGCAACAACAGATCCGAACACATTGTCGAATCTTCCGGTTATTGTCATAGTTATACTCTACGACTGTCAGTAGAATAAACAACGACAATAAGAGAAGGTACGGAACGGAATAAGTATAGCTGTAAAGCATTCTCGGGGAGTAAGCCGGACGGTCGTTCTATGATCTTTCGGGCCGGACCGCATCGTACAGCCGATAACCGTCTCTGATCGCTTTTCGTTTTATTTCTTTTTCGTGGGGCGTGGAACGGTAAACGGATTTAATGCAAGGTATGAGTAAATAATACAATTTACTCAGAAAAAAATGTATCCCGGTATAATGCTTAAGCGTGAAGTAGATCCTGTTACGCGTGTCGTAATAGAGCGTAAAATCGCTTTTCTTTCCGCCCGTAGAAGTGCTTTCCTTATGTTGAAGGAAAGACTCCGGCACATACAATACGTTGTGTCCGCGCCGAAGGGCCCTATACACGAAATCCGTATCGTCGTAGTAAACGAAGTAAGCCTCGTCCATATATCCGATCTCTTCGAATAATTCTTTCCGGATAAGCATAAAACAGGTAGGCGCATAGTCTACGAACCTGCTTTTGTCGAACTGTCCTTTATCTTCCTGGTAAATGCCGTAATGAAGCGACGAACAGGCGAAATAAGTGTAACACCCTCCGGCATACCAAATTTTATTCGTCCCGTGAAAATGAATTTTGGGTACCGCCATCCATGCCTTCCCGCTCTCCATCGCACGCACCAGACACTCTATGGTATCCGGAACCAACACGATATCGTTGTTGGACAACAACACCCTATCGCAGCCGTCCCTCAATGCGGCTTTAATGCCGATATTGTTTCCTTTGGCTACTCCGTAATTCTCTTCATTCTCGATCACGACGGTTTCGAACCGGGCGGAGGCACAAAGTTTCCGCGCGACGGCAAGCGAATCGTCCGGGGATTTATTATCGACGATATACAGGATAAAATTGGTGTATCTCTGCGTCCCCAGCGTCTCGAAAAACTCGGGCAATACGCCGGCGCTGTTGTACAAAACAGTCACTATGCCAATTCTGGGAGTCATCGTTCCGCCTATTTATAAAGTCCTTTCGTTTTCATCTCTTCGATGGAGTCTTCGTACCGGTCTTTCTGGATATCCTGGGTATTCACCCAATCGGTAAATTGCCGAATCCCCCTGTCGAAACTCCACCGGGGTTCGAAACCGAGTTTCGTTTTGATTTTCGTCAGATCGGCGTAATTGTGGCGGATATCCCCGAGACGATAGTTCCCGCTGACCGTCACAGGGACTTCGATCCCGTATTTTTCGATCAGCGTCTCGGCGACGGTCAGCACGTCCGTCGCGACGCCCGTACCTACGTTGAAGGATTCTCCGTCGGCCTGTTCCTTTTCGAGTCCCGCTATCGTTGCGTCTACGACATCTTCTATGTACACGAAGTCCCGGCTCTCTTTTCCGTCCTCGAAAACATTGATTCCGTTTTTGTTTTTAATCCGGGTCGAAAAAATAGAGAGAATCCCCGTGTACGGGTTGCTGAGCGACTGCCCCGGCCCATAAACGTTCTGATACCGGAAAGCGACGGGCGCGATGCCGAGCGTCGGACATACGGTCATTACCAGTTGTTCCTGGACATGTTTGGTGATTCCGTACACGGACGTCGGATGTATCAGCGAATCTTCGGTAGTTCCGACCAAGGTCAACGGGGCCGGTTCACCGGGATATTTACATTCGAAATCGCCCTGCGACATGTATTCCTCCGTACGGGACAGCGGGTAAACATAACCGTAGGTTCGGCTGAGGTATCTGCCCTCCCCGTAAATGGCGCGCGACGAAGCGACGACCACTTTTCGTACCCGATGTTTCGAATTGGTCAATATATCCAACATCAACGAGGTCCCGCCGATATTGGTCTCGGTATATTTCTGAATTTCGTACATACTTTGTCCCGTCCCGGTTTCCGCCGCCAAATGGACGATCGCATCCTGATCCTTCAAGGCTTTTTCCCAATCTTCCCTGACGGTCACGTCCCCGTGAACGAATCTGACCTTATTTTTAATACTGCCGTAAAGGGGAGATCTGTCCGGATCGTCCCCGTGAATCTGAGCAGCGAGGCTATCGAGCACCGTGACTTGATAGCCGCGTTTTAAAAGTTTGAGCGCGAGATTCGAACCGATAAAGCCTGCGCCTCCGGTAATAAGTATGTTTTTCATGATGTATGGATTATTGTCGGAAAATATGCAACGACCTTACGCCTCCTGCCGGCAGCGTATCAGGCCGTCCGTATGCTCAGAATCCGCCTGTTTATCCAGATCGTTAAGCGACACGATGAATCATCCGTGCGATTCGATAAAATCCCCTGCGGCGTTCGTTCGACGCCACTTTTTCCGGGAAAAATCGTAAAAAAGATTTCAATCGACAGCGTCTTTTACCTCTGAGAGAACGTGCCGTCCGCATAACTTTCAATAAATATATCTATGTTTTCAAAATCCGCATAGTGCTCCCTGAGCCATTCCATATCTTTATTCCACCATTCGATCCGCAACAGCGCCTTGATCTGAGTATCCGTAAATCGATAGCGAATATGTCGCGCGGGCACGCCTGCGACGATTTCATACGGAGCCACATCTTTCAATACGACAGCGCCCGCTCCGATAATAGCGCCGTCGCCGACCGTCACTCCCGATACGATTGTTGCCCCCCGGCCAATCCAGACGTCGTGTCCGATCTTGCAGTTGTACCGCCCGGACGCTTTTTTGAACGGATGATACTTCTCCGGCCCGGCATGGAAGGTAAAATTCACGCAACGATTAAAATTCATATAAAAGGCGGGATAAGTAGTCACCCAAACGGCAGAGGGATGACTCGCAAGTCCAATCGCGACATCGTCGGCAATGCTGCAGTACCGTCCGATATACGAATCTCCAATTACACAATGCCCCGAAACGTAAGTTCCTGATCCTAAATACGACCTGCTAATGAAGCTGGCGGTTCCGATGGAATGATATCCTTCATAGATGCAATCGTACGCCTCAACTCTTCGGCCGAAAGAGACATGGTATTTCCGACCGATATACCATTTGACGAGCCCCCATTTGATACGACTCAATATGATTCGAATCTTTTTATTCATTATATTCGGTTGAATAAATCGCGATACGCGTCATTGACCCGATAATCATGCGATAAGTCGCCCGCCAAACATTCTTTCTCGCCGGGATGAGTCGCAAACCATTCATTAATATTTTTTTTCCATTTCCAGACACAGTATCCTAGCATACCCTTTTTGTACAATATTAGCCGGACTTCCCGCTAAAACGATATTTGTCCCACCCTCTCCGAGCTTTACATAATTTTTATTCAAGAAACCTTTTGATGCGATAATAGTTCCCTCCGGGGTTCTTGTACCTTTCATGATCGTAGACGTGTTTCCGATCCAGTTATAACGACCGATCTCGATAGGAGCGCTCTTTTTACGGACAGCGCCATTAGACAATTCGATAGAATAGTGATAATTGGTATCTATAAAACAACTTCCAAAAGCGACCCGGCAATAATCCCCTATGGTGATCGATTCTTCACTGTAAATTTTCACATCATGACCGAATACTACATGAGCCCCGATATTTACATTGCTTTTCCCCGTCAATCTGACAGCATAGTCGAAATCGAACATACAAGGCCCGTTAAAAATCAATTCGGTTCCCTGATCCAACAAAATCATAGCACTTCTCGTCGGTGCGGAAAACGAACCTTGTTGGTATCCGAATTTAATCATCCCTCTTGAAATGGGTCCGAAAATTACGATTTTACCGGATAAACAATAGAATTTTACATGTCCGTAAATGTATATAGCAATCGGATTGCCTGACTGAACGGAAGAGTTCTAAAATTGATATACAAAGTTTTGAACCACCGGATACGCGTACGGGAAAAGAATTTTTCCATGCGCCATAAAATGCCGTTAACAAGACGGGCTGCATTCATCGTTTGACCAATTTAAATTGTGCGGTGATATTGTGCATGATATTTTTAAACCGGCTTTTTTCTTCGTTTTCGATTCCGCAAAACCAACCCGTTATCAAAAAAGTACAGGTACAGAGCAGTGACGTGACGACCAATCTCAAAAATCCGGTATGCATATAAAAAATAGCTACGATGCCGGCCAGAACCGTCGCCCCCGTAACGATCGTAATCGGAACGATAACCCGTCGGACGAATTTGCGCACGGATATCCCGACAATACGGTTCGCCAAGTAGATCCGCACCCACATACAGATGAGTTCTTCGCCGACGACGACCCATAATACGCTGTAAGCGGACATCCCGGCCTTAAGCAAGAAATAACCTACCGGCAAATTCAGAAAATGCAAACTTCCCATCCAAATATACATCCATTTAATGTTGCCGGTAGCGTCGATGGCAGTTCCCAAGCCGCATGTAATCATAAACAGCAAAGTGGACAGCAATACCAACCGACAGAAACCGACCGTGTACTCAGGCGGGTTTCCGAGCCACAAGTGGAGAACGTAAGGCATTTCTATAATCAGCGGAATGGAAAACAAGGCGCAGAGAAAAAACATGTAACGACATGCGACAAGCGATAATTTCTTTACCCTGATCCGATCCTGAGCCCCTTCGCTTTTGATGATCTGCGGTCTGATGGATTGCAGAATGGCCGTAGCAAAAAACTGCATCAACCCGTTGACCTGATTGGCAATTCCGTACGCAGCATTCACGACCACTCCGAAAAACACATTCAATATCATCGGGATTCCCTGTCCCCGCCCCATACTGCCGACCGATGCAAAAGTATACCAGCCGGCAAACGAAGTCAACTCGCGCAACAGCGTTCTGTCGTTCAATGATTGAAATACGATACGAGTTTCGGGGTATTTCATCCTACAGATAATCATTTTCAACAATAGCGAAATGATCATGACGGCAACGATGATGGCAGAGTACATGATCAGCCTGTTGCCCGGATATGTCAATAGATATACCGCTCCCAGCAATTTGAGAACGGTTTCCGCAATTTCGATCAGAGATAACAACAGCATGTTCTCCCGGCTGATGAGAACGGCTATATACGGAACGGCTACGATGGAAAAAAAAAACGCTACAACTCAGTAAATGCAATATAGACAGCGTATTGCTTATTTTATCCGGCGCGATTGTCAGGACATGTTTAATCCCGTATATGCCGACAGTCTCTATTAATAAAATAACACATACGCCGATGCCGATATGGAGAATTAAACTATAGTAAAATATTTTTTTAAGATGCCGAACATCCTGTTTTCCCAAAGAAAAAGATAAAAAACGTTGAGTAGACGCCGCCAATGAAGTATTTAAAAACGCCAGCATAGACACTACGCCTGCCACCAGATTATAAATACCATAATCTTCTACTCCTAACGCCTTAAGAACCAAACGGGTCGAAATCAACCCCACTAAAATGGAAACAACCATTTTAGCGTATAAAATAGCTGTATTTAAAATGACTCTATTGCCAGGCTGCATCCGTAAAACGTATTTTACCAAAAAGAGAGAAGTTCTCCGCCGAATTCTTATTCAGGCCGGAAGGTTCTTTTGTGCGGTTAAAACAATGGTTCCGCACCTGTGATGCGATGAGTGAACACGATAAAATATACGGCAAAAGGCGATCCGGCGTTAGATCTTTTCTAAAAAACACCCCGGAATATAGGAGGTGGCAACGGCTACGATGCCCTCTATCGAGACCACCAGCCGCCTGTTCCCTTTGATTCTCCGGATATAACCTTCCGCGCCCTTGAAGATGCCTTCGGTTACGCGTACCCGGTCGCCGGTATGATAAACCGTATCTTCGCCGCCGAAATACTCCAGTTCCCGATCGCCCGAAGAGGTCACCAACCTAAAGATATTCATTTCGCGTTCCGGAATCGCGGCAGGGCGCTTCGTATCCCGGTCGCAGTATACGATAATGCGGTTATTCAACTGCCGCTGCAATCCGATCGCGGCATGTTCCGTCGCGCGAACGAACATCAGGGAAGAAACGGCCGGTTTGCGGCAGATTTTTTTCTCTCCGCGCCACATCATCTCGACCGTTTTGAGGGGGATATAACTTTCGAAAGCCTTATCTTTCAGATAAGCTTCGATCTCGAATACTTTATTGTAGAAAACTTTGAGCGCGTACCAATGCTCCGAAGCGGTTTCGCTTGTCATCCGTTTCACAAAAGGACATTCCTTCCATTCCCCCGTGCCAGAAAATCGTCTTTACACGCAGTCAGATAAGTTTTGTCCGCTTAATATCGATTTGATATTCCGGAACGCGGCTCTGCGCCTGACCCAGGTGCGAATGCCGTAAACCCCGAAAAACCCGCTTTCAACGTACGAAACGGTATTTTATCAGCGCAAACATAACAATTATTCATGTAATGGCCAAACATTTTTATTGTCCGACGACTTTCGACGCGCGATTAATACTTTGATTTTCATCAAAATAAAGTCCGACATTCGAATGACAATAATTTTTGCCCATAAAACGCTGACAGATAGGCAGCAAAACATCCCGGATTTTTTTGACAATATAGCCAATCAGGATATTCCCGATAAGACTTCAAAGAAAAAATAAAAGAACGGCGCCGAGCTGTCCTTTTTATTTGATTAAGGTATAAAAAATATGCTAACTTTACGGAACCGGAACACGGCTTGCCCCGTACCGCACTTGATAAACCAGCAAATCCATCCATATTACGACCTATGAAACGACGTATCCCCGCCGGGCTGGCATTAGCGGCCGCCCTGTCGTTCCTGCAACCCGCGACGGCGCAGCAAAGCGTTCCGCAGGAAACGATGAAAAAAGTTTACGAAACGGTAAAGACGCCTTACAAATACGGACTCGTCCTGGTTCCGGAACGGGACGAAGACATGGTGGACTCCCCGACCGTGTTCCGCGAAAAAGGCAAGTGGTACATGACCTACGTGTTGTTCGACAGCACGGGGTACGAGACTTGGCTGGCCGAAAGCGACGACCTACTGAAATGGAACACGCTCGGACCGATCCTGTCGTTTGCCGGGGGAAGCTGGGATTCTGCCCAGCGCGGGGGATACCTCGCGTTGCAGGACTACCGCTGGGGCGGCAGCTACCGAGCCGGAAAATACGACGGCCGCTACTGGCTGTCCTACATCGGCGGAGCCACGCAGGGATACGAAGCCGGCATGTTGAACGTAGGCATGGCCCGCACCGGCGGGAAGATCGCCCGGCCCCACGAATGGGAAGGCTTCGACGCTCCGGTCATGACGCCCGCCGATCCGGACGCCGGGCCATGGGAGCGCTACACGCTGTACAAAAGTTCGGTGATCCGGGCCCCGAAACGGCTGCTCGGCGCCCCGTTCGTCATGTATTACAATGCCAAAGGAAGCGCGGACGGCAAAGAAAGTATCGGGATCGCGTTGTCGGACGACCTGAAAACCTGGCGGCGTTACTCCGACCGACCGGTGCTGGAACATCCCGAAGGGATCACCGGAGACGCGCAGATCCAGAAGATGGGCGACCTGTACGTCATGTTCTACTTCGGCGCATTCTGGAAAGGGAAACCGTATGCGGCTTTCAATCGTTTCGCCTGTTCGTACGATCTGGCCCACTGGACGGACTGGACGGGCGACGATCTGATCGTCCCGTCCGAATCCTACGACAACCTTTTCGCCCACAAATCGTTCGTAGTGAAATATAAAGGAGTGGTATACCACTTCTACTGCGCGGTCAACGGCCACGATCGGCGCGGCATCGCCGTGGCGACGTCGCGGGACATGGGCCGGAGCAGTCTGCAATTCCGTTAGCCCCGCCCCGAAAAACGGAGCCAGCTAAACGATCTATTTGATTTTCAGCCTGTTCAGCGCCCATACATAGGCCGCCGCGTTGCGGTTGTGCTCGGACAGGGTCTTTGCGAAATTATGGGCGCCGGACAAGTCGTCCTTGGCGCAGAAATAGAGGTAGTCGTGGTCGGCGTAGTCGAGCACGGCATCGATCGCGGCGATCGACGGCATACAGATCGGCCCCGGCGGCAAGCCCGGGTATTTATAAGTATTGTACGGGGAATCGACGGCCAGGTGGGTATGCAGGACGCGTTTGATCGAGAAATCGCCGACAGCGAACTTGACCGTCGGATCGGCCTGCAGCGGCATACCGCGCTTCAGCCGGTTGATATAAACCCCCGCCACGACGGGCATTTCGTCCTTGCGCTTGGTCTCCTCGTAAACGATCGAAGCGAGGGTCATCGCCCCGTCGCGGGAGAGGCCCGTGCGGGCGAGTTTCGCATCGCGGTTTTTCCAGAACCGGTCGGACTCTTTCTTCATTCGCCGAATAAAATCATCCGCCGAACTGTTCCAATACATTTCGTAAGTATTCGGAATGAACATCCCGATGAAGGTCTGCGGCGCGTATCCGTATGCGCGGGCCGTAGAATCGCTCAGCAGCGCCCGCGCAAGCGTCGCCGAATCGGTTTCCAGCCGCCGGCCGACGCTGCCGGCCAACCGGTCGAGCGTCCGGACATTGTTGAAAGTAACCCGTACCGGAGCCTGAAGCCCTTGCTTCAGTCGGTCGATCAGCGCGGCGTAGGTCATCCCCGCGTCGAGCTTGTAACGTCCCGGACGAACGGTCTCGTCCAGACCGCGTATACGCGCTATCCGCACGAATTTGCGTACGTTGCGCAACGCGCCGCTGCGCCGCAGCGAATCGGTCAGCCGGTCGAAATCGCTGCCGGTAGGAACCAGCACGACCGCGTCGCGGGCCACCGCCCCGCCCCAAAAGTATTGCCATGCGGAATAACCACCGACACAAACCGTTACCGCAAGCGCCGCAAACGCGGCAAGCAGGTAATACTTTCCTTTTCGCTTCATCCGGAAAAATATTTTTGCAAATATAGCGAAATTGTTTAATTTTGTCCCTGGGTAAGTCTTATACGACCAGCTCCTGCTGAATCCCCCAGGGTCGGAAGACAGCAAGGGTAGGCGGTTGTAGCGGTGCGATATAAGTAGCTTACCCATTTTTTATTTCGACCGTCACGACAAAACGACACAGGGTTATGATCATCAAAATCTATCCGCAAAACCCGAATGAGAAATCCGTCGCGCAGGCGGCGGACATCCTCGCGCGCGACGGCGTGATCATCTATCCGACCGACAGCGTCTACGCGTTCGGCTGCTCGCTGAAAAGCACCAAGCCATCGAGCGGATCCGCGCGATCACCGGTAAAACGGGCCCCGACTTTTCGATCATCTGCCCCGACCTGAGCGTAGTCGCGGCATACGCCAAGGTGGACAACACGGTCTTCAAACTGCTGAAACGCAACCTGCCCGGCCCGTTTACCTTCATCCTCAACGCATCGGGAAAAATTCCGGACAAATTCCTGGAAAAGAAAAAAACGGTGGGGATACGTATTCCGGATAACGGCATTCCGATCGCGCTGGTCGAAGCGCTGGGCAATCCGATGGTCACGGCCTCGGTCAAAGACAGCCGGGAAGAGGAGTACACGACCGACCCGTCGCTGATCTACGAGCGTTACGGAACACTGGTGGATGCGGTGATCGACGGCGGATACGGCAACCACGTCCCGACGACGGTGGTCGACTGCACCGACCCGGACGACATCTCGATCCTGCGCGAAGGCATCGGCAACCTCGTTTAAACCGACAATCAGAAAATCGTTACGATGGAAAAATCATTCAATAGCATTGCATGGAGGGAGGCGGCGACCGGCGGGTTCTACATGGGCCTGACCTATGCGATCCTTGCGATCGCCGGTCACCTGATGCGCTCGCATACGGGCGTCGCATCGCTGGCGGGCGCGCTGGGCTTCTTTTCGATCGCCGGATTTCTCTATTTCTATTCGAGCCGGATGGCGGCCCTGCGCGGAGCCGCCGGCTTTTCGTTCGGCCAAAGCATGGCCTCGTCTTGCGGATGTCGCTGTTCGCCGGGATTCTCGGCGGACTGGGCATGTTCGTGCTTTACAAATGGATCGACCCGGAATTTTTCCGGCAACAGATGGACCTGGCGATCGCGACCTACGTGGAAAACGGATGGGACGAGAAAGCGGTCGAGTCGGCCGGTACGATCGCGGCGAGAATGATGGGGAACCCGCTCTTCGTCGTGTTCAGCGGCGTGGGTACGATGATTATTTACGGCGGACTGCTCGGCCTGATCGTATCGTTGTTCGTCAAACGCCACGGCGACCCGTTCGCCGGTGCGAACAACGGACAAAACGGCACGACGCCCCCGCAATCCGAATAAAAACAACAGCACGATGTCAGAAAACAATCCGAACATCTCGATAGTCGTCCCGCTGTACAACGAGGAGGAATCGCTGCCCGAATTGCTCGCATGGATCGAGCGGGTGATGGCGGAGAACCGCTTCTCGTACGAAGTCATCTTCGTGGACGACGGCAGCAACGACCGCTCGTGGGAAGTGATCCGCTCGCTGCACGACGCCAATCCGTGCGTCCGGGCCATCCGGTTCAGGCGCAATTACGGGAAATCGGCCGGACTCTACTGCGGCTTCGAAGCGGCCCGGGGCGACGTCGTGATCACGATGGACGCCGATCTGCAGGACTCGCCGGACGAAATCCCGGAACTGTACCGGATGGTTACCGAAGAGGGATACGACCTGGTCAGCGGATGGAAAAAGCGCCGGTTCGATCCGGTCGGGAAGACGCTGCCGAGTAAATTCTTCAACGGCACGGCGCGACTGGCTTCCGGAATCAAGCTGCACGACTTCAACTGCGGCCTGAAAGCCTACCGCAACCAGGTGGTCAAAAGCATCGAGGTTTACGGCGAAATGCACCGGTTCATCCCGTTCCTGGCCAAGCAAGCCGGTTTCAAACGAATCGGCGAAAAGGTCGTGCATCACCGGGCCCGGAAGTACGGGGTGTCGAAATTCGGATGGGAACGGATGATCAAGGGATATCTCGACCTGATCACCGTCCTGTTCATGACCCGCTTCGGCAAAAGTCCGATGTACTTCTTCGGCGGATTGGGCACGCTGATGTTCCTGGTCGGCGGCGCGACGACCGTATGGGTCATCGCCGAAAAACTGTATAAACAGGCGCACCTGATTCCGGTGCGCGGCGCGACCGATCAACCGCTGTTCTATATAGCGATGGGGGCCGTCGTCATCGGCGTACAACTGTTCCTGGCGGGTTTCATCGGGGAACTGATCAGCCGGAATTCCGGGGACAGGAACCGCTACCTGATCGATGAAAAACTTCAAAACAAATCCGTTTCACAATGATACAACGCATTCAAACCGTATACCTGCTCCTGTCGGCGCTGCTGCTGGGGCTGATGTTCTTCCTGCCGCTGGCCCATGCGATCGGCCCGGAAAACTCGGTTTTCCGGATCATGGTCTGGGGATACGACGACCCGACGGCCAGCAGCAGTCCGATCGTCAACTCGCTGACTCTCGCAGCCACGACGCTGCTGGGCGCAACGATCGTGCTGGAGATAATCACCGTTTTCCGCTACAAAAAACGCAGGCTCCAAAAGCGCTTGTGCACGGCGCAAATCGTACTGTTGTTGCTGACGGCCGGCGTGACGGCGCTCTACCTGAAGTCGTTCGGCGAAGAAGGCTTCGGCCCCGTAGCGCTGTCGGTGACCGCGGCCTTTCCCCTCGTCGCTGCGATCCTGACCCTGCTCGCTCGCCGGGGAATCGTTAAAGACGACAAACTGGTACGATCCCTGGATCGCATCAGGTAATTCATTTGACCACTATGAAAAAAGCTTTGTTATATTGCGGAATAGCCCTGCTGACCGCCGTTCTTCCGGGATGCAAGGAGATGAAAGACGACATCGATACGCTGAAACGGCCCTACCCGACCGGCATCACGCTGCTACAGTCCGAAATCACCGTCCTGAACGGATCGACGCTGAAAGTGCCCTTCCGGGTCAACCCATCGAATTATATCGTCCAGGCGGAAGACCTCCGACTGGACGCCATCCGTTCGCAGATCACCAAAGCCTCGTACGTCACGACCATTCCCGAATGTTCGCTGGTCGGCGTAACGCCTTATAAAAACCAGGCCGGAGAGACCTGCGAAGGACAGTGGATCGCCGAGATCGAAATTCTCGACGGCGCCTACTACGGCGACATCGACTTCACGCTGGTGCTGAATTATACCGACGCGGACAACCGGCGCGTGGCGCTGACGTCCGCGACTTTCGGAAATCTGAACACGCGGATCAAACTGACCGGGGACATGGTAGACATCGACGTTTCGCCGGCCGTATCCTACGTCGAACTGAACAACACGCCGATCGCCACTTCCGTACGATTGCTGCCGTGCGCCATTTCGGAAGGCAGCGCTACGAAATTCGACATGGAGGACGCGATCGTCGACAGTTGCAAGCTCGGAGGCGAATTCGCCGGATATTTTTTCCTGACCGACAAAGGCAACGCGACCTGGACGATGGAACCGATCGGACTCGACTTCCCGAAACCCGACGAAGCCTTCGTGCCGGTCGATATAAACATCTACCTAACGGACCGGAACGATACGACCAACCACGTGCTGAAAACGGCTCTCGTGAAAGTTTACCAGACACGGTGCATCGCGCCTGCCATTACCCTGAAGGTTTCCGATTACGCCGAGATTACCGAAGCCAACAAAACCCTCGACATCGAAATGGGCGAGATCATGGCCGCCGTAGGCGTTACTTCGGAGTTGTTCCAGCAGGTTCGTCCGCCGCTCGGATTTACCCAGACCAAACAGTTCATGCACGAAGACGGAACGTCGGCCAGAACCTTTTTCATGCAGAGCCTCAAATACAAGGACGACAAAGGTACGACCTCCCCGGAAGCCATGTACCTTCAACTGATCTTTTTCGCCCCGCTGGACACGGAGGATATCGGATCGTACTACATCAGCCTGAATATGCTATATTCAAGAACATCAGATCCGCAGCCGACGATTGCGGCCAACATCAAGATACCGGTGATCGTCACGGAATAAAAAACGAAACGGGCGGATTTTCTTAATCCGCCCGTTTCATTTCGCCCCGTTCACCGGCCGTCAACAACCGCCCTCCTCCGGGCGAGCCGAAACGTAATTCCGCCACCGGTCGAGCACCGTCCGCATATCGTCCGGCATCTCGCTCTCGAAAAAAACCTCCTTCCCGGTCGCCGGATGGATGAACCCGAGACTACGGGCATGCAATCCGTGGCGCGGCATCGTCCGGAAACAATTTTCGACAAACTGTTTGTACTTCGAGAAAGTCGTTCCTTTCAGTATCCGATCGCCGCCGTAACGTTCGTCGTTGAACAACGGATGACCGATGTATTCCATATGCACCCGGATCTGGTGCGTGCGCCCGGTTTCGAGCCGGCATTCGATCAGGTTGACGTAACCGAGCCGTTCGAGCACCCGGTAATGGGTTACGGCGTGTTTGCCGCCGTCGCCGTCCGGGAAGACAGCCATTTTCAGCCGGTCGCGCACGCTGCGGCCGATATTTCCGACAACCGTGCCCTCGTCGGCCTCCATATTGCCCCACACCAGCGCATGATAGACCCGATGGATCGAATGATCGAAAAACTGTTTGGCCAGGCGCGCATGCGACCGTTCGTTCTTGGCAACTACGAGGATACCGGACGTATTCTTGTCGATTCGGTGCACCAAACCGGCCCGCATATCGCCGTCGCGGAACAGCGGCAGATCCTTCAGATGATAGGTCAACGCGTTGACCAGCGTTCCCGAATAGTTCCCGTGACCGGGATGCACCACCATGCCGGCCGGCTTGTTGACGATAATCAGGTCGTCGTCTTCGTAACGGATGTCCAACGGTATGTTTTCAGGAATGATCTCCACTTCCCGCAACGGATAGGGCATCACGATCGATACCCGATCCAGCGGTTTGACTTTATAACTCGACTTGACGGGCACGCCGTTCACCAGGATATTACCGGCGTCCGCCGCCGTCTGAATCCGGTTCCGCGAAGCGCCTTCCATCCGGTTAGTCAGGAACTTGTCGATTCGCAACAGATTCTGGCCTTTGTCGACCGTCACGCTGTAGTGTTCGTACATCTCCTCCGTCGGGTCCGCCCCGTCGGTCAGTTCGGGATCGTCCCCCAGCAAATCCTCTTCGTTCATCCGGACTGGAATATTTATTCTTCGACTTCGCTTTCCGTCGCAGCCAGGCTGTCGGCCAATTCCCGAACGGCCTTTCGAGCATCCCGGTCGGACTGCTTGCGCCCTGCATCGAGCTTCTTATCGTCGAGAGTCAGCGAGAAATTCACCTTCGTTCCCAGCGTCCGGCGGCTGCCCGTGGCGGGCGACTGCGCATGAACCCGGGCGTCCACTTCGTTCAGGGCCGTAATCCCTTCGTCGCGAGTGATCTTGCCTACGTTGAAACCGGCTTCCCAAAGGCGGCTTTTCGCCTCCCGTGCCGTAAACCCGACTAGCTGCGGGATCTGCTGCACGTTTCCTTCTTCGCCCATGCCTACGACCAGCGTAACGCCCGACCCCATTTCGGTCTGCAACTTGCTGCCCGGCTGCACCACCTTACCGGCGCAACGCTCTTCCAGCACGTAATTGGTCGCAATGTCGCTTTTATAGATCAGCTCCTTGATTTCCAGACCGGCCATCTCCAGGTTGTTTTTCGCCTGACGCAACGAGAATCCGGTCACATAGGGAACGGTCACCATCTTCTGATGGAACGAATTGATCGTCACGAAAATATGACGGCCGGATTTCACCCGGGCCCCGGCCGACGGGTTCTGTTCCAGGATCACGCCGCCCGGATAGGCCGGCACATACAACGAATCGTTGACCTCGATCTTCAGCGAAGCCCCCTTTCCGGCCTTGACGGCCTCCTCGACGGTCATCCCGCTGAAATCGGGAACGTCGCGCACTTGCCCGTGGCGAGTAAAAAGATTCAGCAGCAAATTCACAACGCACATAAACACGATGATCGCACAGGCAGCCAGCACCAGATTGCGCGAAATCGGATTGCCGTTGATCTTCCGGGCCAGTTTTCTCAGAAAGTCCATATCGTACGGTTAAGACGACCGGTTCGGCCGGTCAATTCCGGGTTAAATATACTACTTTTTAACCGGATTGTAAAACGTATCGCGTTCGACGGGCAGATATCCCGCATCGCGGATCAGCCGCTCCATATCGGCGGCGGTCATGGCCGGAGACTGGTCCTCGCTCCCGCCATCGAGTAGATTTTCGTGCTGTCGTCGATCGTGCCGTCCATATCGTCGGCCCCGAACGCCAGCGCGATCTGCGCCGTCGTCTTGCCGAACATCGGCCAGTAGGCTTTGATATGCGGAAAATTATCGAGGTAAATACGCGCCAGGGCCGTCATCCGCATATCTTCGACGACACTCACTTCGCCTACTTCGGACATGGAGTTGTGCCGGCTGCGGTACTTCAGCGGAATGAACGCGTTGAAGCCGCCCGTTTCGTCTTGCAGCGTGCGGAGCCGGTCGAGGTGGTCGATGCGGTGTTCCCAGTTTTCGACATGCCCGTACAGGATCGTCGCATTGGTCGAAATCCCGATCCGGTGCGCTTCGCGGTGCATCGCAAGCCACGTTTCGGAACTCCCCTTCTCCGGGCAGATCCGCGCACGGATCGCTTCGTCGAAAATCTCGGCGCCGCCGCCGGGAATCGCCTCCATGCCGGCTTCCTTGAGCAATGCGAGGCCGTCGTGCGGGGTCAGTCCCGCCTTGTCGATCATATAGGCCAGTTCGATCGCCGTGAACGCCTTGACCGAAGCCTGCGGCAGAATCCGCTTTACCTTCCGGATCAGATCGGCATAATAATAGAGGTCGTGTTGCGGATGCACTCCGCCGACGATGTGAATCTCGGTAGCCCCGCTATCGCGGTGCGCTTCCACCTGCGCGAGGATCTCCTCTTCCGAATAATCCCACGCGTCGGAAGCTCCCGCCGGTCGCCGGTACGAACAAAACCGGCAGTTGAAAACGCAGATATTGGTCGGCTCAATGTGGAAATTGCGGTTATAATAGACCTCGCGGCCGCTTTTACGCTCCTTGACCCGCGAGGCCAGCAACCCCAGTAGCGCCAGCGGCGCACCGGCCAACACCGACGCTTCGTCGCGGCTCAGGCGCTGCGAACGGTCGACCTTTTCGGCCAGCGACTCATACTTTCCGAATAACCCAAACATAATTCCTAAAATATTTACGGTACGAAAAAAGGCTGCCAAATGCTTAGCAGCCCCTTCATTTCTCTGTCAGGAACGATTATTTCCAACGGGTGTCGTCGGAAACGGTCAACTTCTTGCGTCCTTTCGCGCGACGGGCGGCAAGCACCTTGCGACCGTTGGCAGTAGACATTCTTTCACGGAAACCGTGCTTGTTGATCTTTTTTCTCTGAGAGGGTTGAAAAGTCCTTTTCATCGCGTTTTATGTTTTTATCTATTTTCGTTTCTCTTGTCCTGCGTCCGATTCGCACGCAACGGAGTGCAAAGGTAAAACATTTTTGATTTATACAAAAACTTTTTGAGAAAAATAAGCATACCAGCGAAATAGCCGATACGGGAAATGCGCCGTCCGTCCCCTATTTCGGAAAGTAAACCACCTTTTTGGTTTCGAAAAACGGCTCGCTGAAGAAATCCGGAATATCGAACACCGTGTACGGTTTGCCCACCGCATCCAATTCGGCGTCCAGGTCGCCGCCCTTGAGGTACAGTATGCCCCCTGCCAGCGATCCGGCCCCGGCGACCGGTTCCAGCTTGTTCCACACCCAACCGACGAACGGTTTCATTTCGGTGACGGCCCGGCTGACGACGAAATCGAATTTTCCGGGCATCTGCTCGACGCGGCTGTGAACGCCCTCTACGTTCGAAATTCCCGCCGCACGGGAAATCTCCCGCACGACCCGGATCTTCTTGCCGATCGAATCGACCAGCGTGAAACGAACCTCCGGGAAAAGGATGGCCAGCGGAATCCCCGGGAAACCGCCTCCGCACCCCACGTCCAGCACCCGCGCACCGGGGTGGAACGCACACACCTTCGCGATGGCCAGCCCGTGCAGCACATGCCGCAGGTAAAGCTGGTCGATGTCCTTACGCGAAACGACGTTGATCCGGTCGTTCCATTCGCGGTACAACGCCCCGAGAGCGGCGAACCGTTCCCGCTGTACGGCCGTAAGTTCCGGAAAATATTTCAGAATGAGTTCCATGTTCTGTTTGTCATGAATTCCGCCCGTTGCCCGATCCGGCGGCAAGTCGGCCGCGCAAACCGTTCCGTCGGACAGGCGGCCTTTCGGAAAAAAGGCGAGCGTTCGATCCCGTAAAAGATTTCAAAATCACTTATCGCGCGAAAGAACGAAATCGGCGAACAAATGCAGCGAACGAAGTACGTCGGACTCCGGATAGCCTTCCAGGAAGGCCAGCGCCCGATTCCGGTATTCGGTCATGCACTGCCGCGCATACGCGATGCCGTCGCTGTCGAGCACCGCCTTGCACAGATAATCGACGTTTTTAGGCGAATTACGCACGTCGCTGAGTTTGGCGACCAGCTTCCGGCGGCGTTCGGGCGCACTCTGGTCCAGCAAACGGAGCAGCGGCAGCGTGATCTTGCGTTCGCGCATATCGCCTCCGGCCGGTTTGCCGGTCACCTCCATCGGCGAATAGTCCAGAATATCGTCCTTGATCTGAAACGCGATGCCCAGGTGATCGCCGAACTGCCTGAGAGCCGCCACGCGGTCGGCAGGCGCACCTACCGAAATCGCCCCGACCGCAGCGCAAGCTCCCAGCAGCGAAGCGGTCTTCTTATAGATGATATCGTAATAGATCGCTTCGGTCATCGCCAGTTTCTCGGTCTGTTCGGTCTGGATCAGCTCCCCCTCGCAAACTTCGTGGATCGAACGGGTCACCTCGGTCAGCATGTCCCAGCCCCCGTTTTGCAAGCTCACGTGATACGTGCGGGCGAAAATATAATCGCCGATCAGCACAGCCGTGCGCGAATGCCACAGCGCATTGACCGACGGAGCGCTGCGACGCACGTAAGCCTCGTCCACCACATCGTCGTGGATCAGCGAAGCCGTATGGATCATCTCGACGAGCGAGGCTCCCATGTAACTGCGATCGGCCACTTCGCCGTGCAACGCCGCCGACAGCAACACCAGCAACGGACGCAGTTGCTTGCCCCGGTTACTCAGGATGTAATCGGTGATGGAAGCGACGTAGCGGTTGTCGCTGTGAAGGATGGAAGCTATATACTCCTCATAGCTGCGGATTTTTCCGGCTATGGGAAGCTGTATCTCTTCGAGCGTAATTTTCCGAGTCTCTTTCATCGAACCACAAATATCCGAGATTTTTCCGAATCGTCAAAATTTAATCGGAGTTTTTACCGTATGCGACACAAACCGGATGCGGCGCGGCGCAGACAACACGAACCGCCCGAGTCCGTTTTACAGATTAGAAGAGAAGCCCGTAAGCGTCCCGACAGGCTTTTGCGTAGGGACCGGTTGTGATTAATTGTTGATAAATGATCCGGAAATCCGGCGGAAAAACCGAAAATTTATGCTAAACTTGCATGGTTCTAAAATTTGGGGAAATCTGCGTTTATGGTAAGATCTATATTGTACTACATCCTTTTGGTTGTGTTCACGTTACTCTGTTTCATCCCGTTCGCAGTCCTATTCTTGCTGACGGTGCTTTTCGACCGGGAACGGGTGGTGCTGCACTGGGCCTCGCGGATGTGGTCGTACGGGATTTTCAGGTTGTGCCCCTGGTGGCGCATACGGATAGAAGGCGCCGAAAAAATCGACCGCAGTCGGCCGTGGGTGATCGTCACGAACCATCAGTCGATGCTCGACATCCCGCTGATGTACGTACTGCCCACGACGTTCAAATGGGTATCGAAAAAAGAGGTGCAGAAAATGCCCGTTTTCGGTTGGGTGCTGTGGATGCACGGCGACATTCCGGTCGAACGCGGCTCGCGGGGCAGCGCCAAACAGATGCTCGAACGCTGCCGGCAGCGGTTGTCGCGCGGAACGTCGGTGATCGTCTTCCCGGAAGGGACGCGCACCAAGACGGGAGAGATCGGACGGTTCAAAGACGGGGCTTTCTTGGTGGCCAAGCATGCCGGCGTGGGCATCCAACCGGTCGTGATCGACGGCACGTGGAGCCTGAACGACGGCTGGCGGCTGCGGATGCCGCATACGTTCCGGGTAAAGGTGCTCGACGCGCTGCCTGCGGAATACGTAGCGTCGAAGGAAGCCCGCGAACTGGCCGTCGAAATGGAAAACCGGATGCGGACGGCGCACCTGCAAATGACCGGAAAACAACAATAAACGAAAAATAAAAGAGATAGGAGCACGAGAATCGACTATGGGTATGGTTGCAGATTACGGGGACGAACACATCCGGACACTGGATTGGAAAGAGCACATCCGGCGGCGGCCGGGTATGTATATCGGGAAACTCGGCGACGGAACGTCCGCCGACGACGGGATCTACATCCTGATCAAAGAGGTGCTGGACAACTCCGTAGACGAATACATGATGGGCTTCGGCAAGAGCATCGACATCACGATCGCGGACGACAAGACCGTCACCGTACGCGACTACGGACGCGGCGTGCCGCTCGGCAAACTGGTGGACGTGGCGTCGAAGATGAACACCGGCGCGAAATACGACTCGAAAGCGTTTAAAAAATCGGTCGGACTGAACGGCGTCGGCATCAAGGCGGTCAACGCGCTGTCGGACGCTTTCCTGATCCGCAGCGTGCGCGACGGCGAAGCCGCAGCGTGCGGTTCGAGAAGGGGAACGAAATCGCGGACGTGTCCGAAAGCGGCGTCGGCGAAAAGAACGGGACGATGGTGTCGTTCCATGCCGACGAAAGCGTTTTCGGCAGCTACGACTTTCACATGGAATACGTGGAGTCGATGGTACGCAACTACACTTACCTGAACGCCGGGCTGACGATCAGGGTCAACGGGCAGGCGTTCGTCTCGAAAAACGGGCTGCTCGACCTGCTGCAGGAAAACCTCGGCGAAGAGCCGCTCTACCCGCCCGTTCACCTCTGCGGAGAGGACATCGAAGTGGTCATCACGCACGGGCACGGCTACGGCGAAACCTACTACTCGTTCGTCAACGGTCAGCATACGACGCAGGGCGGAACGCATCAGACCGCTTTCCGCGAAGGGATCGCCAAGACGATCAAGGAATTTTACAAAAAGGACTACGATGCGGCAGACGTCCGCACGTCGGTGATCGCGGCGATCAGCGTCAAAGTCGAGGAGCCGATGTTCGAATCGCAGACCAAAACGAAACTCGGTTCGAAAGAGATGGGCCCGAACGGGCCTACGGTGCGGAACTTCATCGTCGATTTTCTGAAAACGGAACTCGACAATTTCCTGCACAAACACCCGGAAACGGCCGATATCCTGCAAAAAAAAATACAGGAAAACGAAAAAGAGCGCAAGGCGATCTCGGGCATTCAGAAAAAGGCCCGAGAGATGGCCAAAAAAGTGAGCCTGAACAACAAGAAACTGCGCGACTGCCGCATCCACCTGACCGACAAAAACGACCGCGCCGAAGAGTCGATGATCTTCATCACCGAGGGTAATTCGGCCAGCGGCTCGATCACCAAATCGCGCGACGTGAATACGCAGGCCGTGTTCAGCCTCCGGGGCAAGCCGCTGAACTGCTTCGGGCTAACAAAAAAAATCGTTTACGAGAACGAGGAATTCAACCTGCTGCAGGCGGCGCTGAACATCGAGGAGGACATGGACAACCTGCGCTACAACAAGATCGTCGTGGCGACCGATGCCGACGTCGACGGGATGCACATCCGTTTGCTGCTGATGACTTTCTTCCTACAGTTCTTTCCGGAAGTGATCCGTTCGGGACACCTGTACATTTTGCAGACGCCGCTGTTCCGCGTCCGCAACCGACGGGAAACGCGCTACTGTTACAGCGAGGAAGAGCGGCAACGGGCGGTCGACCAACTGGGCCCGAACCCCGAAATCACGCGATTCAAAGGATTGGGCGAAATCTCGGCCGACGAGTTCAAAGAGTTCATCGGCGAAAACATGCGGCTCGACAAAGTGCGGCTGACCAAGGAAGACCCGGTCGCCGATCTGCTCGAATTCTACATGGGCAAGAACAGCATGGAACGCCAGGGCTTCATCATCGGCAACCTGCGGATCGAGGCCGATTACGTGGACAACCTGATTTAAACGCGATCCGGACTATTTTCAGGCAAGGAACACAACACCAGACATGAACGAAGAACAAAATATCAACAACCGCCGGGACGACCTCCCGGCCGGCGCGGAAACGGACGGAGGAAATAACGCCCGCGCCGGAAAATACGGACGTCTGACCGACGACAAACCCGACCGGCGCAAACTGACCGGCATGTACCAGGACTGGTTTCTGGATTACGCATCGTACGTGATCCTCGAACGCGCCGTGCCGCATGTCGAAGACGGGCTGAAGCCGGTGCAGCGGCGCATCCTGCACGCGATGAAGAAACTGGACGACGGCCGGTACAACAAAGTGGCGAACATCATCGGGTCGACGATGCAATACCACCCGCACGGCGACGCCTCGATCGGTGACGCGCTGGTGCAACTCGGGCAGAAAGACCTGCTGATCGACTGCCAGGGAAACTGGGGCAACGTGCTGACCGGCGACGGAGCCGCCGCCCCGCGTTACATCGAGGCGCGGCTGTCGAAATTCGCGCTGGACGTGGTGTTCAACCCGAAAGTCACCGAATGGATGCTGTCGTACGACGGGCGGAATCAGGAACCGGTAACGCTGCCTGTCAAATTCCCGCTGTTGTTGGCCCAGGGAGTCGAGGGCATCGCGGTCGGACTGGCATCGAAAATCCTGCCACATAACTTCAACGAACTGATCGACGCGAGCATCGCCTACCTCCGGGGCGGCGACTTCGAAATTTACCCGGATTTTCCGACCGGGGGGCTGGCCGACGTATCGCGCTATAACGACGGACTGCGCGGCGGAGCGGTCAAAGTGCGCGCCCGGATCAACAAGATCGACAAACGGACGCTGGCGATCACCGAAATTCCGTTCGGCACGACCACCGAGTCGATCAAGGATTCGATCATCCGCGCGAACGACAAAGGCAAGATCAAAATCAAGAAGGTCGACGACAATACGTCCGACAAGGTCGAGATCGTAATTCACGTCAGCAACGACGAGTCGTCCGACCGGACGATCGACGCGCTGTACGCGTTCACCGACTGCGAAGTGTCGATCTCGCCGAACGCCTGCGTCATCATGGACGAGAAACCTCACTTCATGGGCGTCCGCGAAATCCTGCGACGCTGCGCCGACCATACCAAAGAACTGCTCAAACGCGAGCTGGAGATCCGGATGGAAGAACTCGAACAAGATTGGCACATGTCGTCGCTCGAAAAGATCTTCATCGAGAACCGGATTTACCAGTTGATGGAAGAGTGCACCTCGCGGGAAGCGGCCTACGCCGCCGTCGGCAAGGGACTCGAACCGTTCGCCCGCCTGCTACGGCGCGAAATCACGCTCGACGACATCGTCAAACTGACCGAACTGCGAATGATCCGCATTTCGCGCTACGATGCGTTCAAAGCCGACGAACACATCCGCAACGTAGAGGACGAGATCAAGCAGGTGAAGCACGACCTGGCACACCTGATCGACTACGCGGTCGCCTACTTTACGCGGATACGCGATAAATACGGTAAAAACTGCGAGCGGAAAACCGAACTGCGCAGTTTCGACTCGATCGAAGCGACGAAAGTGGTCGTGGCGAACGCCAAGCTGTATGTCAACCGCGAAGAGGGATTTTTCGGGATCGGAGCGGCGATGCGTAAGGACGAGTTCGTCTGCGACTGCTCGGACATCGACGACGTGATCGTCATCACGAAGGAAGGCAAATACATCATCACGAAAGTGTCGGACAAGGCGTTCTTCGCGAAGAACATTTATTATATAGGTATCTTCAAGCGCAACGACGAACGGACGATCTACAACGTGCTGTACCGCGACGGGCGCAACGGGCCGGTGATGATGAAACGTTGCGCGATCAAAGGAATCACGCGCGACCGCGAATACGACATCACCAAAGGAACGCCGAAAAGCGATATCTTGTACATGAGCGTCAACCCGAACGGCGAAGCCGAAATCCTGAAGGTTTACTTCAAACCGAGGCCGAGGCTCAAAAAGCTGATCGTCGACCTGAACTTCAGCGAACTGGCGATCAAAGGGCGGCAATCGCAGGGCAACCTGTTCTCGCGCTACGCGATCCATAAGATCGTATTGAAGGAGCGCGGCGCATCGACCCTCGGCGGCGTGGACGTATGGTACGACGACGAAATCCGTCGGCTGAACACCGACGGGCGCGGCGAATTGCTCGGCGAATTCGTCGGCGACGACAAGTTGATCGTAATGACCGGCAAAGGGCTTTATTACACGGCGAACTACGACCTGGGCCTGCATTTCCCGGAGGACACGATCCGCGTCGAAAAATACGACAGCGACCGGATCTATTCGGTCGTCTATTTCGACGGAGAACAGAACTACTACTACGTCAAGCGGTTCAATGCCGAATCGAGCGACAACAAAATGCAGAATTTCGTCGAAGACACCGCCGGATCGTACATGGTGGCGATCAACAGCGACACCTATCCGCAGTTGCAGGTCGTTTACGGCGGACACAACGCCGGGCGGCCCGACGACACGATCGACGTCGACGAGTTCATCGGAGTGAAGAGCCACCGGGCGAAAGGGAAACGAGTCACGACGCTCGACGTGGATAAAATCGTATTCGCCGAACCGCTCGACAAGGAACCGCGGCCGGAGGAGACGCCCGGACGTCCGGACGACGAAAACGGAGCGGAAGAGACTTCCGGAGAGACCGGGAAGACCGCGCCGGAACGCAGCAGCGCGCCCGACGCCGGCGGTGCCGGCAAAACCGCTCCCCCGAAAAATTACGTCGCGGGGGATACCGTCGAGTTCGACATCGCCGCCGAAGAAGAACAGCAGCAGAACACCAAACAGATGAACCTGTTCGGGGAAGAATAATGTAAAACCGATCCGAAAGATGCTGATATTTTTAGTGGGATACATGGGCTGCGGCAAAAGCACGATCGGCCGGACACTGGCAAAACAACTCGGCGTCCGGTTTCTGGATATGGATACGCTGCTCGAACAGCGCTGCGGCAAAAGCGTTGCCGAAATCTTCACAGAAACAGGCGAAACCGGATTCCGGCAGTCCGAACGCGAAGTGCTGGCCGAGCTGACCTCCGAACGGGAGGCCATCGTGGCGACCGGCGGCGGCGCGCCGTGTTTCTTCGACAACATGGAAACGATGAACCGCGCGGGACTGACGGTCTATTTCAAAATGAGTCCCGAGAAACTGGCCGGGCGCCTCGAACACGGCAAGGCGAAACGGCCGCTGCTGCGCGACAAAAGCGAAGAAGAATTGATCGGTTTTATCCGCGAAAATGTCGCAAAACGCGAAAAGTACTACATGCAGGCAAAGCTGATCATCGACTGCGACGGAGTCCGGGACGACTACATCGCACATCACATCGCCGAATACATCGAAACGAAAAAAGAGCAGTAAATCCGATGAAAAACCTGTTTTACCTCCTGATTCTGGCCGCCGTGACGGGATGCTCCCCGTCGGGTTCGCAGCTTTCGTGGCGACAAGAGACTTTCGGACACAGCACTTTCACCGCAGACAGCGATTATGTCGAAGTGAGCTATCCGGTTGCGGCGGGAGGGCGAAGCGCCGATTCGATCAATCGGAAAATCGCCGACCGAATTAAAACCGGTTTCGGCCTGACGGACGAAGAATACGCCCGAATGACGCCGCAGCAGGCGACCGACTCGCTATTGGCGCGCAAAAACCGCGATCCGCAGACCGCCCGTCTTCCTTACGACTTGCGTTTCCACGGAGAGATCCGTCAATGCGGTAAGGTAACGTCGTTGCGGTGCACCGTCTATACCCTGACCGGCGGGGCGCACGGTTTGCTGACCAACCTGTTTTTCAATTTCGATACGGAAAGCGGAAAGCCGCTGGATAAAGCCGATCTGTTTTCCGATACCGCCGGACTGCAACGGCTGAACCGGCAATATTTCGCGAAGCACCTTTCGGACGCAGCTCTGAGCGAAGACGCTTTGTTTGTTGGAACGGATCAATTACCTTTGCCGGAAAATGTGGGCATCGACAGCAGCGGCGTGACCATGCTGTACAATCCGTACGAGGTGGCTCCTTACGCGATCGGAACGATCGAATACCGGATTCCGTACGAACAGGCCGAGCCGCTGCTGAAACGGATCGCCCGCCGGTAGCGACCGCGCGGCCGGACGACATAAAAACGAATAAACATTAAACCCTATAACGATGATCCTGTTTTTCAAGAAAGACGATACCGTATATGCCGTTCAGGCGACGACGGAATTTTCTGCGGAAGAGATATCCCGGCTGCAATGGCTTTTCGGCGGAGCCGAACACCTCGGGGCCGAAAGCCTCGAAGGTATTTTCATCGGCCCGCGCCGCGAAATGATTACGCCGTGGAGTACCAACGCCGTCGAAATCACGCAGAACATGGGCCTGCACGGCATCCTGCGGATCGAGGAATTCGACGAAGCGCAGGACGAAAACGCCGCGTTCGACCCGATGCTGAAGCGGAAATACCATACGATCGACCAGCAGGTATTCACGATCAGCAAGCAGCCCGATCCGGTAGTTTACATCGACGACATCGCCGCTTACAACAAACAGGAAGGGCTGGCGCTCAGCGAAGAAGAGATCGCCTACCTGGAGGACGTCAGCCGGCGCGTAGGGCGTAAGCTGACCGATAGCGAGGTATTCGGTTTCTCGCAGGTCAACTCGGAACACTGTCGCCACAAGATTTTCAACGGACAATTCGTCATCGACGGCGAGGAGAAGGACACGACCCTTTTCGGGCTGATCCGCAAAACCACGAACGAGCACCCCGGCCGCGTCGTTTCGGCCTACAAAGACAACTGCGCCTTCCTACAAGGCCCGAAGGCCGAACAGTTCGCCCCTGCGACCCACGACACGTCGGACTATTTCGAGATCAAGGAGTTCGAGAGCGTCATTTCGATCAAGGCCGAAACGCACAACTTCCCGACGACCGTCGAGCCGTTCAACGGCGCGGCGACCGGAACCGGCGGCGAGATCCGCGACCGGATCGCCGGCGGCAAGGGGGCGTTCCCGGTAGCCGGAACGGCCGTTTACATGACGGCTTACCCGCGGCTGGACGGCGGACGCGAATGGGAAAAGCAGACCGAAGCCCGCGAGTGGCTGTACCAGACCCCCGAAGACATCCTGATCAAAGCGTCGAACGGCGCGTCGGATTTCGGCAATAAATTCGGGCAGCCGCTGATCTGCGGCAGCCTGCAAACATTCGAACACTTCGAGAACGGCAAGAAATACGGATTCGACAAAGTCATCATGCAGGCCGGCGGCGTAGGCTACGGCCGCAAACAGGACAGCATCAAGGACGAACCGCACGCGGGCGACAAGGTCGTGCTGCTCGGCGGCGACAACTACCGCATCGGCATGGGCGGCGGAGCCGTTTCGTCGGTGGCAACCGGCGAATACGCCGGAGCGATCGAGCTGAACGCCGTGCAGCGTTCGAACCCGGAGATGCAGAAACGGGTTTACAATGCGATCCGGGCCGTATCGGAAGAGGAGATGAACCCGGTCATCTCGATCCACGACCACGGCGCGGGCGGCCACCTGAACTGCCTGAGCGAATTGGTCGAAGCGACCGGCGGCCGAATCGACATGGATCAACTGCCGATCGGCGACCCCACGCTCAGCGCCAAAGAGATCGTCGGCAACGAATCGCAGGAACGCATGGGACTCGTGATGAAGGAAGAACACATCGGGAAACTGCGCCGCATCGCGAAACGCGAACGCGCCCCGTTCTACGTAATCGGCGAAGCGACCGGCGACATGCAGTTCACGTTCGTCAACCATAAAACCGGCGAAAAACCGATCGACCTGAAGTTGGAAGACATGTTCGGCAAGGCGCCGCGCACGGTGCTGAACGACCGCACGGTCGAAGAAACGTTCGAAGAGCCGGCATACCGGGCCGGCAACCTGGTGAAATACCTCGAAAACGTGCTGCAGCTCGAAGCCGTAGCCTGCAAGGACTGGCTGACCAACAAGGTCGACCGGTCGGTGACCGGCCGGATCGCGATGCAGCAGACCGCCGGCAGCATCCAGCTTCCGCTGAACGACTGCGCGGTAGTAGCGCTCGACTACCAGGGAACGCACGGCATCGCCACGGCGCTCGGGCACGCTCCGGCGGCGGCGCTGGCCAATGCGCCGAAAGGATCGGTGCTGGCGATCACCGAAGCGCTGACCAACATCGTGTTCGCGCCGATCGACGGCGGGCTGTCGTCGGTATCGCTGAGCGCAAACTGGATGTGGCCGTGCAAGAATCCGGGCGAGGACGCGCGGCTCTATTCGGCCGTACAAGCGGCCAGCGACTACGCGCTGGCGCTCGGAATCAACATTCCGACCGGCAAGGATTCGCTGTCGATGACGCAGAAATACCGCGACGGCGAACTGGTATACGCCCCCGGTACAGTAATTATCACCTCGGCAGCCGAAGTGTCGGACGTTAAAAAGGCAGTGTCGCCGGCACTCAAGCACCGACGCAGCCAATTGGTATATGTCGATATGAGCCGCTCGGCTTTCGGTCTGGGCGGCAGCAGCCTGGCGCAAACGCTCGGCAGCGTCGGCATGGAAGTGCCGACCGTACAGTCCGCCGATTATTTCTCGAAAGCGTTCGCGGCGGTACAAGGTCTGATCGCCGAAGACAAGGTGCTGGCCGGACACGACGTATCGGCCGGCGGTCTGATCACGGCGCTGCTCGAAATGACCTTTGCGGATAACACGAGCGGCATGGATCTGAGTTTCGCGGCGCTCGGCGAACGCGACATCGTACGGTTGTTGTTCAGCGAAAAACCGGCGCTGGTGCTGCAGGTCGAAAACGGCGTGGAGGTCTGCGAAGACTTGAAATTCGCCGGCGTCGACGCCTATGTAATCGGGGACGTCAACCAGGAGCGCCGGTTCGCGTTCATGCACGACGGACTGGAAATGTCGCTGTTGGTGAATGATCTGCGCGACACATGGTTCAAGACTTCGTACCTGCTCGACCGCCGTCAGAGCGGCCCGCAGAAAGCGGCGCAGCGTTTTGCAAACTACAAGAACCAGGAACTCGTCTATAAATTCCCGGAAAACTTCACCGGGAAACTGTCGCAGTGGGAACTCGAAGCGAGCCGCCGCAAACCGTCGGGCATCCGGGCCGCCATCATCCGCGAAAAAGGGATCAACGGCGACCGCGAAATGGCATGGTGCATGCACCTGGCCGGTATGGACGTAAAAGACGTGCATATGACCGACTTGATCGCAGGGCGCGAAACGCTCGAAGACGTGAACCTGATCGTATTTACCGGCGGATTCTCGAACTCGGACGTACTCGGATCGGCCAAAGGCTGGGCCGGAGCGTTCCTGTACAACGAAAAGGCGAAAAAAGCGCTGGACAAGTTCTTCGCGCGTCCCGACACACTGTCGCTCGGCGTCTGCAACGGCTGCCAGTTGATGGTCGAACTGGGGCTGATCACGCCGGCGCACGAGGAAAAACCCCAAATGCTGCACAACGACTCGCACAAGTTCGAGTCGTCCTTCCTCGGCGTACAGATCGAACCGAACGACTCGGTAATGCTGAAATCGCTGTCGGATAGCCGGCTGGGTATCTGGGTGGCGCACGGCGAAGGAAAATTCCGGCTGCCGTACGAAGAGAGCTGCTACAACATCCCGGTGCGCTACCTTTATCCCGAGTATCCGGCCAACCCGAACGGCAGCGATTACAACGCGGCCGCCATCTGTTCGGTCGACGGCCGTCACCTGGCGATCATGCCGCACCTGGAACGGGCGATACGCCCGTGGAACTGGGCATACTATCCGGAAGAGCGCACCGAAGACGAAGTGACGCCGTGGATCGAGGCATTCGTCAACGCACGCCGGTGGATCGAACGTAAAAAAGGAGAGACGCGCAATGAATAACGCACCGATCGGGGTTTTCGACTCGGGATTGGGCGGATTGACCGTGTGGAGGGAGCTTTACCGGAAACTGCCGCACGAATCGCTGATCTACTACGGCGACGGGAAAAACTGTCCGTACGGAGACAAAAACCGCGAAGAGGTGACCGCTTACGTCGATCTGGCCGTCAGGCGGCTGATCGACCGAGGCGTCAAACTGATCGTCGTCGCCTGCAACGCCGCGACGGCGATGGCGATCGATCACCTGAGGCGGAACTACGCGCTGCCGCTGGTCGGGCTCGAACCGGCCGTAAAGCCGGCGGCGATGGCATCGCGCAGCGGAGTGATCGGAATTCTGGCGACGGCGGCGACGCTGAACGGCCGTCTGTTCCGCGAAACGTCGCAACGCTATGCCGACCGGGTGAAAATCCTGACGCAGGTCGGGGAAGGTTTCGTCGAACTGGTCGAAAGCAACCGCGAGCAAACGCCCGAAGCGCTGGCACGGGTCGACAAACTGCTCCGCCCGATGCTCGATGCCGGAGCCGACCAAATCGTACTCGGCTGCACGCACTACCCTTTCCTGTCGGCGGCCATGCGCCGGGTAATCGGGGAACGGCGGGTCGACCTGGTGAATCCGGCGGCGGCGATCGAACGGCAGGCCGAGGCCCTGCTGCGGCGATTCGACCTGCAGGCGGAGCCGGAACATACCCCGCAGTACGATTTTATGACCAGCGCCGACGAAACGTACCGGCAGCGGTTGATCGCCAAAAGCGAGCAGGTACGGACGATGGACATCGATTAAAAAACGCCGGAGCATCCGGCGCGGATAATAAAAACCTGAAAACGGGTTGCAACTATGGCAGTTAAAAAAAACGCGGCAAAACAACCGGAAGTCAAGGGCATGAGCGACACGAAGCGGTGGATCTACGGATTCGCCTTGCTGTTTTTCGCGCTGTTCCTGGCGGTATCGGTGCTGTCGTTCTTCTTTTTCTGGAAGGACGACCAGTCGGTAACGGACTGGACCCATGTATTCATGTCTTCCAAAGAAACCGTCAACGAAGCTCGGGTGCAAAACTGGGGCGGGAAACTCGGAGCCGTCCTGGCCAAAACCGTCGTAGCGGACGGATTCGGGCTGTTCGGGCTGTGCATTCCGGCCGTGCTGATCATCTTTTCGCTGCGGATCATGCGGTTCCGACCGGCGATGCTGCGTAAATCGGTGCGGCTGACGCTGATCCTGATGATCCTCGGGTCGCTGACGCTCGGATTCCTTTTCCGGGGCAATTGGGAAGTGTTCGGCACCGGACTGGGCGGACGGCACGGCATTTCGATCGCCGAATGGCTGGTATCGGTGATCGGAACGATCGGAACCGGGTTGTTGTTGTTGTTGTCGATCGTTCTGTATGCCATCTACATCAACCGCAACACCATCTCGATGATCAACCGCGTCGGCAAAGGGATCGTCGACAACGGGCGTAAAGTCGGCGAAGCCGTATCGACGACCGCGGCCGCATCCTCAGCCACGAAGCCAAACAGACCGACGACGCGAAACCGGAAACCAAAAGCAAAAAAGGGAAAAAAGAGATCGACGACGACGATCCGTTCATCGTGCGTTCGGCCGACGACGATCCCCCGCTCTATCCGGGCGAGTTGATCGACGACAACGGATTTACGATCGTCGACCGTTCCGGAGCGCCGGCTCTGCCGGAAGAAGAACCCCGACCGGCGCGCACCGGGAAAGTCGAAGTGGACGACGCAGGGTTCGTCATCACGGACATGAACGCCAAAACGGCGCCACCGCCGCCGGAAAAAGACGAAGACGGATTCGTTATCCAGTATGCCAGCGGGGATGAAGCCGAAGAAACGCCCGCTCCCGCGACCGGCAAAACGGACATCGGAACGGATACCTATACGTATCCCGAACCGCCGGTTTCGGCGACGGAGACCGCCTGCCCGCCGGCTCAGGAAACGCAGCAGTTCCAATCCGCTCCCGCATATACCGCCGAGACCCCCGAGACTTCCGGCGCCGAGGCGAAAGACGACGCGTTCGTCGCGGCCGTTCCGGACGGGCTCGATATCGAGGAACGACGCGATCTGACGGTCGAACGGCTGCCGGGAGACGAAAGCCTCAGCGACGAGGAGATCGAAAGCGCGCTGTACGACCCGACGCTCGACCTATCGTCGTACCAGCGCCCGCCGATCGAACTGCTCGAAGACCACAGCGTCGAAGTCAGCGTAACGAGCGAAGAGATCGTCGAAAACAAAAACCGGATCAAAGAAACGCTCGAAAATTTCGGGATCAAGATCGACAAGATCAAAGCGACGGTCGGGCCGACGGTCACGCTGTATGAGATCGTACAGGCTCCTGGCGTTCGTATTTCGAAAATCAAGAACCTCGAGGACGATATCGCGCAGAGTCTCGCCGCGCTCGGCATCCGGATCATCGCGCCGATCCCGGGCAAGGGAACGATCGGCATCGAAGTGCCGAACAAAGACAAGAAGATCGTCTCGATGTACTCGATCATCAAATCGGTGAAGTTCCAGGAATCGGACTACGACATCCCGGTGGTGCTCGGCAAAACGATTCAGGACGAAACGTTCGTCATCGACCTGGCCAAAATGCCGCACCTGCTGGTAGCCGGCGCGACCGGACAGGGCAAATCGGTCGGATTGAACGCGATCATCACGTCGCTGCTGTACAAGAAACATCCGTCGGAACTGAAGCTGGTGCTGGTCGATCCGAAGAAGGTGGAACTGACGCTCTATTCGAAGCTGGAACGTCATTTCCTGGCGAAAATGCCCGGCGAAGAGGACGCGATCATCACCGATACGCACAAGGTGATCTATACGCTCAATTCGCTCTGCATCGAGATGGACGCCCGTTACAACCTGCTGCGGGCCGCCGAGGTGCGTAAGATCACCGAATACAACGACAAATTCATCCACCGAAAGCTGAACCCGAACAAGGGACACCGCTTCCTGCCCTACATCGTCGTAATCATCGACGAGTTCGCCGACCTGATCATGACCGCCGGGCGCGAAATCGAAACGCCGATCGCCCGGATCGCGCAGTTGGCGCGGGCCGTCGGCATCCACCTGGTGATCGCCACGCAGCGACCGACGACCAACATCATCACCGGCGTAATCAAAGCCAACTTCCCGGCGCGGATCGCTTTCCGGGTCACGTCGATGGTCGATTCGCGGACGATCATCGACCAGCCGGGAGCCAACCAACTGATCGGGCGCGGAGACATGCTGGTTTCGACCGGCAACGACCTGATACGCGTACAATGCGCGTTCGTCGATACGCCCGAGATCGAACGGATCACCGAATTCATCGCCGGACAGCGCGGATACGTAGGCGCTTACGAACTGCCGGAATACACGCCGGAAGGAGGCGGAGACACAGGAGCCGCAGGCAGCAAACCGAACGACCTGTCGCAACTGGACGCGATGTTCGAAGACGTCGCCCGTTTCGTGGTACAGAACCAGCAGGGGTCCACCTCGTCGATCCAGCGGCGTTTCTCAATCGGATACAACCGCGCCGGCCGCTGATGGATCAACTCGAAATGGCCGGCATCGTCGGCAAAGCCGAAGGCAGCAAACCGCGCGAAGTACTGATCCAGGACATTCTGTCGCTGGAACATATTTTCAAGTCGCTCGATAATTTTTAATCGCAGAAACGCGTTTTTACAAAAGAGCAACGGAACCGACCGATTCCGTTGCTTTCGAAGAGAGTTCAAACCTGATTTTTCCGTTATGAAACCACACGACCGATCCAGCCTGCTCCGCAGAATCATCCTGCCGCTGCTGCTCGTTTTCACGCTCACCACGGCTCATGCCGACGAGAAATCCGCGAAACTGATCCGCACACTGTCCGACAAGATCGCTTCCAGTAAAGCGTACGAAATACTCTTTACGGCCAGCATGGAGAACGAGTTCAGCGACGTAGCCGGACGGATCGTCGTCAGCGGCGACCGCTATTACGTCCATGTAAACGATTACGAACTGTTCTGCGACGGCAAGCTGCTATACACCTACAACAGCAACGAAGACGAGGTGACGATCGAAAAGCCCGACCCGAACGACCATTCGCTCCTGTCGAACCCTTCCCGTTTTTTCAAGATGGATGAACAGGATTTCGATAACGCCTATAAAGGAAGCGTCGCGGTCGGCGGACGGACGGCGGAACGGGTGGAACTGACGCCGAAAGTCAAGGGCGCAGGCTACCGGTCGATCCGATTGCTACTCGATCCGCAGAGCGGACTGCCCGTCGGTATCGATTACGACACGGACGGCGCGGGTACCGTCGAAATCAGAATCAGCAAGATCACGCCTGACATCGCTGTCGCGCCCGATCAATTCACATTCGACAAAAAGAAATACAAGGATGTCGAAATAATCGACTTCAGATAATTTACCCGGCCAGATCGAGGTATTCCAACTGCCACCGGAGTTCTTCGGCGACCTGTTGCGGCAAACTTTCCGCAGCCGCTCCGTAAACGGCGATCCGGTCTTCCACCATTCGGCGCATCGACAGGCCGGTACGGGCCAACTGCCGTAAGGCCGTCACAATCCCGCGCAAGACGGCGGAGCTGTCGATTTCCCGAAAAACGAGCTGGTCGATCCGGTCGAAAAACGCCTGTCTCATCGTCTGTTCCATCTCCGGACGCACCGTCGAAGCGGCCGTCAGCAAACCGGCGTAACGCAACAACGGCTTCGGGGAGTCGAGCCACTCAAGCGCAACCCGCTCCGCGCCGGGCGCCTTGCGGAACAGATTATACACCACCTGCTCGACCAATTCGGTATTCGCGAACCCGTCCGCCCACAACCGCATCTGATCCGGCGTAACTTGCTGCGGATCGTCGACGAAAGCGGCAGCCAATTTCAACTCGCGCACCTGCTGACGGTATAAAAGCATCGCCAGGGAGTGCGACGTACCGTACTCCCCGGCAATGCTTCGGATCGTCGGAACCGAAACCCCGTAATTCAACGGATAATTCAGTCCCCTGCGTTGCATCGCTTCCGCCACAGCGCCGTTCATCTCTTTTTTCAGGCGTCCCAACAAGCGGATCATCAATGCGGTATCGTTCATTCGGGAACCCTATTTAACGGCCGTAACCGGCACCTGTACCACCACCCCGAACTGATAGATCGGCATCCGTGCCTGGGCGATCTGACGGTTCCCATCGGTCAGCCGGCAGTTCACCATATCGGCTATGCGGTAAAAGACTCCGCCCTTGATCTCCTTGTTCCGGTTCGCCAGCGGAGAGGCCTCGGCCTTTTTCTCAGGGGTCATTTCCAGCGTGATCGGACGGCCCGAAAGGTCGTTGTCGGGCAACAGACCCGCCGTATCGGAGAAGCGGCATACGACCAAAGTATTTTCGTCTTTCGACGGAAGCGCATTGTATTCCCTCGCGACCGTCTGTCGGTACTGTTTACCGAGGAACAAAGCCAAATATTCCTGTTCCAGGCGGCTGATCTCGTCCAGAGCCGCCTTCAAACCGCCGCCGAACACATTCTCGCCGGCTTCACCGGTCACCAGATCGAGCCGATGCCGGCGCAACGAAAAGATCATGTTAGCCGCATCCGCCGCCATCGATTCGGCGCTTTTCTCGACCGTGCTCTGCTTGTCGATCGGCACCTTCAGAAAAGCGGTATCGCATTCGACATAGGAAATCACATCCGGGCCGGCGCCCCGCATCCGGACTCCCTTACGTATCGGGCCGGCGATGCCGGCCGGTTCCACGCCGTCCAGCGGGGCCGCAACGAATCCTTCGGGAGTCGGATCGTAAATCCGCACCGGACTTTTGTCCGGATTGTCCAGCGCGTACACTTCCGCCGGATCGGCCTCCTGAACGCCGCAAAGCGTCGCACTCTTGATCGTATAGATATCCTTATCGGCCAGCGGAGCGATCACGCCGAGGTATTTCTGAGCGAACCGGGCATACGGGCCGACGCGCACGCTCTCTTTTTCCGCAACGACACGCACTTTGACCACCGTGCGCGGCAGCGCATAAGCCACCGAGTTGGGATTCGTCATCTGATCCGCCTTATAAGCTTTAACCTGTGCCGAAGCCCCCGTTACCAGGGCGCACAACGCACCTAAAACCAACACTTTTTTCATAATCTATCGTTTTTAATTCGCTATTCTCGCCGAAACGGTACGAACAAAAATACACTATATTTCGAAAAACGCTCACATTTTCAGATAAAAATCTCCGGTCAGCGCCCGGTACCGGTCCGTATAACCCGTTCCGCCTTCCGGCGCAATCGCCAGCACTTCCGTTTCGACGCCCCCCCGGAATGTCCGGAATTCGATCAGCATCCGTTTCGGCACCGTCCCCGGCACCGGGCAAACGGCAAGCGTCCGTGCCGGAAACAGGCCGTATCGGGCCGCCTGCCCGGTAAACGCATCCGCTCCGTCCGCCGGCAGCACGACGCTCAGGCATCCCTTTTCGGTCAACAGCCCGGCCGCTCCGGCCAGCAATTCCGGATGGGGCAGCGAATCGGTATGCCGCGCCCGGGTACGTCCCGGATCGGGACACTTCAGCGAACCGACGAAATAAGGCGGATTGGAGACTATCCGATCGTATTTCCGCGTAGCGTGCCCGCAAAAGGACACGAAAGACTCACCGAAAAGAGCCAGGCGTTCCGCCCAGGGCGACCCGGCGAAATTTTCCGCGGCATCCGCACAACTGCCGGCATCGATTTCGACGGCATCGATCCGCGCCGACGGATTCCGCTGGGCCGCCATCAGCGCGATCACGCCGGTACCGGTGCCCACATCCAGCATCCGCGCGCCGTCTCCGCCCGGATCGAACCAGGCGCCGAGCAACACTCCGTCGGTTCCGACCCGCATCGCAGCGCGGCGCTGCCACACCGTAAACCGTTTGAAAGAGAAGTAATCGTTTGCCATAACCCTACGGAAAAGGGGAAGAAAACCGCTTTCCTTCCCCCTCCGTCCGTTCTTATATCGTCCTATTTTTTGACATACTGCGTCACATCGACCAGACCGGTCTGTCCGAGATACTGCCTGATATTTCCGCGAACGACGATTTTTTTTCGGTATATGGCCTCATTGTCCACCAGGTTCAGCTTATCCCGGATCGTTCCTTCGGGCAATTCGACGGCCACGACCCGCGAAGCGTCGTCCGGAGTACGGATATCGGACAGCAGGATATTGGTTTTGACCTTGACCGTATCGGAATAGACGGCTCCCGTCTCGACGCTGGCGCCGTCAACCGCACCGACCACGTAACCCGTGATCCACACGTCATCCTCGTCCTTGGTCAGCGCTTTCACCCCTTTGATGCTGTACGGATGGTAGGCCGTACCGTCCCCATTGGGCGGAATCACCATAATCGTAAACATCAGCGGCGTATAGGGATTGATCCAAGTCTCGTTCTCGGGACTCTGCAACGTGGAACCGTAACCGTAGGCCGACGTAAAGACGGTCTGCGCCGTTTCCCCGAATTTCATCCCGACGATCGCATGGTAGAAACCCTTCACATAGGTCGTATCCGTTCCGCCGGTATTCACGGTGATCGAATCGTAACGGTTCGAAGAGCTGTAAATATTATACTTTCTGGCCGTATCCTCTATATTCGTATCGAAAACGAAACCGTCCATAAAACGTCCCACGTAATACACGCTGACCGTCGTATCCGCTTTTACGGTAGCCGTATCCTTGCCCAAACTCAACGTCCGGCGGTAAATGTTGGCCCTCACCGTATCTTCGATCGTCTTGCCCCACTCGTTATAAGCGAAATCCTGCACCAACTCGTTTTCGGCAATCACCGGATCGGCGACAATTTCGAGCAGTTCCATATCCATAATGATCGGCGTGCTCCCGGGAACGGAAGCGACCTGGCCTTCGTAGCCCGAACCGAACGACGTCCCCGAAGTCCCGTACGCCAATCCGTAAGGAATATAGGCACGGACGACGTCCCCCGCATTCATCTCGCCGAGCGCGTACAACATGCCGCTCGGCACGGAACCGTTATCGCTCTTAAACTGGAAATATTCGGGCACGTAATGCGTATAATATTGAAAAGTGCCCTGCAACTGCGCCGTAGCGCTGTCGCGCGTAACGAATATATTTCCCGTATTGAGGATCCGCCCCGTATAGTTTACCCGTATCCAGTTGCCTTCCTGCGGATGCCTGATCACGTTACCGGGCAAGGAATCCAGCTTTTTAGTATAAATACCCGTCGACTGTTTGACGCTCCGTCGCCGTAATATTTCATCCATTCCTCGAAGGCGAGCTGTTGCCTGCCCCCCAAATCGTCGGAAGGCTGTTTCGCGCAGGAAGCGACCGACACGGCAACGATAAAAACAGACAGGATCGCCCGAATAACTTTTATCATGGTTTCACTACTTTTTTAATTTTTACCGCCCACACGACCGGCTGATCGGGATTCACGACTCCCATGTTCTCGGTTCCGTAAACCAGGTCGGAAGTCATGAACAGCAACAGCGAATCGTTCTGACGGCTATTCACCAGGCCGTATTCGAGACCTTTGACGAGCGAAGCGCTGCCCAGCTTGATCCGCCGCGTCGAGAAGTCCCAGTACTCCGGATTGAGCACCTCCAGGTCCTTCGCAGGAATCCACTCTTTCACGTTGGTGTAGTAGAGCGCGCCGATCGACGAAGAAAACAAGTAGGCGGCGAAATCGAAACTGACCGAATCGCCGTATTCGACCGGCACCTCCCGGTCATACCCCTCCCGATCCGCATTAGCCACATACCGGTAAACGCCGTTGGGCGTCGTATAGGAAAAATCCATCCTCGAAAGATAACTCTCGAAAGAAGTACGCTGCTTATCGAGGTAGGTCTCGTCGTCCTTACACCCGCCGAAAGCAGCCGCCAGAACCAATATGTACAAAATTCGTTTCACTGCCGCAACTCTAACCGGTTACAAATCTACGACTAATTTCCTCCAAAAACAACACGCCCCTCCCGCTATTATATCAAACTGCGTCCGGCCCGAAATATTGCCCGTTGGCGGAAATCTTTTGCAAAAAAACCGGACGCCGCCTATTTTTTCATCACGAAATACTTCTGCGCTTTCAACAAGTTCCGGCTCTGGAGCACCATCGTCTTGGTTTCGTTGATAATGGTCAGGTAGAGGATGCTGCTGCGCGTGGTCGAGGCTTTCGCCTTCACGCGCTTGATCTGGCTCTTGATCGCCGCAGCGAGCGTATCGAACAGTTCGTCGCGCATCCGCAGGATTTCGTCCAACTCCTCGAAATGGCTGGTTCGCAGCATTTCGTTGATATGCAGATAAATCCGGCTTACCTGATCGTTGACCCGTTTGAGATCTTCCAACTGATCGACGCGGAATCCCTCGTGGTTGTTATTGATATGGTCGAAACTCGGCCGGGTGATATGCACCAGCGCCTTGGCTACCTCGTCGAGGTAGTCGGCGATCTGCACGTAATAATGCCCCGTTTCGACATAGTTCTCCTGCAACTCGAGCAGCGTCGGCAGCACTTCGTGTTTCCGTTCGTGCGCGACCTGATAGAGCGCCTCCGATTCGCGAACCATGTTTTTGAGCAACTTACGGTCTTCGTTGAACAAACCGATCAGCGTCTGGTTGTAGATCGTCGTCACCTTGTTCATCATTTCGGTAATCTCCCGCACGCTGCGATCCACGATCGAACTTTCGTCGGTAACGGCCTTGTGTTCGGCCTGCTTTTCGGCTTCGCGTTTCAACTTCCGGTTATGCGCCTTCGTACTCCGGATCATCAGATAACAGCACAGCACACTGAGTCCAGCCACGGCGAACACCCCGCCCCACATCAGCAAAACGGCAACGGCAAAAGAGATCGTGAAGGCCACCAATGCCGTAAAGAACCATCCGGCAATCACGGTCAACACCCCGGTAATCCGGTACACGGCACTCTCCCGCCCCCAGGCCCGGTCGGAAAGCGAACTACCCATCGCCACCATAAAGGTCACGTAAGTGGTCGAAAGCGGCAGTTGCAACGACGTAGCCATCGAGATCAGCAGCGAGGCGACCGTCAGGTTCACCGTCGCCCGGATCAGATCGAAAGGCGCTTTGTCCTTCGCATTGGCAACCGGGACGAAACGGCTCGCGATGAAACGCTGAATCCGCTCGGGCGTATACTTCTCGTAATTCTTATTGCAGTTGATCGTGGCGCGGACGATCGCCCGCGACGCAGAGGTCGAACCGAAACGCTCTACGCCTACATCCTGGCGCGCCAGATTGATCTCGGTGTCGGAAACGCTCTGGGCCTTTTTCGAGAACCACAGCGTAACGACCATGACCGCTCCCGAAAGGAACAGGATCAGCAGGTTGGCGACGACCGGATCGTTCAGTCCGCCCATCAGCATATTCGTATCCCCGGTCGTCCGGACGATGTCGTAAGCGTCGACTCCGGCGACAAACACCCCGATGAAGTTCACCAGATCGTTGCCGGCGAAAGCGAGCGCCAGCGAAAACGTGCCCGCCAGCACGGTGATCCGCAGGATATTCACCTTCAGCATACTGAGAATCGACATAATCAAGCTCCAGCCGACCAGCAGCCCGCCGAGCATCATCGGTATATGCCCTTCCATCCAGCTCATCCAGTCGGCGGGAATGACCTGCGTCCCTTTCAACCCTTTGAAAACGGCGAAATACGAAATAGCCGTCAGAGCGATCCCGCACCAGACGGCTCCGTACGACTTCAGCTTCGACTGGTAACGGAACGAAAAGATCAGCCGCGTGATGTACATCACGACCGTACCGCAAACAAAAGCGATTACCACCGAAATCAGGATTCCGCCGATAATCGCCATCGCATTGCCCGTATTGATCATGTCGGCCATCGTGGCCAGCGAACCGTCGGGCAGCGTCACCAGCGCATCGTTCGCTATTTTGAAGATACTGATCCCTACGGCGGCTCCCAACAGCCCGAACACCAGCGACACGGTAGTAGAAGTAGGCATTCCCAGCGTGTTGAAAATATCCAGCAGGATCACGTTGGTGAACATCACCGCCAGGAACAGCAGCATGACCTCGGCGAATGTAAACATCTCCGGATGGAAAACGCCGCTGCGGGCGACTTCCATCATCCCGTTCGAAGTGATGGCTCCGACGATGATTCCGACCGAAGCCACCGTCATGATCACATAGCGGGGCGCGGCCTTGGAACCCAGGGCCGAATTTAGAAAATTCACCGCATCGTTAGCGACTCCCACAACCAGTCCCGAGACTGCCAGAGCAAGCATAATGATGACGATGATCAGGTATAAATCCATATGATAGTATGTTTATTCGATTTTCATGTAACAGCGCCGGGGCTTTCTGCCGAAAACCCTAAAAAACAAACCATTACTGCCAGGAAGCATAGACATATGCCACGAATTTGGCAACAAAAATAGAATAATTTGCCGGATTGCCGTAATTTTCCGTAAAAAAAATCGATCCGGCCGCAAAAACGGAACGATCTTTCCGTCGCCGCGTTCCGCGTCCCGCGGCCGGCGTCACAAACGCTTCAACGCAAGCCGCACCAGTTCCTCGACCGAAGCCGCCGGAGATTCCTGCTGAATAGCCCGCAACGCCTTCTCGGTCGCCTGCCGCGTAAATCCGAGCATCGTCAGCGCGGCCACCGCCTCGGAGAAAGTCTCCCCCGCCGCACCCTGCACCGGAACGGAAGTCGCGGCAGCGCTGCCCGCGCCGATCTTATCCCGCAATTCCACGATGATTTTCTGCGCGGTTTTCAGACCGAGTCCCTTGACGGTCTTCAGCACGTCGGCCTGTCCGGTCGCGACGATCGTGCAGACCTCCTCGGCCGTAAACGAAGAGAGGATCATCCGGGCCGTATTGCCCCCGACTCCCGAAACGCCGATCAACGACCGGAAAATATCGCGTTCGGCGCGGCTGAAAAAGCCGTAAAGCACCTGCGCGTCCTCACGCACCGCAAAATGGGTATACAGTTTCACCTCCGTCCGGGAACCGATCTGCGAAAAAGTCTGCAACGAGATATTCAAAAAATACCCGACGCCCGCAGCTTCCACGACGACCGACGCCGGAGTCAGCGTCTCGATCCGACCCGTGATGTATTCATACATAATACGCTACCATATTTACCTGCAAAAATAAGCAAATGAAAAGAAATAATTAATATATTTGCGCAATAATCGGCGGAAAAACACGCTCTGTCAAACGGATTCGAACAGGTACGGAAAATCCGCAAGCACGAAACAAAACCGAATTTTATAAAACACATTTTTAAAATCTGACATGAAAAAGATCCTGTTAATTCTCGCTGCGGTCGCCCTGACGACTGTAGGCTGCAACAAAAACCAAGCCCCGGCCGGCGGCGAAACGAAACCTGCCGCAGAAACCACGGAAAGCGACGCTGCAGCAGCGGCATCGAGCGGGACCATCGCTTACTTCAACGTCGATTCGCTGATCAGCAAGTACGACATGTACCTCGACCTGCGCGCCGAATACGAAGCCAAAGCCAAAAAAGCGGATGCGGAACTCACCTCGAAAGGGCGCAGCTCGAATCCGACCTGAAAGATTACCAGAACAAGATCGACAAAGGGCTGGTCACCCGTTCGGAAGCGATGACCATGCAGGAAAATCTGGAGAAAAAACAGCAGTCGTTCGTTCAGCACCGCGACAAAGTGATGAACGAATTGGCCGAACAGGAACAGGTCATGCTGAACAAAATCCACTACAACATCACCGAATACCTGAAGGAATTCAACAGCGACTACCGTTTCAAAATCATTCTCAGCACGACTTCGGGCGGCCCGGTCATGAACGCCGACCCGTCGCTGGACATCACGCAAATCGTTCTGGAAGGATTGAACAAAAAATACGCCGCGGAAGGCAAAACCAACAAAAACAGCGAAAAACTGTCGCTCGACAAATAATCCGTTCCGTCCGGGCGGTAAAAAAGGCTTCGCGATGCGAAGCCTTTTTGTTTTCCTATACCCTAATCTCGCTTCTCTTTCGGTTTTCGGACAAGGACGGACGGATATTTTTTTATTCCCCGAATTTTCCTTTATTTTGCAAAGAAACCGAACGTGGGAAATGCATAAATTCACCTTATACCTGAAAGTCACCGCACGCAGGCTCAGCAACCCGGTATTCTTCATGCTGCTGGGATTATCGCTGATCTTGTGGTACGTGACCAAGCTCAGTCACTCCTATACGGCCGATATCAACATCCCCGTCCGCATCGACAGCGTCTATTATTCGGTGCGGTGTCAGGTGGAAGGATCAGGATACCAGATCTTGCTGCACAAGATCGCTCCGCGTAAAAACGGAGTGTTCATCTCGTCGGACAACATCGCGGTAACGCCGTCGACGACGGCCTCGGGCCTGTACGATATCTCGCCGTTCTGGTTGCAAAACACCATTTCGTCCCAGATCACCGACTTGAAATCAAATCGGTGGCCGCTCCGGTCGAAATCGAATTTCCAAAACGAAGCGATGATTAAGGTCGGTATAACCGGAGGGATCGGAAGCGGAAAAAGCACGGTTTGCCGCCTCTTTTCGTTGCTGGGGGTTCCGGTGTACGACTCGGACACCGAAGCCAGGCGGCTGATGAACACCGACCCGGCCGTCATCGGAAAAATCCGGGAATTGCTCGGCAGCGCCGCTTACCGGGACGGAGTCCTGGACAGGCGGGCGGTCGCCGCGCAAATTTTCGGCAACTGCCTCCTGCGGGAGCGGCTGAACCGGATCGTCCATCCGGCCGTCGCGGTCGATTTCATGCGATGGGCCGGACGGCAAACGGGTCATTACGTCATCCAGGAAGCCGCCGTGCTGTTCGAAAGCGGCGCCGACCGGCTAATGGACGCCACGGTCGAAGTGGCTGCGCCGGAAGCGCTGCGTATCCGGCGTACCTGCCGGCGCGACGGAACGGACGAAGCGTCCGTGCGGGCGCGGATCGCGGCCCAGCTCAGCGAGGAAGAACGCATCGCGCGGGCCGACCACGTAATCGTTTCGGACGACCGCACGCTGGTCATCCCCCAGGTACTGAAATTGCACGAATTATTCGGCCAATTATGAAACTGACCGTAGGAAAAATCGAAATCAGTCTTCAAAAACCCGTCGTCATGGCGATCGTCAACGTGACGCCGGATTCGTTTTTCAGCGGCAGCCGGACTCAGGAAGCGGATGCGATCGAACGCCGGGTGCGGCAGGCCGTATCGGAAGGCGCCGCCATTCTGGACGTCGGCGGGTATTCGTCGCGTCCGGGAGCGGACGACGTCTCCCCTCGGGAGGAGTTCCGCAGACTCGCCTCGGCGTTGGAGATCATCCGCAAAAAATTTCCCGACACCGCCGTGTCGATCGACACTTTCCGGGCCGGCGTAATGGAAAAAACGCTCGAAAACTTCGGCCCGTGTATCGTCAACGACATCACGGGCGCGGAAGCCGAACCGGAAATCGCCGGCGTAGCCGCCCGTTACCGGGTGCCGTTCATTGCCATGCACATGCGCGGCACGCCGCAGAACATGCAGAGCCGGACGCACTACGACGATCTGATCGGCGAAATACGCGGTTACTTCGCAGCAAAAACCGAAACGCTGCGCAGCGCCGGAGTCGAACAGATCGTGCTCGATCCGGGATTCGGTTTTTCAAAAACCGTCGATCAGAATTTCATGCTGCTCGGCCGGATGGGCGAAACATTCCGCGACACGGGGCTTCCGTTTTTAGCCGGCATCTCGCGCAAATCGATGATCTACCGGACGCTCGACACGACGCCGGACGACGCGCTGACCGGCACCTCCGCGCTGCACTGGGAATGCCTGCGCCAGGGAGCCTCGATCCTGCGGGTGCACGACGTTCGCGAAGCCGCGCAAGTCATCGCGCTGTGGAACCGTTTTACCGCTGCAAATACCGCAAAACCATGATAAAAACCAAAGATATACACAAAAGTTTCGGTGCGCTCGAAGTACTCAAAGGAATCGACCTGTCGATCGACAAAGGGGAAGTCGTTTCGATCGTCGGGCCGAGCGGCGCCGGCAAAACGACGCTGCTGCAAATCCTCGGCACGCTGAGCCGGCCCACTTCCGGCGAGATCGAGATCGACGGCGTGGCCGTGCATACGCTGTCGGACAAGAACATCTCGAAATTCCGCAACACGAAGATCGGCTTCGTATTCCAATTCCACCACCTGCTGCCCGAGTTTTCCGCGTTCGAGAACGTGTGCATTCCGGGCTACATCGCCGGACGCGAACGGCACGAAGTCGAAAAACGGGCCGCCGAACTGCTCGGGATGCTGGCCATGGAACACCGTCTGACCCATAAACCCGCCGAACTGTCAGGGGGCGAACAGCAACGCGTAGCCATCGCTCGCGCACTGATCAACTCGCCCGCCGTACTGCTGGCCGACGAGCCGTCCGGCAACCTCGACACCAAAAATAAGGAAGAGATCCACAAACTGTTCTTCACGCTGCGCGATACGTTCGGGCAAACGGTCGTCATCGTGACGCACGACGAACAATTGGCCGAAATGTCCGACCGCAAAATCCAGATGATCGACGGACTGATTCGCCCCTGATGGAACACGACGAACTCAAAGAGCTGCTCGACGGCCTGCACGACCGCTACAACGCGCCCGACTTCATTGCGGACGACCCGATCTCCGTTCCTCACCGCTTCGAACGCAGGGAGGACATCGAGATCAGCGGTTTTCTGGCCGCCACGATCGCATGGGGCAACCGCAAATCGATCGTTCGCAATGCCGGCCGGCTGATGCGCCTGATGGACGACGCTCCGTACGATTTCACCGTCCATGCGTCGGAACAGGAACTGAACGCGCTGCTGAACTTCGTTCACCGCACGTTCAACGGAGCGGACTGCATCGCCTTTATTCGCGCCCTGCGCCGACTATGCAGCCGCTACGGAAGTCTCGGCGGCTATTTCGAACAGACATACGCCGCCACGGGCGATCTGCGCACGGTACTGTCGCGGTTCCGCACGACGTTCTGGGAAAGCGATCATCCGACGCGCTGCGAAAAGCACCTCTCCAGCATCGACAAGGGCGCGGCCTGCAAACGGTTGAACATGTTTCTCAAATGGATGGTGCGCAGCGACAGTCGCGGCGTTGATTTCGGACTGTGGCGGACGATCCCGCCCTCGGCGCTCTACTTGCCGCTCGACGTCCACACCGGCAATACCGGCCGTGCGCTGGGCCTACTCACCCGACGGCAAAACGACTGGAAAGCGGTCGAAGAGATCACCGGCTCGCTGCGGCGGCTCGATCCGGACGACCCCGTCCGGTACGATTTCGCCCTGTTCGGAGTCGGAGTGAACCGGTCGTCGGACGAGCTGCCGCCGACCGGCGCAAAAATCCGCTGATTCCCCGATGAGCCCCGGGTTCGCAAAATAACAAAGGCTTCTCCTTACGAAGAAGCCTTCGTTCGATCCGGACATGCCGAGGCATCTACCGGGCGTATTTGATCGCCGCCTCGATATTGATGCCGCTCTCCCACGGCCGGCACCGACAGCCGCTCGGCTGTCCATCGACATAATATTCGACCCATGCGCCCGAATCGTCGCGCAGGGCCATCATCCGGTCGTAAACCTCTGCGGCGAGCGGATCCCCGCAGTCGGCCAGCGCATATAGGAACATGCCGAAATCGTAGCCCAGTATCCGGTCCTGCGACGAGATTTTCCCGGTCTTCCGGTAAAGCGCGACCACCTCGTCAAGCAAAGCCCGTTTCTCGGAATCGGAAAGGAGCTGCGCATTGATGTAGATCGGGAAAAGGTAGGCGGACGGAATACTGAAACGCTCTACAGGCGGCAGTTCGACCCGGCTGTTGTCTTTGCGCATACAATCCTCGCAGAAATAAAGACACCCTTTGAAATGGTAGGTCTCGGTAAAGTAATCGAAATGATCGGGGTGCAGGCAAACGCCGGGACGCGTAGCCGGATAGCTGACCTTCGCCTCGCGCTGCGGATTGTTGATGAACAGCTTGCCGTCCCGGTAAAAATTATCGCGGTAACGATCGCTGCATTGCCGTACGTCGCGTTCGAGCGCGGCGATCCGGTCTTCGTTCCACAGCGACCGCGTACGGACGAAATCCAGCAACCGCGAACTCCCTTCGATAAACAGCAGCGTCGCCTCGGCCGAACCGTGGTACATCACCTTGCGCGGCACGACGCCGCCGGCAATGTAAGTCTCGTCGCCGTTGAACGGCAGCATACCGTCGATCAGGTTGCGTTGCTGCGCCTGGGTCGCCCACTCAAGCATCGGAAGAATTCGTTCGAGGAACGCCGCATCGTTCGTTTTCCGGAAATAATCGAACGCCTGCACGACCAGATAACCGGTAATCTCGGTCTCGTCGTTTTCGTGACGGTGGAAAATTCCGGGATAACCGATCGCCTGCGCATTCTGGATATATCCGTAAGCCTTCCATATGTTATGGTAGAACTCCAAAATGCCGCGGGCCTCTTCGCCGTGTCCCAGCGCCAACAGCGCCCGCGAAACCCCGTACTGATCGCGCACGTAGCCCATGTGGTAAACGATCCCGGCCAGTACGCCGCCTTCGCGTCCTTGCTGGCTCTTGATCAGCACGCCGATGTCGTCCACGGCCCGGAAAAATTCGTCGCGGCGGTCGTCCGGCAGGTTCGACGCTTTGAACCGGTGCTGCTTCGCCGCATATTTCTTCCAGCTTTTCGCACTCGCCTTCTGCAACGATTCGGGCGATGCGGAAGCGATCGCCGCGCTGTTTTCGGCAAGCCGGCGTTCGTTCGGTCCGGCAACTACGTACAAGGCTCCGTCGCCCGGAGTCACGTTCAGCACCCAACTTTTATCGCCGCCCGCTCCCGGGACGAGCGTCGCCGAACCGGTCGTAAACACCTCGTACAGATAACCCGAAGGGGCTTTATAACTGCTGTAAAAAGGAACGCCGGGAGCGATGCCGATCCGGTAACGCCGGTTCGCATTCTTTAATTCCGCGGCCGACATATCCTCCCTGACCGTTATCAGCTCCTCATACGGAGCATACCGATCTTCCATCCTGACGGTGATCCGGTAACTGAACGGACGCTGCGCATGAATACGGCGGACGAAACCATCGCTGCCGACGGTTACGAAATCGGTCTGACGGGCTACTTCCGCCCCACCGTCGGTAATCAGGCTGTGCCAAACGGCCGTCCGAGGCTCGCGTTGCAGATCGACCCGGTAATCTCCCTGCAGATTCATCGTGAAAAATCCGGGAGAAGAGTAAGGCGGACCGAACAGTTGCAGGATATCGGCGCCCTGTCCATAGACGCACAGACCGCCGTTTCCAATCGCATGGATGCCCGGCACCTGCGAATTATCCTGCCGAACGACCGCGCCCGAAGCGCCGTCAAAAACGGCAACCGCGCCTAAAAACAGGCATGCAAAACGTAGTAACTTCATCTTTTTATTTAAGTTTTGGTTAGGTTCCGACACAAACCGGCCGCAATCCGCCGGTCTACTCCCCGCGCCGTTGCAAAACGCCCAGGCGGCGTTCGACCTCACGGCGGATCGCTCCGAAATCTCCGTTCGCCAGTGCACCCTGCCGCACCACGATGCGTCCGTCGACCATCACCGTCTCCACGTCGGACGGCTTCGCGCAGTAAACCAGGTTCGCGACCAGGTCGTGACACGGAGTCAGGTGCGGTTTATCGAGGTTCAGCACGATCAGGTCGGCGCGGGCCCCTTCGGCTAACACGCCGATCTCGCCCTTCATGCCGATCGCATCGGCCGCCCGCGTCGTCGCCATCCGCAACACTTCGTACGCCGGCAATACGCACGGATCTCCGGTAGCTACTTTCTGCAAAAACGACCCCGTACGCATCTCGTCCCACATATCCAGGTCGTTGTTCGAACTCGGCCCATCGGTGCCGATGCCGACGTTGGCGCCCCGTTCGAGCAACCGGGCGACCGGAGCGATCCCGCTCGCGAGCTTCATGTTGCTCTGCGGATTATACACGACGGAAACGCCCTGCCGGGACAAGATCTCCATATCCGTTTCGGTCAGGTGGACGCAATGCACCGCCAACGCGCGGTAATCGAAAACACCGAGATCGCGTAGATGCTCCACCGGCGTTTTACCGTATCGTTCGCGAATCGTTTCCACTTCCGACAAAGTCTCGGCGACATGGATATTGACGCCTACCCCGTTGCGTTCGCACAGTTTCAGCGATTCGCGGATTTGTTCGGGCGTACAGGTGTACGGGGCATGCGGAGCGACCCAAACCCGGATGCGATCGCCGGCGGCGCCGTTATACCGTTCAATCATCCGCTGCGTCCGTTCGACGTAACCGTCGAACGCCGTCCCGACGAAAGCCGGACTGACGACCGCCCGGATTCCGCTGCGGATCGCCGCCTCGGCGACCCGGTCGGCATACCAGTACATATCGACGAAAGCGGTCGTACCGCCGAGCAGCATTTCGGCGATTCCCAGCTCGGCCCCGCTGTAAATATCGTCGCCGTCCAGTTTCGCCTCGAACGGCCAGATCTTTTCGGTCAGCCACGGCATCAGCGGCAGGTCGTCGGCATAGCCGCGCATCAGGGTCATCGACACGTGGTTGTGCAGGTTAATCAGACCCGGCATCACGAGCCGTCCGGCGCCGTCCGCCACCTGCAATCCTTCTCCTCGCTCCCGCTCGTAACGTTCGATCCGCTGCGGGGAGTCGCTCACCAACGCGATCCGGTCGCCGCTGACGGCAACCGCGCCCCGGTAATATTTCGGTCTGCCGGGCTGTTCCGTCATCGGAAGCACCAGGCAATTTTTTATCAATAGTTCCACAATCGTCCGACACTAAATAACCTACCCGTCCGTCAAAGGGCGGGCCAAAACAAAAATAATCAAATATCCGGTAATTTCCTCCTACGGAACGACGTTTCCGCGGATCGTAACGATATACTGCTTTTCGGGCGTGTTCGTCAGGATTTTGACGGCTTTCAGAAAAGAGCCGTCTTGCTTGGCGGGATCGTAAACCACCGTCACCGTACCTTTCCGTCCCGGAGCCACCGGTTTCCGCGAAAAGCGGACTTTCGTGCAATTGCAGGCCGTTTCGGCTTTTATAATCACCAGCGGAGCGTCCCCGGTATTTTCGAAACGGAAATCCCGGCTCACGCTCCGCCCTTTTCACCGACCTCGCCCAGATCGTACGTTTTGGTCTCGAAGGCGACGGCAGGCTGGGCGCAAAGCTCCCCGCCTCCGAAAACGACACATATCAAAATCAACAGATACCTCATACGCTGTTACGGCTATACTCCGTTCTGCGGAGAACGACGTCACTGCATCCGGAAATTGTAGGTAATGGTTCCCGACTGCGAAACCGGAGCGTTCTCGTCCACGTTGAACTGCGCGCGGCGGGCCGCCTGCAGCGCGGAATTGACCAGCGAACTGTTCTGCGTCGTGGAACCTTTCGAACGATAGGTCGCCGCAGTGACTTTCCCCTGCTGATCCACCATGATTTCGATCACGACGCGTCCCTGGTCTTTAGCGCTGTAATCGGGTTTCGGAAGCATTCCGACCAGCGATCGCCCGGACAGGCTCGCCGAATTGCCGCCGGTGCCCGTTCCGGTTCCTTCGTGGCTTCCCTCCGGCGTTCCGGCCAGATTCCCCTGATTGCCGGCCCCGGTTCCGGTTCCTTCGCTCGTGGCTTTGCTGCCCTCGGTGCGGCCCGGAAACAGCGCTTTACGGTTCACCTCGCGCGGCTTCTCCACCGGCTTCTGTTCGGGCTTGGGTTTGGCTTCGACTTTCTTATCCTCTTTCTTCGGCGTTTTTTTCTCGTCTTTCTTCTTCTCTTTAACCACGACGTCGGTCTCCTCGAAGTCCTGCGTCAACTGCTCGTCCTCGGCAGCCTGCTGCGGCGGAGCCTGTTGCTGCGGTTGCTGCGGAGCCTCGGCAGCCTGGTCGTTCATAGCGAGGTCGGCTCCCGGAGCAGCCTCCTCGACATTCCCGAAATTAATCATCAGCCCTCGCCGTTGTCGGGAGGCGGAAGCAGTTGAAATTTCAACAGCAACAACAACAGCAACACCGACACTGCGTAAATCAGCGTCGCTATTCCGCCTACGAGGCGCTGCTGCGTACGGTCTTCCGGCTGAAAGTCAATCATCGGTTATTCCGGTCTCGTTGCCAAAATCAGTTTGAACTTATTCTTCATGGCGATGTTCATCACTTTCACCACCTCTTCGATCGGAACGCTTTTGTCGCAGTGCAGCGACACGGTAGGATCTTCCGTTCCAGTCAGTTTCGCGACCAGCGTCTCTTCGAGCCGATCGAAGGAAACGGGCGTCGTCTCGATGAAATAGCCAGATCGGAGTTGATCGAAACCGTCGTATACGGTTTCTCCTTCAACTGATTGGAACTTTTCGGCAACGTCAGCTTCACGGCGTTCGGATTGATCAGCGTGGTCGAGAGCATCATGAAAAGCAGCAGCAGGAAGATCAGGTCCGTCATCGACGAAGCGCTGAACCCTACCTCTACCTTCGATCCTCTTTTAATGGCCATAATCGTGCGATTTTAATTCTTGTAACAAGTGTTGTCTTACTGTTCGATCGGCTGGTTCAGGATATCCATGAACGCAATCGAGTTGGCCTCCATCTGGAATACCAGCTTCTCGATACGGGCTACCAGGTAGTTATACCCGAAATAGGCCGGCACGCCGACCGTCAGACCGCCGACCGTCGTCACCATCGCCACGTACATACCGCTGGCCAACACCGTCATATCGACCGTTCCTCCCGCCTGCGACATGTTCATAAAAGCCTGCACCATGCCGACCACCGTACCGAGAAACCCGATCATCGGCGCGCGCCGGCGATCGTCGCCAGAATCGGCAGACCGTTTTCGAGCTTCGACACTTCCAAGTTGCCTACGTTCTCGATCGAACTGTTCACGTCGCTCAGCGGACGGCCGATCCGCTCGATCCCCTTTTCGACCATCCGGGCGATCGGAGTGTTGGTGGAACGGCAAAGTTGGATCGCCGCGGAGATTTTCCCGTCGAAAATCTGCTCGCGGATCCGGTTCATGAAATTCACGTCCACGGCGGAAGCCTTGCGGATCGCCCAGAACCGTTCGAAGAAAATAAACACGGCCACGCCCCCTAAAATCAACAAAGGCCACATCAGGAAACCGCCGGCCAGGAAAAGCTCTCCGAAACTCATCGTCTGGGCAGCCTGCTCGGTCGCCGCAGCGGCAGCGGCCGTGGCGGCAGCCACCGGTTCAGTTGCTTGCAACAAGATCATCATATCTACAAATTGTTATTTTAAATTTTGAAAATACGCTTCCGTTTTCAATTCACAAAAATACGTTTTATTATGAATCCTACAAACATTCGCCGGCCCCGAGTTTTCGTTTTTTTTCACCCCGGATACAATCGGTTATCAGGCAAAACGTTAACCTCAGGGGCAAGCCGGATTTGTTCCGAAGCACGCGAAAAATCGCACGTCTCGGCATCCGTCCGGCTTCACTTCAGCCTGCGTATCCGCTCTTGTAGGCGGCGCAAACCGCACCGGGCAAGCGGTGTTTCGCCGAAAATCCGCCGGAAACCGGCCTCGTCCAATCCCAACCAGTCGTTGACGTCCAACCGTTCCAGTTCTGCAAGCGGTGCGAAAGAGTCGTGTACGGAGACCGGGGCTTTGCGGTTGTAAGGACAGGCCCTTTGGCATACGTCGCACCCGAACAGCCAGCCGTGCAGATCGCCTTCGTCCCCGTCGCCGGTTTCGATCGTCCGGCGGGAAATGCAGCGCCCCGCGTCGATCGTCCGGTCGGGACGGATCGCCGCGACCGGACAGGCGTCCACGCAGGCGCGGCAGGTTCCGCAGCCGTCGCGCACGAACGGCGCGTCCGGCTCCAATTCGGCCGTCGTAACCACCTCGCCCAGCAACAGGAACGAGCCGAGCCGGGGATTCGCCAGCAACGAATTGCGTCCGATCCAGCCCAGGCCGGCCTCGACCGCCCACGACTTTTCGGCCAGCGGAGCGGTATCGGTAAAAACCCGTCCGGACGCCCCGGGCACGAGTTCCCGCAGGTAGGCCGACAATTCGTTCAACCGTTCGCGGATCGTCAGATGGTAATCTCTCGAATGCGCATAAGAAGCGATGCGGGAAGCCACTTCGTGCGCCGACGGCGGGCGGTGGTAGCCGACCCCGCAAACGATCACCGAACGGGCGCCTTCGCAGAGCGCCCCCGGATCGAAACGTTTGCCGGTATTCCGGCGCAAATACTCCAAGCCGCCGTCGCATCCGTCGGCGAGCCAATTCTTAAACCGATCGTACTGCCGCTCCAGCGAACGGCAGCAGGCAATCCCGCACAGATCGAATCCGAGCGACAAAGCCTTCCTGCGGATTTTTTCGGAGTTTGTCATTTTTGCCGTTTACGGTTCGGGTTATTTGCGCAAAAGTACGATTTATAAAACAAAAATCTTTACATTTGCATTTTACATTAGGGAGTGTTTATCGCTTTTAACAAACGTATCAATTATGTTCAACACGCTTCTGGAATTATATCAGCACAGCATCCACGCTTACAGTTCCAATAAGTGTTTTTCGATGTACGGCGGGGAGGCGCTCACGTACCGCGATTTTGCAGACCGGGTAGACTCCCTGATCGAAACGTTCGTCGCATCCGGTCTCAGCCACGGGGACAAGATCGCCCTGCTGAGCAACAACATGCCCAACTGGGGAGCGGCTTATTTCGCCGCCGCGATTTCGGGCATGGTCATCGTCCCGATCTTGCCGGACTTTTCCGGAGCGGAGATCGACCGCATCATCCTGCACTCCGAGGCGAAAGCCTTGGTCGCTTCCGACAAACTCTATACGAAAGTATCCAAGGAAGTTATCGCACAGCTACAGGTCGTAATCCGCTCGATGAACCTCGGGGTCATATCCTCCCATTCGGACGCTCCGCGCGGAACGATCAGGGATCCGAAAGAGGAAGACCTCGCCGCCATCATCTATACCTCCGGAACGACTTCCCGGCCCAAAGGGGTCATGCTGTCGCACAAAAACCTTTGCAGCGAACTGGCGATGGTCAGCATCCTGCAACCGGTTTACCAAAACGACGCCTTCCTGTCGATCCTGCCGCTGTCGCACACTTACGAATGCTCGCTGGGCATGTTGCTGCCGTTCATGTGGGGAGCCTCGGTGATCTATCTCGACAAAGCGCCCACCGCCGCCGTACTGCTGCCGATCCTCAAAGAGGTACGGCCGACTATCATGCTGAGCGTACCGCTGATTATCGAGAAAATATACAAAAACAAAATCCTGCGCCAACTGTCGGCCAACCGCCTGATGCGGTGGCTGTATCGGAAAGAGTGGGGCCGCAAATGGCTGCACCGCATAGCGGGCAAAAAACTGATGAAACTATTCGGCGGCCGCATCCGCTTTTTCGGGATCGGCGGGGCAAAACTCGACGGAACCGTCGAGCGCTTCCTGTTCGAAGGGAAATTTCCGTACGCGATCGGCTACGGGCTGACCGAAACGGCTCCGGTACTGGCCGGCGTCAACCCGTCGATGGTACGCCACCAGTCGACCGGTCCGATGCTCGAAGGCGTCCAGGCGCGGCTGGACAACGTGAATCCGCAGTCGGGCGAAGGCGAAATCGTCGTCAAAGGGCCGAACGTGATGATCGGCTACTACAAAGACCCCGAAGCGACCGCCGACTCGTTCACCTCGGACGGCTGGTTCCGCACGAAAGACCTCGGCCTATTCGATCAGGACGGATACCTCTACATCAAGGGACGGCTGTCGAACATGATTCTCGGCCCGAGCGGCGAAAACATCTATCCCGAAGAGATCGAAAACGTCCTCAACAGTCACGCGCTCGTCAACGACTCGCTGGTCAGGGAGGACAACATGGGCAAGCTGGTGGCGATCGTCTACTTCAACCGCGAAGAACTCGAACGCAAATACAAGACGATGAAGGAAGAACTGGGCATCCGGATGGAAAACATCAAGCACGAGCTACTCACTTACGTCAACTCGAAAGTAAACCGCTTCTCGAAAATATCGACCGTCATCGAACAGAAAGACGAATTCGAAAAAACGCCGACCCACAAGATCAAACGGTTCCTCTATAACAAAAAACAAAAATAAACCTGCATGACCGAACGAGAAACGGAACGCTATCAACGCAACCTGCTGGTCGAAGGGTTTTCGGCAACCGGGCAGCAACGGCTCTCGGAAAGTCGCGTAACGGTGGTCGGAGCCGGAGGACTCGGCTCGGCGACGCTGAACTACCTGGCGGCGGCGGGAGTCGGCCGCCTGCGGATCGTCGAAAACGACACCGTATCGCTGAGCAACCTGCAACGCCAGATTCTCTACACGACCGCCGACCTGGACGCCCCGAAAGCGGAAGTCGCCGCGGCACGGCTGTCGCGGCTGAATCCGGCCTGCCGGATCGAAATCCGCACCGACCGGCTCGACGGCGGCAATGCGGACGAAATCCTGTCGGATTGCGACGTCGTCGTGGACTGCACCGACAACTACGCCACCCGTTATGCGATCGACGATTTCTGTTCGGCCCGGCGGATACCGATGGTATACGGTACTGCCGAGCAGATCGGCGGACAGGTTTCGGTCTTCAACACGGCGGGAGCCGGATCGTACCGTTCTCTTTATCCGGAACAGCCGGTACAACAGCCGATCGTCGGAGTACTTTCGCCGATCGTCGGAGTCATCGGCTCGCTGCAAGCGCTCGAAACGATCAAGCTGCTCGCGGGTATCGGCGACGGACTGGCCGGACGGCTGCTGACGATCGACGGACGCACGATGCGCATCTTCACATTCGAAATCTGACGCTCTATGTTCGATATAGCCAGGCAACGCGGCACGGTCCGCGAACAACTCCGCATCGCTGACCTGATGTCGCTGACCCCGAAAGGGAAACGGGTGCTCGAGATCGGCGCGCGGGACTGTTACCTATCGCGGAAACTCACCGCCCTGTACCCGGAAGTGGTAGCGCTCGACCTTACGAAACCCGAAATCGACGCGCCCGGCATCACGGCCGTACAGGGCGACGTTACCGGACTCCGTTTCGCGGACAATGCGTTCGATACCGTTTTCTGCACCGAAGTGCTGGAACACGTCCCGCCCGAGAAATTGCAGCAGGCCTGCAACGAGATCGTCCGCGTCGCATCGCGCTACGCGGTAATCGGCGTTCCCTACCGGCAGGATCTGCGCGCCAACCGCACCCATTGCCTACGGTGCGGCGCGGTCAATCCGACGACCGGCCACCTGAACCGTTTCGACCGGCAGCGGCTGACCGCCCTGTTCCCCGGCATGACGCCCCGCGAGATCCGGCTCACAGGACGCGGACAGGCCGTCACCAACCCGCTGTCGGTGGCGATCTACCGCCTGTGCGGATATCCCTACGGCAGCTACGAACAGGAGGAAGGATGCATCCGCTGCGGCGAAAAACTCGTCCGACCGAAGATCGACCGAATACAATGGGCGCTCTGTTTCGTCGCACGCGCATTGAACCAGATTCAGTACAAACTGTACGGCCGCAACAGGCCGATATGGATTCATATTCTGTTCGAAAAGACGGTCTGAACCGGGCGGCTTGGTAAAAGTAAAACCGGGACACTCCTTTCGGAGTATCCCGGTTCGGTTTATGTACGCTTCGACGGCACGGACTTACTTCAGACCGATTTGCCGCTCAAGGTATTCCCGGATCGAATGTTCCATCGAATGGCGGTGATAATCGGCGATGTGGCAGGCCCAGTCGTTGTCGGTACGGTCGCCCGCACGGCAACAGTTGAATTCGGCGACCTCCTTGTCATAACGATCGAGCAGCGGCAGCATCCGGTCATCGGCGCAATACCGGTTCTCGTGAACGACCAGCGGCAGCGGCAGCTTCGGTTTCAGATCGGGCTTCTCGCGCGGATAGCCGACGGCGAGTCCGCAGACGATCGAAACGCCCCGCGGCAACGCCAGCATCTGCGAAACCTTTTCGGGATCGGCCGTGCGGATATACCCGACGCAGCAGCAGCCCAGTCCGAGCGATTCGGCGGCCGTCACGGCGCTCATCATCGCCAGCGAAGCGTCGATCACGCCGACCGTATAACCGTCGATCGTAGCGTCGAACGCCGGCGTATCGACGCCCTTCTGTTTGGCCGCGAGCCGCAGTTTATGAAAATCCATGCAGAAGACCATGAAAACGGCCGACGTCTTGATCTGTTTCTGTCCGGTAATCTCGTACAATTGCTCTTTCAGGGCCTGGTCGGTAACGGCGATTACCGAAAACTGCTGACCGTTGTAACTGGTCGGCGCGTTGCGGATCGCTTCATAAATAAAATCCAGCTTTTCCGGTTCGATCGGCTGGCGTTCGTAACGCCGGATCGACCGGCGCTCCAGCAGACTTTCCTTAACACTTTTCATATCTTTCGAAATTTGATTTTTCTTGCGTTCCGGATCGTTACCCAGCAAACAGGATACCGATTCCAGCCTACATGACCTTCGCAAGATACGTTATTTTCGGGAAACGAAGATCGCCGAAGCGCGAAAATTCTCTATTTCCCGTCCCGCATCCGCGCGTTCATAGACTCCTCAATCGATAGAGATCGCATATCGAAATCCGAACATTTCAAACCGGGGAGCAAATACGCGTCCTTCAAACGCCACAGCCCGAAAAAGAATCCGCGATCCGATCCGCCCCTACGATTTCGGCCGCGAGATCGATCCGCTCGATTTCCAGCGTTAGCGAGTTCAGGTGGGCAAACTCCTGCTTTTCGACCGTTCGGACTTTGGGCTTCTGCAATTCCCGAGATTCCAGGACAGCGATTCCGAACAAAAGGTAGATCGGCATTTTTTTATGGCGAAAGTATTTTAACTAACAGAAATCTCGGTAGAATCGTAAAAAAAGCCGCTCCCCGAATGGGGAGGGCTTTCAAAAACCAATTTCCGGAAAGGCCCGGCCTCTTACCGGACAGTCGTATCTGTCAGGCTCACTCTAGTTTGCACACATAACAGTATGGGAATATTTATCCCTTGTTTTGCACATGCTGCCATGCGAGAGCCGACGCCCCGAGAACGGCGGCGTTTTTCCCGTCGATACCGGACGGCAACAATTTCACCTTGTTGCGGAAAATCGGCATCATGTTCATCTCCATGTATTTCTTCGTCGGCTCGAAAATATACTTGCCGGCCTTGGCCAATCCGCCGAACAGGAAGATCGCCTCGGGACTGGTGATGCTCACCGCATCAGCCAGCGCGCGTCCGAGCAACATGCCGGTGTATTCGTACGCTTCGATTGCCAACGGGTCGCCGTTGAGCGCCGCTTTGGTAATCATTTCGGCAGTCAGGTCGGTAAACGTCACATGCCGGAATTCGCTGTCCTCGATGCTGTCGGCCATCAGCTTGAAAATCGTTCGTTTGATCCCGGTCGCCGAAACATAAGTTTCGAGACATCCCTTGCGACCGCATCCGCAGACGCGCCCCGTATGGCTGACCGTCACGTGCCCGAGCTCGCCGGCGAAACCGTCGTGCCCGTAAATCAACTGGCCGTTGGCTACGAACCCGCTGCCGAGTCCCGTGCCGAGCGTCACGACCAAAAAGTCCTTCATGCCGCGCGCGCCGCCGTATACCATTTCGCCGACGGCCGCCGCATTGGCGTCGTTGGTAACGATCACCGGCAGCGTCGGGAAGAAACGCTTCATTTTTTCGACCAAATTCACCGTGCCCTTCCACGGTAAGTTGGGCGCGAATTCGATCGTTCCTTTATAAAAGTTGCCGTTGGGCGCGCCGATACCCACTCCGATCAGTTCGTACTCTTCTCCGGCCGTCTTCAGCAGATTCTGGATTCCGATATACAACTCTTCGATATAAAGATCCGAATCCGGGAAATTGCGGGTCGGAAATACGCCCTCGCTCAAAATATTCCCCTGCTCGTCGACTAAACCATAGGCGGAATTGGTACCTCCGATATCCACGCCAACTGCTACTTTTTTCATCTGTTAAATCAGGTTTTAAATTATTTAATTATTTCAAATGGTTGCGAATCACGTAAAATGTCTTTCAAATATACAAAGAACTCGCAAAAAAACGGCAAAATTTGGATAAATAAAGTAAGTGTTTGGTATTGAGGAGAGTTAAGCCAAATTCTTCTATACCTTTCCAAATCGCTA
>NZ_QUDJ01000007.1:0-149782 GCF_003477565.1 Alistipes sp. AF48-12
CGCACTTATATAGTGCGTCCCGGTTTACTTCGTGTACTAATGTTATGTAGAGGATATTCCTCGTCGAAAGGTTATTACAAATCCCGGTATTCGATCGTGTAACCGCATTTGTCGGGATTCAACAGCACGGTTTTCCAGTAGTTTTCGGTCCCGTCTTCCTGAAGATCGTCTTCATACCCGGTCGCACCGGTAGGTACGATCAGTTTCTTTTGTCCGTCCGGCACGTTCAAGCCTGCCAGATAGTTTCTGCCGTGGTCTTCATTGATCATTCCGAAATCCTCGAATTTCACCGCAGGGGCTTTCATAGCTTTGCAGGTGATGGTTTCCAGATTGTAGCATCCGAGCAACACACTATTGTTGAAAGCGGCCGTATTGGACGGGAAGGTCACGGATGTCAACGCTTCATCCTGATAAAAGAATCCGAGTCCGAATGTCAACGGAGCTTCCCCGTCTTCGATAACGGCGGTTTTCAGGTTCGGCATATTGGCGAACGCCGCTTGGGTAGCAACGGATAGCGTGCCAGGAATGGTAATCGACTCAAGAGCCGTATTACGGAAAGTCTCGGATCCTATGGATGTAATATCGTCGGCGAATTTTACCGATACTAAGTTTTTACAATTTAGGAACATTCTATCCGAAAGTACCTTTATCCCATCGGGCAGTTCGACCTCGGATATGGATGTCCCGGCAAACGCCCCGTACTGGATTTCGGTCACCGATTCGGGCAGATTGATCTCCGTTATGCCCGAACAACCGTAGAACGCATTATAATTTATGGTTTCCAATCCTGACGGGAAAGTTACGGAACGGATATTCGCACAATTTAAAAATAGATTGCTCGGTATTACGGTCATATTTGCGGGGAGAGTCACATCCAACTCCAGATTAGTACATCCGGCAAATGCCATATTCCCATATTCAGCAATATGGTCGAAATTTATCGTTTTCAGATTTGCACAGTCCCTAAAAGCCATTTGAGATAATTTGGTTACGCTTTCGGGCAGTGTGACTTCGGTCAGCGAGGTACAGTTCTGGAAGCTGCCGACCGAAACTTCTGTCATTGTACTGGACAGACCGACGCTTGACAAATGGCTGCAATCCCGGAAAAAATAGAATGGCACATAGGTGATTCCTTCCGGAAATACGAATGCCCGTAATGAAGTGTTGGCATCGAAAAGAGTACCGGGCATATAATTACGTTCATACACGGCTCTGCCCAAGTCGATCACTTCGAGATTCCGGTTCTTTATCGCGGTAAGCTGATTCGATGTCACTTTCGTTCCTCCTACGGAGAGCGCCGCGAACGAAGAATAGGTCCCTTCCGGCATATCCGCTGTTTCCCATTTCGTCCAAGCTTCACCGTCCAGCGAATAATAAAGTCCCGTTTCGGTAGGCGTATCTTTCGGCTCGGTCGTTTCGATGTCGTCTCCGGCGAAAGCGGCTTCGGTCTCGACATGGAGCGTTCCGGTTTGAGTAAGCAGGGCGCCGGTCACGTTGGTGCGGTAGTTCTGTTGCAACGGAATGTTGGTCATGTTATATGTAACGACTTCGCTATTGTCGGCACGGTAGAAATACACGTCCATATCCACTACGTTTTTCCCTTCGGACGAAGTGAAATAATAGCCGGTGAACACCTTGTTCTTGTCGGGCGTAGTACCTTCCTTTTCGGTCTTGACAGCCACATACGAGCGGAGATCGGAAGTCGCCGAACCGAACGAAGTCCCGGTCAGTACATTGAAATCCGCCGCCGTCGTTATGGTAAGGCCGGTGTAGACGGGTCTGAAGCTCTCCTCCACCTGCTCATAGTCCGTAGTAAAGATATTGAGCTGCGCTACGGCACGGGTCAGGGTAATGGTTTCGTTTATGGGTGCATCTGCGGTCACTTGCTTGTGCGCCGAAAAAGCATCGCGGGTAGCTGCCAGCTTGTAGTCGTGCTGCTCGTCGGTAATATAGGTCTTTTCGGACCGGCTGACCTCCTTCAAACCGTTGACGGTCGTATAGTGCATATCCTCGTTGCCGCCGTCCTCGGCATAGTCGGCCCACAAGAGAAAATCGAAAGTACGGCCGGAAAGGAGCGTGACGTCGAAAGAGGTCGTCTTGTCTGCGTCCGCCTCCTTTACGATCCGTTTGTAGAGTTCGGGCTTATTGCCGCTTGTCCAGATTTCGAGTATATACCGCAGGTGGTATCCCTCTATGTCCGCTACCTGTTCGGTTACGGCCCTCGATTGCGGGGCCGACGGCAGCCGCGTAGCGAGCGAAACGGCTACCTCCTTCGTCCGGACTTGTCCCGGATCAAGCTCTTTGCTGCACGATGTAAAGGCCAACGCGGCCGATAACATCACCAATGAAAACAACGTGAACTTTTTCATAGAATTAGAATTATTAAAAAGGTGAAACTTAAAGGTAGATATCGTATTCTCCGTCATAATCCGGGTCGATGCCCACACCTGAATTGTAGCTTCGGGTAAGGAAGTCCCCGTATATCCGCGTGACGACATTCCGCTTATAGGGAATGCGGATGCCGGTGCTTTCGCTGACGAGTTCGCCCCCGTCGTCGTATATGCGTATGTCGGCCGTTACGGCGGATTCCGTACCGTTGACGAACACATAATCGAAGGCGAGCGTAGCCGAGGTTTCGGTCACTTCGGCCAGCGATGCGTTGAAAACGACTCCCTGCACGGCATCGCTGGGATTGTCCGTAGCCGCGTTATAGGTGGACGGCAGGTATCCCCTGTAGGCGACTTCGACCCGGTAAGAGGAGAGGTCGCCGTCCGTTCTCGCTTCGGCGGCACGCTGCCTCCGGAACTCCGCTACATCGCGCGTGATGATCTCGTAGCGGGCGAGGGGCCTGTCGAGGGTGATTCGTTCCTCGACGACTGCGTTCCGCTGTCCTCTGTATCGGGAAAGGTCTATGCGTTTGTTGGCGGCGAAGGCGTCTTTCGTTTCCGCATTACCGCGATAAGTTCCGCAGAAACATACGCTGTGAAGTCTGTCGGCCGTGTAATGCAATTCATCCCCCGTTTCGGCATCCTGATAATCGGCCCATGCGAGGAGCAGGTAGGCCCGGGAAGCCAGTTCGAGCGTCAGTTCTACAGGATCGTCGCAAAAAGCCCTTTCGTCCAACGGGATCACCTGCCGCAAGCAAGGTTCGGCCCCGTATATATCGGAAGGGTACAGTTCCCCGCCGGGATGGTTGTCGGCATAAGCCTCGACGACCAACCGGGTAGGCCCTGCGGCGTTTTCCGTTCCGGCAGCGCCCGCACGGGTAATTTCATGGACATCCTCAAAAGGGGTAAGGAAGTTTATGTCGGCCATGATCCGGACCTCCATCGTCGAAGGTGTTCCGAAATCATCCGGAAATTCGTGCACGTCGCAGGCGGTCAGCCATGCCAGCGGAAGGCATATCGCCAGGTACAGTAGTCTTTTCATCGCCTGCCTCCTTTCTTTTTCAGGTCGAACGTATAGGAGAACGACACGGCGGCGTTATCTACCCCGAAGAAGGTCTTGCGGACGGTCGAGGAATACGCTCCGCCGGGTTCGTTGTGGAACTTGTCGTAATGCAGATGGTATGCGCCCGCGCCGAGCGAGAACTCGACGTTCCAGCGGTCGCTGCGGCCGAGGGGCATCCGGTAGCCGACGCTTACGCCTCCGCCCAAAGCCGGGGTCGTCCCGTCGTGGTCCTGTATGCGCCACTTGCCGCCGAGGGCGAGGTTGTACGAGGCGACGCCGAAGTGGACGCCCGCGAAGAAGCGGCGATCCCGCGTGGGCCAATAACGCAGTTCGGGCTGGGCGGCCAGCATGCGGAACTTGGTCGTCCCGCTGAAGTAGTTCCATGCGGAATAGTAAACCGGGATGTTGAGCGACAACCTTTGCGAGAGGTCTATCTCCACCGCGACATTACTTATGGCCATAGCCCAGCCGACGGCGTTGGTCTTGACTGCGAGCCGGGGAGTCCACCCCTTCGCTTCGGGACTGGCCTTGCCTGTAACTGCCGGGATCGCTTCCCCGGCTTCGTCCGTACGTTCAGGTGCGGCGGCCGTATCGGGAACGGTTGCCGGTTGCGGCTCGTCGTTCTCCGCAGGTTTCAGTCCGGGTTCCGGCTCCCGGACGGGTTCTTCGGCAGGGGGCGGAGCGGCCGCTGACGGTTGCGTGCTTCCCGGTGTTTCTTCCGACCGGAAGTATAATGTCACGACGACGCTGCTTCGCAGGTCGGGGAAGAACTCCCGCAGCATGTAGCGGTAAGGCTCGCCGCCGCGCAGGTCCATCAGCCGTTGTTTACGGCCGCCCACGACCCGGTTCCTTTCGTCGAAGATCCAGACGGGCGTGTTGTCCAGCACGTCGAGCACTTCGTCGCGGTACGGCATGCCGGATGCGGCCACCTGTGCCCGCAGTTCGTCCCACGCTATCCCGGCGGCCTGCCTGTCGATCAGGGAGGCGGGAACGGAGCCGTGGCGGACTATCCATGAAGAGAGCGAATCGGCACGCCGTTCGGAGAGCAGTTCGTTGGCACGGTTAGCCCCGTCCGGGGAGGCGTAGGAGCGTATGGAGATACGTTCGAGGCGGCCCGCAGAGCGTGCCTCGCCGATATACCGTACCAGTCGGTCCAGCGCGGCGCGGTTATCGCGGAATCCCGGTTCCACGTAGCGGTAGCCTGCCCGGTAGTAGATACGCACCGAATCGACTCCCTGTCCGGCATGGGCCGACAGAAAGCACGACAGGCAAATGACCGATAAAAAGATTTTTCTCACCGACATAGCCGCGAACATCCGTTAACCCGTTCGTAACCGGGAAAATCTTTCATGTCGTTGCGGAGGCCGGTAATGTCGTATTGATCGAATCCGGTCGGCACGGCCCCGACCGATAGAGCAGAGATGGGGAGACTGTTTTTCATTTGTGTAAATCGGTTCCGCCCGTCCCCCGGCGGAGTTTGGTTACACATATAAAAAAGACGTGGGACAGTACCTTTTATTTGCTTTTGAGGTCTTGGCCAACCGTGCAGACAAATAAACGAGTAAAGCCCACGTTTCCGTGAGCGTTTACGCTTTACTCTTGTCTGCGATTAAAACGGCCAAGTTTCAAAAGCAAGAATAAAAGCTAACGCTTTTTATATTTTATCTCTTAATATTTCTCCGTTTATGCCATAGGCATCACCTTTAATTAATTGGTTTTCGCGGTAAATATACGAAAAAAGACTATATATTGATTGAATACGGGAAAGAGAAAGGAAAGATCGGGAGCAGAATTTGTGCGGACGAAGCAGAAGTTGCCCGTTTTACGGCCTTCTCTTCCCTTTTTTTCGGCCAAGATATACATGCCCAAATATTCATCTTGTGCCACTCCAAAATCCGTTTTACATCGGATAATCCCTTTGACCCTGCTTGCAGATTACGTGGCAACCGTCCCGACGACAAGTGTCGGTCGGGGTATTGAGCTACCCCGAAAGGAATTTAGTGGACATCGGGCAAGCCCGAACAAAAATAGCTTCGGCAAATAACCGCACTCCTGAAATAATGCGAATTGCCGATAAATATCCAACCTCAACTATATGAATTGGCGTATTACGACAGCGGCTAAACACGAGTTTCGATCCAAGACCCGATATTCTAATAACTTTATTAGTAATACTATTGTTAGTAATAGAATTATTACCTATCTTTGCAATTAGAGAATAACAAGTTGAAGATTATGGAGAACAAACCTTTTATATTCGGGGTTGCGACCTCGGGCGATAACTTTACCGACCGGGAGAAAGAAACGGAACGCCTGTTGTTGAATTTCCGGCATGGCGTGAATACGGTGCTGATTTCGCCCCGTCGCTGGGGTAAGACCTCTTTGGTGCAGAAAGCGTCTCGCCTGGCACAGTCCGACAAACTGAAGATCGTTTATCTCGATATTTTCTCGTGTCGCAGCGACCGGGATTTTTACGATGCCTTTGCGTCCGCCATTCTTAAACAGACTTCCTCGAAAGTGGACGAATGGCTGGAGAATATCAAACTGTTTCTTTCCCGTATCAGTCCCAAAATTTCGATGGGGCCGGACCCGATGACGGATTTTTCCATATCGCTCGAACTGAATCCCAAGAGCAGCGACATCGACGAAATCCTGCAACTTCCCGAAAAGATAGCGCAGAAAAAAGGCTATCATATCGTCGTCTGCATCGACGAGTTCCAACAGATCGCCGAGTTCAAGGATTCCAAGACATTCCAGAAGCGGCTGCGTTCCGTATGGCAGTTGCAAAAGTCTGTGTCCTATTGTCTGTTCGGCAGCAAGAAACATCTGATGAACGAACTGTTCGAGAAAAAGAGTCTGCCGTTTTACAAGTTCGGCGACGCCATTTATTTACAGAAAATAGGGACAGCGGATTGGATCGACTACATCTGCGGACGTTTCGAGGCTACAGGCAAACATATCTCGGAAGAACTGGCCGAAAAGATTTGCCAAAGGGTAGACAATCATTCTTCGTATGTGCAGCAGTTGGCATGGCTGGTATGGATTCATACGGACAAGATTGCTACGGAGCAGGATTTCGAGGCGGCCTGTCAGGATATTATCGACCAAAACACACCGCTGTTCGAGAAGCAGACCGAGAGCCTTACGACCTATCAGATGAATTTCCTGCGAGCCATTTTAGACGGGGTTCATAGTGAATTTACAACACAGGAGATTTTGCAGAAATATCAACTCGGCTCGTCGGCCAATGTCAGCATCGTAAAACGGGCGTTGGTCAAGAAAGAACTTATCGAGATCGAAAAGCGTCAGGCGGTCATTCCCGATCCCGTAATGGCAGTGTGGTTGAAGCGGGAATTAGGGATGTGATCCACTTCGGAGAAAGAATGTCAGTAACTCGCCGACGCTTGAACGCGTCCAGGAAGCAAGTATAGGTTTTGTGTTCCGCAAAACCGCCGACGATGCCGGAGAGCTGCCGGATATTGCAGCGGAAAAGTATCGGCACGAAGTCCCGAACAAAGCTTTACGAAGGCAACGGATAGGAGGGAAAGGACAACACAATCCGCCCTGATTTTCTTTTTCCCTCATTTCGGCCCAAAACGGTTTATTTTAGTTTTTCTTCTTATATACGCCCAACTAAACTAAACTTGAAATCCGAGCCCGCAAGGTGGATAATTCCGGCTTCCGGAACTTTACCGACAGACCCGGAAATTTATCGGGGGATCAGTCGAACAATCCGTTCACCAGATTGACTGCATCGTCCTTTTTCTGATTGATGATTTTGGCATAGACCTGCGTCATCTTCACATCGGCATGACCGAGCAGCTTCGATGTCGTGTAGAGGTCTGCACCGAGCGTCAGCATCATCGTGGCGAAAGTGTGCCGGGCAAGGTGGAAAGTCAGGTTCTTATTGATACCGCAAACATCCCCGATCTCTTTCAGGTAAGCGTTCATTTTCTGGTTACTGATTACCGGCAGCAATTTGCCCTGTGGTAGTTGACCTGCATATTTGTCGAGAATCATCTTAGGTATGTCCATCAATGGCACATTGACTTTTACATTGGTTTTTATTCGTTTAGTCATTATCCAAAGTTTGCCATCAAAGTTTTTCCGGATATTTTCTGCTTTCAAGTTCATCACGTCGATGTAAGCCAAACCGGTGAAGCACGAGAATATAAACAAATCCCGTACATGTTCCAGTCTTTTTGTTACCATTGGCTTCTTTAAGATCAGAGCGATTTCGTACTCTGTCAAATAGTCCCTATCAACTTCTTCTAAGCGTACTTTATATTCTGCAAAAGGATTCGTTTGCAATTTTCCGTTTTCCCGGCTATGATGATTATGCGCCTGAAAAACTGGAGAAACTTTACGGTTGTGTTGTGGCAACATTTACATTCCGTCCGCAAAAACGACTCAAAACCGGCAATAAACTTATGATTTATATCTCGCAGGGGCATGTCCGAGAGGTTGTATTCACTGAGAATGAAATTTGTCAGGTGTCGCCGGGTGACCTCGTATTTCAAGTAAGTCGGTCTCGTTATTGAGATTCCTATCTGTTTCCTGCTGTTTTCATTATGCTCTTTGAATAGGGCCAATACCGTTTCCTGCTTGATACGGTGTCCCAAAAACTCATTCTTCACCGTTTCAGTGGTGACGTAGTAATTGTCCCGCTGTTGATCGTGGTAGATTTTATTCAACGAAGACCGGACGTCATCCAGCAGTGCGTTTATTTTACCCGCATCTTTACCTTTGACTTTTCCGACCTCCACATTCCAGTTTGCAGGCAAGACACTCTGCTTGGTACTAAACTGGGCAACTTTACCATCGATGGTGATGCGAGCCATGATCATGCCCGTCCGTCTTTTCTTTCCGATCCTTTTTTCAGGTAGAACAGAATTGAAAATGTGCTTTTCATATCTCACGTTGTTTAGTTCAATTAAGAATAGGGAATATCCCTAAACTTGGAGATAGATAAACTTCGTAAAATGTGGACTTTACACAGTCATTTTCGGACAAATCGTTACCTTTTTTGTCCCTTGAAAAAAAGGTAACGATTTGGTAACGATTTTTTGTCAGTCGTTGTCTTTTTGATGTCTTGGAATGTCGATTCAGTGGCAACAAAAAAGCCTATAAATCTTAGATTTATAGGCTTTTGTCTGAATTCTATCCGGATTTGTCCGGAAGTTCAGCGGAGAAGGCGGGATTCGAACCCGCGATACCCTTTTGAGGTATACACACTTTCCAGGCGTGCTCCTTCGACCGCTCGGACACTTCTCCTAAAAACTTTTACTGAAACTTCCGAGCCGGGGTCGAAGTAGTGTTCGGCTCAAAAAGCGCGGCAATGTACGAAAAAATCCTGAATTATTAAAACCGGACGGCATTTTATCGCAAAAGATATTCCGTCGTAACGTTTACCGGCCCGCTCCGGGAGTGGAAAACGTCAGAAGAACGCGTCGCCGAATATCTTCCGGACGCTCCGGGCGGTCGTCTCCGCCACTTCGTCCGGCGAAATACCGTAAATCGCGGCGATCCGTTCGCAGATCAGCGGCAGGTAACCGCTTTCATTCCGTTTGCCGCGGTACGGCACCGGAGGCAGGTATGGAGAATCGGTTTCGAGAAGCAGCTCGTCGAGCCGCATGGCCGGCAGCACTTCGGCCACGGCCGATTTTTTATACGTGACCGGACCGCCGATCCCGAAACAGAACGTCCCGACCGCCCGAATCCGCCGGTAATGTTCGGCCGTTCCGCAAAAACTGTGCATCACCCCGCGCAAACCCCGTCCGCCGAAATTCTCCAGCAATCCGCACATCTCGTCCCAGGCATCCCGCGTATGGATGGCGACCGGCAGGTCGTAAGCCAGCGCCAGTTCGATTTGGAAGCGCAACGCCTGCATCTGCTGTTCCCGGAAATCGCGGCTCCAGTAGAAATCGAGTCCGATCTCGCCGACACCGCAGAAACGAATCCCCGCGGGAGGCGCCTGCAAGTACTCCGCCACGCGGTCGAGATCGGCCCGGTAGTCCGGATTGCCATTCACAGAAGTCGGGTGCAGCCCCATCATCGGGCGGCAATACGCCGGATAACGCCTCGACAGGGCGAACATCGCATCGTAGGACTCGCGGTCGACGGCGGGCAATAGCATCTTCCCCACTCCGGCGGCCTGCGCGCGCGCGATCGCTTCGTCCCGGTCGTCGTCGAAAGCGACGTCGTACATATGGCTATGCGTATCGATCAACATCTGACGTAAAAACTACCCCGCAACGAGCGGATCAATCCTGAAAATTCGAGTTCCAACAGCAGCGGCGACAATTCCTGCGGCGCAATCCCGCTGCGCAGGCTCAATTCCTCCGACGATACGGGAACGTCGGTGCCGATCAACTGCAATACCGCTTCTTCCGGCGAACCGGCAAGTATATCGATCGGCGATTGCCTCGCCGGTTTCCGCACCGGTTCAACCGGATCGGCAGGCTGCCAGTTCAGCGCCTCGACCACATCCTGTCCGCAGCATACCATCTGGGCTTTCAGGCTCTTGATCAGGCCGTTCGTTCCGTCCGACGACGAGTCGGAGACGCGCCCCGGAACGGCCATAACGATCCGGTGATAACCGTCGGCCATCCCCGCGGTCACCAGCGAGCCGCCGCGACGGTGCGATTCGACGACCAACGTCCCGTCGCTCAGGCCGGCGATAATCCGGTTCCGGCAAATGAACGAAGAGCGTTCGGTCTTATACCCGCTGCAAAACTCGGTCACCACGGCGCCGCCTTCGTGCACCATGCGGCGGGCATCCCGCGTATGTTCTCTCGGATAGATGCGATCCAGCGGATGCGCGACGACCCCGACCGTAGCGAGTCCGGCCTGCATGGCAGCCCTGTGCGCCGCAATGTCGATCCCGAAAGCCAATCCGCTCACCACCACGGTATCGGGACACAGGCCGGCCACTTCGCGGATAATCCGTTCGCATACGCCGGCCCCGTACACCGTGCAATCGCGCGTGCCGACGACCGTGAGCCAACGTCCCCGGTTCAGATCGATATCCCCGCTGACATAGAGCACATGCGGATAATCAGAACACTCCCGAAGCCGCTGCGGGTAGTCGGGCGACAACGAATCGATAGCCCGGATCCCGTTGCGACGGATCGAATCGACCTCTTTCGCAGCCCGTTCGTGATACTCCCGGCGGCTGATTCGCTGCGCCAGGTCGGGTCTCAGTTCGGCCCGTTCGACGATTTCATCGGCAGTCGCGGCGAATAGCCGTTCCGCCGAACCGAAACAGGCGATCAGATGGATCGCCGTCCTGGATCCCACCCCGGGATACAGCGTCAATGCAATATCATCCACCAACATATGCTGAACGTTTAAACGATCGGTTATCAACTCAATTCAACCGCCCCGGACAAAATACATCGCCCAGGCTTACCGCCGCCCGTACATCTTCTCGTAATACTTTTCGTACTCGCCGCTGGTCACGCTGTCGAGCCACGCCTGATTGTCCAAGTACCAGCGCACGGTTTTTTCGATACCTTCCTCGAACTGCAGGCTCGGTTCCCACCCCAGTTCGTTTTTCAGCTTCGTCGAATCAATGGCATAGCGCAGATCGTGCCCCGCCCGATCGGTCACGTAAGCGATCAGCTTTTCGCCCGCTCCCTCCGGACGCCCCAGCAAACGATCGACCGTCCGGATGACCACCCGGATCAAGTCAATGTTTTTCCATTCGTTGAAACCGCCGATGTTGTAGGTTTCGGCGATTCGGCCCCGATGGTAAACCGCGTCGATCGCCCGCGCGTGATCTTCCACATAGAGCCAGTCCCGCACGTTCTCGCCCCTGCCGTAGACGGGCAGCGGCTTGTCGTGACGAATATTATTGATAAACAGCGGGATCAGTTTCTCGGGAAACTGATAAGGCCCATAGTTGTTCGAACAGTTGGTAATCACGGTAGGCAGTCCGTAAGTATCGTGAAACGCCCGCACGAAATGATCGCTGCCCGCCTTCGAAGCCGAATAGGGACTGTGCGGGTCGTACTTGGTCGTTTCGGTGAACAGCGTCCCGTCGAATCCCAGCGCGCCGTAAACTTCGTCGGTCGAAACGTGGTAAAAACGCCGGCCGTCATAATCGCCGTCCCAATACTCACGCGCGGCCTGAAGCAGCGAAAGCGTCCCCAGCACGTTGGTTTTCGCAAAGGTGAACGGATCCTTGATACTGCGGTCCACATGGCTCTCGGCCGCCAGATGGATCACCCCGTCGATCGAATACGTCCGGAAGATCTCTTGCATCTTTTCATAGCGGCAAATATCTTCTTTTACGAACGTATAATTCGGCGCATTTTCGACATCCCGCAGGTTTTCCAGATTGCCCGCATAGGTTAGTTTGTCGAGGTTGACGATTCGGTAATCGGGATATTTATTTACAAACAGCCGGACGACATGCGAGCCGATAAACCCGGCTCCTCCGGTAATCAGAATGTTCTTTTTCATCGCTTTTTGTCTTTATTTTTCGGTCGGGACGGACAGGATCGCCATGCATTCCCGCAGCGAATCCAGCCAGTAGGGAACACGGACGCCGGCCTCCCTGATTTTATCTTTTGCAAGCACGCTGTAAGCCGGACGACGGGCCGGAGTCGGATAAGCCGCCGTCTCGATCGCTCCGACGCGGATATCGATCCCCGCCAGCGCAAATACCGCTTTCGCAAAATCGTACCACGAGATCGCCCCCTCGTCGCTGAAATGGTACACTTCGAAACCGGATACGCCGCGTTCGGCAAGCCGCAGGATCGCATGCGCCAGATCGGTCGCATAAGTCGGCGTTCCGACCTGGTCGTACACCACGTTCAGCTCATCGCGTTCGCGGCCCAGCCTCAGCATCGTCTTAACGAAATTATTCCCGTACTCCGAGTAAAGCCATGCGGTACGAATCACGCAGGCATTGCACCCGCTCGCTTCGATCGCCTGCTCTCCGGCCAGTTTCGTGCGGCCGTAAACGCCCTGCGGCGCGGTCGGACGGTCTTCCTTCAGCGGATGACAACTCTCCCCGTCGAACACGTAATCGGTCGAAATATGGATCAGACCGATCCCGCGCTCCCGGGCGACGCCGGCCAGCACTTCCGAGCCCTGCACGTTGATTTTCGCCGCCGTTTCGGCATCGCTTTCGGCCCTATCCACCGCCGTATAGGCCGCACAGTTGACGATCAGGTCGATCGCATGTTTCTCCGCCAGAGCTGCGATACACGCCCGATCCGTGATATCCGCCTCCGGGACATCGGTAAATACGAACCGGTGCTGCGGGTACATTCCGGCAACTTTCCGCAGCGAACAACCCAGCTGTCCATTTCCGCCGGTAACCAATATATTCATAGCTTAATACAATACGCCATTAAACAATACGGCATCGCGCAGCAGCGGATGATGCCGGTCTTTCTCAGAAACGACGATATCCGACGCCGGCAGCCGCCAATCGATTCCCAAAGCCGGATCGTCGTAAGCGATCGCTCCCTCGCATTGCGGCGCGTAGAAATTATCGCACTTATACTGGAACAGCGCTTCGTCGCTCAATACGACGAATCCGTGCGCGAATCCCCTCGGAATAAAAAGCTGGCGATGGTTTTCGCCGGTTAGTTCCACCGCCACATGCCGACCGAACGTAGGCGATTCCCTGCGGATATCGACTGCCACGTCGATCACCGTTCCGCGGATCACCCGTACCAGCTTGCTCTGTGCGTGGGGCGGCAGTTGATAATGCAGTCCGCGTAATACTCCATAGCTCGATTTCGATTCGTTGTCCTGCACGAACACCGTCTCGCACACCTTTTCGGCAAACTCCCGCTGCGAAAAACTTTCGAAAAAATAGCCCCGGTGATCCCCGAAGATTTGCGGTTCGAGAATCACGACGCCCTGTAAATCGGTTTCTATAACATGCATATCCGTTCTTTCATATTTAAATTCATACCGTCTTCGACAAACCGGACTACAACAGCCCGGACAGATATCGGCCGTATCCATTTTTCAACATCGGCTTTGCCAATTCCCGGAGCTTTTCCCGCGTGATCCATCCCTTGTTAAAAGCGATCTCTTCGAGACAGGCTACTTTCAACCCCTGTCGTTTCTCGATCACTTCGATGAAATTCGACGCTTCGCTGAGCGAATCGTGCGTCCCGGTATCCAGCCAGGCGAATCCTCGACCCAGCAACTGCACCTTCAGCGCTTTTTCTTGTAGGAACCGCTGGTTGACCGTCGTAATCTCCAGTTCTCCGCGCGCCGACGGTTTGATCGTCCGGGCGACCTCGACCACCCGGTTCGGATAAAAATAGAGTCCGACTACCGCATAATTGGATTTCGGCTGCACAGGCTTTTCCTCGATCGAAAGCACGTTGCCCGCGGCGTCGAACTCGGCAACGCCGTACCGCTCCGGATCGTTGACATAATAACCGAATACGGTCGCATTCCCCTGCTCTCCGGCCTGTGCGACCGCCTCGCCGAGCATCTTCGTAAAACTCTGTCCGTAAAATATGTTATCGCCCAGCACGAGACAAACGTCGTCCCCGCCGATAAACTCCTCGCCAATTAGGAACGCCTGTGCCAATCCGTCCGGAGAAGGTTGTTCGGCATACGCGAAACGCACGCCGTAATCCGAACCGTCGCCGAGCAGCCGCCGGAACATCGGCAGGTCTTCGGGCGTCGAAATAATCAGGATATCCCGGATACCGGCCAGCATCAGCACCGATATGGGATAGTAGATCATCGGCTTGTCATAGATCGGAAGCAACTGTTTGGACACCCCCTTGGTAATCGGGTAGAGCCGGGTACCGCTGCCCCCCGCCAACACAATACCTTTCATAAAACTATATTTTTTTCAATTCGTTACACAAAGATAGCTTTATTTGACAAAAAAATGTGTCGAACCGGCAAATACGCACGATCCGACACACTTTTTATTTAAATAGAACTTTGAAAACGATAAGTGCCCGAAACCACTTCGTACAACGCCTTGCCGTTCTCCATCCGCAAGAACCGAACGCCCGGGGCCTCCGCCGCCGGACGGCCCGATTCGGTGATCCCTTCCGCCGACGCAGCCGGCACGTGAACGACCGCCGACGTATTGACCGGCACCGTCACGTCGAGCGTCAACCGCTCGCCGTCGCGCTTCCAGCCGCTTTCGATCCGACCGTACATCGAATCGTGCCACGCCTCGACGAAAGTCAGATCGCCGACCACCGACGGGTCGATCACGAAACGTTTGAATCCGGGATATTCCGAAACGCAACGGATCCCGGCCAGGTACTTGTAGAAATAACCGCTGATCAGGCAGAACGGCGGATGGTTGCGCGAAGCCGAGCCGTCCCACGTTTCCCACATCGTATTGGCTCCGTTGGCCACCATAAAGCCCCACCCCGGATAGGCGGGCTGGGTCGCCAGCCGGTAAGCCAATTCCGGATCGACTTGCGGCAACAGATCCATCAGGGCCATCGTACCGACGAAGCCGGTTCCGATGCGGCCGTCGTACTTCTGCAGATCGGAAATCAGGTTCCGCTGTACCGCGTCCCGGTCGCTCTGAGGAACGATCCCGTATTCGAGCGGAACGACGTTCGCCGCCTGGCGGTACGGAGTCGGCTTATCCCCGTGATAGGTCTTCGTAGCCGGATCGAAAAACTCGCGGTTGAAACTCTCGGCGATCCGCGCGGCCCAGGCGTCCATCCGCTCGGCTTCCTGCGGGCGATCCAGGTAACGCGCGATCCCGGCGAGGTATTTCACGACGCGGTAGTGCGAAGCCGTCCCGTAAAGAGTCAGCCCTTCGGGCGGCGCCATCTCATAAGATTGCAGCGTATCGGACAACGTCATGTGCGGCGACACCCAGTCGCCGAGCACCTCGCGGATGATCTCCGGCTTGCCGTCCGCCTGACGCAGCAGGCTGCTTTCGGCGAAACGCTTCATCGTTTCGTAATGCCGCTCCACCACGCGGCGGTCGCCGTAATAGCACAGCAGATCCCACGGCACGAACACGATAGCGGCCGGCCACACGGTCGAAATGCTCTGGTCGTACCCGGTCGACGGCGCCACGGTGCACAGTCCGCCGTTCCGGTCGGCCGTACCGGCCAGGTCGGTCGCCCATTTCGCATAGAAAGCCGCCATATCGAAATTGTAGATCGCCGTCTGGTCGGTCATATAGGTATCGGCCGTCCAGCCCTGCTTCTCGCGGTGCGGACAGTCGGTCGGGATGCTGTGGATATTGTTCAGCAGCGTCGCGCGCGACATCTGCTGCAAACGGTTGACCGTCTCGTTCGAACAGACGAACGATCCGGCGTCGGCCACGTCGGTATGCACCGGAACGCCTTCGACCCGCTCGACGGTAACCCCCTCGTCCGCAGTCACGCGGATATACTGGAAGCCTTTGTACGAAAAACGACATTCGAACGTCTCCGGCCCGCCGCCTTTAAGAATGTAACCGTTCTGCTGCCGGATATTGATCGACTTGTCGTAAAACGACGCGTAATCGGGATCGCCGATTTTGAATTTCATTTTCGACGGATGGATATCCGGCACGAGTTCCGGATCGGATGGCAGTTCGCAGTACTCCACGAGCACCCGCGCTCCGGCCGGACCGCTGACGCGCACCCGCGCCCACCCGGCGATGTTCCGGCCGATATCGTAAGCCGTACGTCCGTTCCCTTTATCGAAGGTTTTGACCGGGGCGATCGGAGCGAAACAACGTACCGGCGGCATCATCTGGGCATACAGCGGCCCGCTGCCGTCGACCACGGCCGCGGGCCTCCAGCCGTCCGCGACGAATCCCGGCCGGTTCCACCCGGCTTTCTCTTCGCGGGCGTCGTACAACTCCCCGTGCCGGGTATCGTCGTAAAGAATCGGACCGCCGGCGGTCGTCCAACTGCCGTCGGTCACTATATCAGCAGTCGTCCCGTCGGCGTATTCGACGCTGAGCAACGCGATCGCCTTCGGCTGTCCGACCCACAGGGAGCTGCCCAATCGCCAGATATCGTTGCACAACGGGTTGTACTGTCCGCGTCCGACCATGATCCCCAGCGCGTTGTCCCCGCGCCGGACATCGGCGGTCACATCGTAGGTACGTAAAACGTCCGTTTATGAAAATTCGTCCAGGCAGGATCGAGGACGTGATCGCCGATTTTTTCCCCGTTCAGAAAGGCTTCGTAATACCCCACCCCGGTCACGTACAGCGTAGCTGCCTTCACTTTCTTCCCGAGCGCGAATTCTTTGCGAAACAGCGGCGACGGATCGTAATGCGGAGAAGCCATATCGTACAGTTCCCAAATCGTCCGGCCGGTTCCGACGAACCACGGCCACGTCGGTTCGCGGTGACTGTTCTCCCGATCCTTGTGAGCCTGCCACTGCTCGCGCCACTGCGCATCGTCGCGGTAGGCAATCCAACGGGCGCCGCCCCAATCCCGTTCGGTCAGCAGCCCCATGCTCCACATCGCGGGCTCGCTCCACGGCCCCGCCTTCCCCGCGGCATCCCACACCTGCACCTTCCAGTAACAGCGCATACGGGATTCCAGCGGCTTGCCGGCATACTCGACCTGAATCGACCGGTCGGAAGGCACCCGGCCGCTGTCCCAAAGATCCCCCCGATCCTTTTTCAGCAGTTCCGCAGAAGAGGCCACCAGAATGCGGTAAGCGGTCTGGCAGTCCCCGCGCTTGCCGGAAACGACTTTCCAACTCAGCCGCGGCGACGTCACGTCGATCCCCAGCGGATTATCGAGGTATTCGCAACGCAGCCCCTCCGTGCCGGCCGCCCGAGGCCGATATTTCCGGCCAACAGCAATCCAAGTAAAATGATCCTTTTCATGAATTAAAATTAAGTTCGGTTATTTCGGGGCAGCCGTCCGGCTACCCAATCGGTTAGTTCGACGAATTGAGCGACATTCAACACCTCGGGACGCAGCGGGAAAAACGCATGTTCGTCTCCTCCCAGGTCGCCGAACGCGGCGCGCAGCGAATTGCGGATCGTCTTGCGGCGCTGGTTGAAAACGGCCTTGACCACCCGGGCGAACAGCACCTCGTCGCAACCGAGTCTCTCTACCCCGTTGCGCGTCAGCCGGATCACGGCGCTCTTGACTTTCGGAGGCGGGTTGAACACCCCCTCGCCGACCGTAAACAGGTACTCGATATCGTAAAAAGCCTGCAAAAAAACGCTCAGAATCCCGTAGTCTTTCGTACCGGGCTTTTCGGCTATCCGCACGGCCACCTCGCGCTGCACCATCCCGACCGCTTCGGGCACCCGGTCGCGGTATTCCAGAATTTTGAAAAAAATCTGCGACGAAATATTGTACGGGAAATTACCGATCACGTTTACCCCGTCGGGAAACCGCTGCGCCAGATCCATTCGCAAAAAATCGCCTTCGATCAACCGCGGCGCGAACTGCGGATAATGCTCGTGCAAGTAAGCGACGCTCTCGGGATCGACTTCGGCGCCGTAGAGCGTAATATCCGTCCTTTCGAGCAGGAACTTCGTCAGCACGCCGGTGCCGCACCCCACTTCGAGCACCGTGGAGCAACGATCGGCCCGCAGGCTGTCCGCAATCCGTTTCGCGACCGACAAATCGGTCAGGAAATGCTGACCGAGGTGTTTTTTGGGTTTTACATACATAGGTCTCTCCGTCACGTTATCAGCGCACCAACATCACTTTGCCTTTCGAATCGGTCCGTACGCTGCCGTAATTGATCGACGGGATCGTTTTCCGGGCTTCTTTCAGGTCGATCACCGCATAATACGGATCTCCGGCATCCACACGGGACTTCACCTCGTCGAATTCCTCCTTCGCCACCGCCATTGCGTTTTTAAAATTGGCCTTGCTCGCCTCCCATTTCTCCTCCGCCGTCGCCAGAGCGTCCAGCCGGACGTTACCGATCATGGTCGTTTCGAGAAAATAAGTCAGATCCCCGTTCGCATCGCCGATGCCCAAAAACATGTGATTCGGTTTCAGAATCAAGTACGGAAACAGATCGAACCGTTGGTAGATCGAAGCCAGCATACAGGTTCCCTCCACGCAGTTCGCCTGCGCGCTGGCCAAAGCCTGACTAAAAAAACGACGTTTTGCACCCTGACATCCTCCGCCTGACCGGGAATTTGGGTCGCATTGCTGTAACTGACCCCTGTCTGCTGCAAAACGTACCAGATCGCGCACATCTGCTGAAACAGGTAATTTTCATCGCCCGACTGGTAACCGTTGAATCCCAACGGCAAAGCGACCTCCTGAAGCGCCTGCTCCATAATCCGGTCGATCTCCGGATTTTCCTCTTCGACGTAACCGGTGAACATCTCGGGAATTTCGACCGCATCGTCCTCGTTGACGACCAGCCCCTGCGGTCGCTCGTACGGATATACGATCAAGGCGTTCACACACTGACTGACCGAACGGCACGAAAAGGTGCGATCGACGGTACAAATCTCCCTGCCGTCGGCCGAGATCGTCCAGCGCAGCGCCAGGTTGCGCGTCCGGTCGAACCGGCGCAACGCATCGTACTTCCAGACCATGCGGGGCTGCATCCACAACGTATCCCCGCTGCGGGGCAGCGTATATTGCCCGACGACCTCTTCGTTGAGCTCGCTTTCGTGCATCTTCAGTTCGATCGTCGCCCCGCTACGCGGACTCACCAGCGACAGCTTGAAAATATCTTTCGTCAGCAATCCTTCCACATTCACGCCCTGGTAGTCCGTTACGAACGGAATCATGTAAAGATAAGAGGTGTAAATCTGATCTTCGAAGCCGCGGGGCGTCAGCACCACGTCCACAGCCACGTCTCCGGCCGCAAGCGGCGGATCCGACTCATCTTTGCTGCACGCGCACAGCGTAAAAACCGCTGCGGCCAAACACAACGATCCGTTCCAAATCCTTTTTCGCAACTTCATTACACCCAATTTATTCATAATCAGATTATTTAAACAATTTCTAATCACAACGCTTCGTCCTTTCCTCCATTATGCAGGGAAAGTCCCCGGCAATTAACGTTATGCCGGACCCGTATCGGACGAGTCCGGCATCATTCCGCCGTATTACCGTTGATCAGTTCCCCATTTCGCTCATGAACCTGGCCCTTACCAGCCGGATCTCCTCTTCGGTGAAATCGGGGCCGAGCTCCTTGACCGCCTCTTCGAGCGAATCGCTCTCGGCGTCCTCCTTGAAATAGAGATAGATCTCTTCGGCCTTCTCCTCGTCGATCACCTCGTTCACGTAATAGCCTATATTGAGTTTCGTCCCGGAATGGATGATGGCTTCGATCTCGCCGAGCAACTCTTCGAAATCCATGTCGCGCGCTTTGGCAATGTCTTCAAAATCCATCTGACGGTCGATGCTCTGAATGATGAACACCTTGTTGCCGCTCTTGTTGACCACGCTCTTGACCACCATGTCCTGCGGACGGACGATGTCTTTTTCATCGACGTATTTCTTAATCAGTTCGACGAACGGCTTGCCGAACTTCTTTGCCTTGCCGACGCCGACGCCCGTGATGTTCTGCATCTCCTCAAGCGTAACCGGGTACTGAATCGACATGTCTTCGAGCGACGGATCCTGGAATACCACGAACGGCGGCAACTCCATCTGCCGGGCCACCTTCTTGCGCAGGTCCTTCAGCATCGCGAAAAGTTCCTCGTCGGCTACCCCGCCTTTGCCGGCCGGCGGTGAAACCGACTCGTCGTCGTCCGTATCATCGTACTCGTGGTCGGCGGTCATCATCACCGAATAGGGATTCTCGATATACTCCTCGCCCGCCTCGTTGATCGACAGCAGGCCGTAATTCTCGATGTTGCGGTCGACCAGCCCGAGGATCAACGCCTGGCGCACTACGGCTCCCCAGAAACGGTCGTTGTGATCGTCGCCGATGCCGAACCACTCGCTCTTATGGTGATTATAAGACTTGATCAGGGCGTTGTTGCGACCGACCAACATGTTGACCAGGTAGTCGGCCTTGAACTTATCGCCAATGGCCTGCAACACGCGCAGCAGCAACCGCAGGTGGTCGCGTCCCTCGAAACGCGGCTTCGGATTGACGCAGTTGTCGCAGCAACCGCAGTTCTCCTCGGGAAACTCCTCGCCGAAATAGTGCAGCAACGTCTTGCGGCGACACACCGAACTCTCGGCATAGGAGACCGTCTCCTGCAGCAGCAGCTTGCCGATCTCTTGCTCGGCCAACGGTTTGCCCTGCATGAATTTTTCGAGCTTCTGGATATCCTTGTAACTGTAAAAGGCGATGCACTGCCCGCCCCCGCCGTCGCGGCCGGCGCGGCCGGTCTCCTGATAATACCCTTCGAGACTTTTCGGAATGTCGTAATGGATCACATAACGCACGTCGGGCTTGTCGATCCCCATCCCGAACGCGATGGTCGCCACGATTACGTCGACCTGTTCGTGCAAGAACTTGTCTTGGTTGCCGGCCCGCGTCGCGGCATCCATCCCGGCATGGTACGGAGCGACCTTGATGTTGTTGGCGGCCAGCAGTTCGGCCAATTCCTCGACCTTCTTGCGGCTCAGGCAGTAAATGATCCCGGACTGTCCCTCGTGGTTTTTGATATAACGGATAATATCCTTCGTGGCATTCGCCTTCGAACGGATCTCGTAGAAAAGATTCGGCCGGTTGAACGACGACTTGAATACCGAAGCGTCGAGCATACCGAGGTTCTTCTGAATGTCCATCTGTACTTTCGGCGTAGCCGTCGCGGTCAGCGCGATCAGCGGCGCCTGCCCGATCTCGTTGATGATCGGACGAATGCGGCGGTACTCCGGGCGGAAATCGTGTCCCCATTCCGAAATACAGTGCGCCTCGTCGATCGCATAGAACGATATTTTGATTTTCCGCAGGAAATTGACGTTATCCTCTTTGGTAAGCGATTCGGGAGCGAAATACAGCAATTTGGTTTTCCCGGCCAGCACGTCCTCTTTGACCTTCGTGACGGCCGCCTTGTTCAGCGACGAATTCAGAAAATGGGCGACGCCGTCCACCATGCTGAACGTGCGCATCGCATCGACCTGATTTTTCATCAACGCGATCAACGGCGAAATGACGATAGCCACGCCGTCCATCATCAGCGCGGGAAGTTGATAACACAGCGATTTGCCGCCTCCGGTAGGCATCAGCACGAACGTATCGTTCCCATCCAGCACGTTGCGGATCACCGCCTCCTGATTTCCTTTGAAATTATCGAATCCGAAATACTCCTTTAAGCAATGATATAGCTTAGAAACCTCTTTATCAGACATCTACATCCAATATTATTTGACAACAAACCTATTTAATAAAGGAAAGATAAGAATAATTTCTGAATTTAACTAACTTTGTAGAAAATTTTTCGCACACTGCGTATCCAACCCTATGAGACTATACACGAAAGACCTGGTAAAACGCTATAAAACCCGCACGGTGGTCGACCATGTGTCGATCGAAGTCAACCAGGGGGAGATCGTCGGGCTGCTCGGCCCGAACGGCGCCGGCAAGACCACGACGTTCTATATGATCGTCGGACTGATCAAGCCCAACGAGGGTTCGATTTTCCTCGAAGACCAGGAACTGACCAACGAGCCGGTCTACAAACGCGCCCAGAAGGGGGTCGGCTACCTGGCTCAGGAAGCTTCGGTATTCCGCCGACTGTCGGTCGAGGACAACATCCGGGCCGTCCTGCAGATGACCAATTTCACGAAAGAGTATCAGAAGGAACGGCTCGAAAACCTGATCGAAGAGTTCCGGCTGACCAAAGTGCGCAAAAGCCTAGGCATCCAACTTTCGGGCGGCGAGCGACGACGCACCGAGATCGCCCGGGCGGTGGCGATCAACCCGAAGTTCATCCTGCTCGACGAACCGTTCGCCGGGGTCGACCCGATCGCCGTCGAAGACATACAGAGCATCGTGGCAACCCTGAAAAACAAGAACATCGGCGTTATCATCACCGACCACAACGTGCACGAAACCCTGTCGATTACCGACCGCACCTACCTGTTGTTCGAGGGACGCATCCTGAAAGCCGGCACGGCCGAAGACCTGGCCAACGACGAAATGGTGCGCAAGGTCTATCTGGGACAAGACTTTAACTGCGTTAACACATGGACATCACCCTATCCGAAGGAACCGTATCGGGCAGCGTTACCGCCCCCGCATCGAAAAGCTACGCGCAGCGGGCGATCGCCGCCGCGCTGCTGTGCGAGGGCGAAAGCGTCCTGTCGAATATGGTGCAGTGCAACGACACCCGCGCCGCGCTGCAAGTCGCCGCCGATCTCGGCGCGAAAATATCGGCTCACGAAGACACATACACGCTGCACGGCGGCCTGCATCCGCGCAAACGCCAACTGAACATCGGCGAATCGGGCCTGGCGACCCGCCTATTCACGCCGATCACGGCGCTCTGCACCGAAACCATCACGCTGACCGGCAAAGGATCGATCCTCAAACGCCCGATCTCGATGATGGAAGAACCGCTGCGGCAACTCGGCGCGACGGTCAGTTCGCAAGGAGGCTACCTGCCGATCCACATCCGGGGAGCCATCCGCGGCGGCAACATTACGGTCGACGGTTCGCTCAGTTCGCAGTTCATCACCGGGCTGCTGATGGCGCTGCCGCTGGCCGCACAGGACACGACCCTGACGGTCAACGACCTCAAAAGCCGGCCGTACATCGACATGACGATCGGACTGCTGAAAAATTTCGGCATCGACATCAAACACAACGACTACCGGCAGTTCTTCATCGAAGGAGGCCAACGCTACGTCCCGACGCGCTACCGCATCGAAGGCGACTGGAGCGGCGCCTCGTGCCTGCTGGTCGCAGGAGCCACGGCCGGTCGGATCACGGTCGAAAACCTGAATCCGCTGTCGCTACAAGCCGACACGGCCATCATCGACGCCCTGACCCGGGCCGGGCCGAAATCACGACGACGGCCGATTCGGTCACCGTCCGCCGTAACGAACTGCACGCGTTCGAATTCGACGCGACGCACTGCCCCGACCTTTTCCCGGCGCTCGCCGCGCTCGCCGCCAACTGCGACGGCACTTCGATCATCCGAGGCACACACCGGCTCATCCACAAGGAGAGCAACCGCGCCCAAACCCTCGCCGACGTTTTCGGCGGCATGGGAGTTGCGGTGGACATCGAGACGGAGAACGAGATGCGGATCATCGGCGGAACGATTCACGGCGCTACGGTCAGCAGCCACAACGACCACCGGATCGCCATGGCGGCGGCGGTAGCGGCGCTGAACAGCGACGGGGCCGTCACGATCCGCGGAGCCGAAGCGGTCGACAAATCCTATCCGGAATTCTGGGACGATTTCAGAAATCTGGCCGGACGCGAGGCGGAAGATAAATTGTAAATAATTACGGATACGCACAGGCTTTTTCACTTTGCGACGGGCCTGATCCTAAAAATAAACCGAAATGAACAGTTTTGGCAGATTATTCAGAATTTCCATATTCGGAGAGTCGCACGGCGAAGCGGTCGGCGTGACCCTCGACGGAGTACCCGCGGGACTCGAACTCGACGAGACCTCTTTCGAAAAAGACCTCGGCCGCCGCAAAAGCGGCAAACGCGGCACGACGCCGCGTAAGGAGAGCGATACGCCGCACCTGCTGACGGGCGTCTTCAACGGCCGCACGACCGGCGCGCCGTTGACCATCCTGTTCCACAACGAAAACACGCTGTCGGGCGACTACAAAAACCTGATCACGCATCCGCGCCCGTCGCATTCGGACTGGGTGGCGATACAAAAGTTCAGGGGATTCGCCGATTACCGCGGCGGCGGACACTTCTCCGGCCGGCTGACCCTCGGGCTGGTCGCGGCCGGCGTGGTAGCAAAAAAAATACTGGGCGGCAAGATCCGGATCGAAAGCCGCATCCTTGAGATCGACAACTGTAACAACCCGGACGATTTCCCGAAAGTCGTCGAAGCCGCGCTGCGTTCGCAGGATTCGGTGGGCGGTATCGTCGAATGCACGGCCACCGGCGTACCGCACTCGCTCGGCGAACCGTTTTTCGATTCGGCGGAGAGCGTCATCAGCCACCTGTTCTTCTCGATCCCGGCCGTCAAAGGCGTGGAATTCGGCGCCGGATTCGAAGCGGCCCGGATGCGCGGCAGCGAGCACAACGACCCGATCATTTCGCCGGACGGAACCACGGCCACGAACAACGCCGGAGGAATTACCGGCGGGATCACCAACGGCAATCCGGTCGTGGCGCGGGTCGTCGTCAAACCGACCTCCAGCATCTCGTCGCCGCAAATCACGCTGAACACGGAAACCGGGAAACCCGAAGAGTTGAAGATCAAGGGCCGTCACGACGCCTGCATCGCGCTGCGCGCACCGGTCGTCGTCGAAGCGGCGATGGCCATCGCGTTGTGCGACCTGACATTAATCGCAAAGTCGCAACGTCCATAGCGCGGACGATCGGCGGAAACGGGATTCCGTACCTTCCGGCCGGCACTCCGGACAATACGGAAGGTACGTTTCCCGTTAGCACGGATAGGATACTCTATTATTCACGGAAGGTTTGGCAATTACGTTTAAATTATATACCTTTGCGGTCTGTTTTAGCATAGGATGAGTACGCTTACAAAATGTTCCATAGCCCATAAGGCGCTGAGTGTCGGGACACACCGATTCGATTTCAAAATCGGCGATCGCTTTTTCGAAGCTTTCGAAGGATCTGAAATCCATCGGGGAAAAGCCGATGTACAGGTCGTGCTGAACAAGCAAAGCAACCTGCTGACCCTCGATTTCAGGATCGAAGGGGAAGTCTGCGTGACCTGCGACCGCTGCCTCGAAGAGTTCATGATGCCGGTCGGCTATACGGGAACGCTTGCCGTCCGCTACAGCGAAACGGAGCAGGAAAGCGACGGCGAGGTGATGTGGATCGGCCCGTCCGAAACCGAGATCGACTTGTCGCAGTACATCTACGAAAGCATCTGTTTGAGCTTGCCTTACCAGCGGGTGCACCCTGTCGGCAGCGATGGTAAAAGCGGTTGCGATCCGGACATGCTGGCGCGGTTCAACATCGTAAGCGAAGAGGAATTCGACCGGCTCACCGGCAACGAGCAGACCGAAACGCTACAAGACAAACTAAAAACGAAAAAGTCTACAAACGAAAAATAAACGAGAATACTAACAGTAGTAAATATCTTTAAAAATGGCACATCCTAAACGTAAGATCTCGAGCACGAGACGGGACAAAAGAAGAACTCATTACAAAGCCGAAGCACCTACGATTTCTACCTGCTCGAACTGCGGAGCAGCCGTGCTTTACCACCGGGTATGTCCCGAATGCGGATTCTACAGAGGCCGCTTAGCGATCGAAAAGAAAGCCGAATAGAGTCCTAAAGTCATAACCGTATGACGAAAATAGGAATTGACGCAATGGGCGGAGATTATGCTCCGCAGGCGGTGGTGTCGGGTGCCATCAAAGCGTCCGGCCTCATCGGCAGGGACAGCAAAATCGTCCTGTTCGGAGACAAAGTCCGGATCGAGGAGATTCTGTCGCGCGAGAACTGCCCGCCCGACACGTTCGAAATCGTACCGACAACCGAGGTTATCGGCATGGGAGACAATCCGTCGCAGGCATTCCGCCAGAAACCCGATTCCAGCATCGCGGTCGGCTTCCGTTACCTGATGGAACAGAAAATCGACGGTTTCGCGAGCGCCGGCAGCACCGGGGCGATGATGGTCGGCTGTATGTGCACCGTCAAGCAGATCGAAGGAATCATCCGCCCGGCCATCTCGTCGGTCATCCCGACCATCGACGGCGGCGAAGTGATGCTCCTCGATGTCGGACTGAACGTGGATTGCAAGCCCGAAGTGTTGTGCCAATACGGTACGATCGGCAACCTGTATGCGCAGGGGGTCATGCACAAGGAAAACCCGCGCATCGCCCTGCTGAACATCGGAGAAGAGAAGGAGAAGGGCAACCAGCAGACCAAAGCCGCCTACGAGATGATGGAAAACTGCCACGATTTCAATTTCGTCGGCAACATCGAAGCCAAACACCTGTTTTCCGGTGAAGTGGCCGACGTGGTGGTATGCGACGGGTTCGTCGGCAATACGATCATCAAACAGGTGGAAGGCGTCTATTCGATGGCCCTGCACGACGGTCTGAAAAACAGCTATTTCAACAAACTCAATTACGAAACGGTAGGCGGAACCCCTGTACTGGGCATCAACGCTCCGGTGCTGATCGGTCACGGCTGTTCGAGTGCCGAAGCGATCAAGAACATGGTGCTCCAGACCGAAAAAACCATCAAGGCTCAGCTGGATTCCAAACTACGAGAAAGATTTAGTTAATGGCAAAAAAGAAAACCGCAGCAATAACTGGCGTCGGCGCATATTTGCCCGATTACATTCTGGACAATATCGAGTTGAGCCAGATGGTCGATACATCCGACGAATGGATCATGTCGCGTATCGGCATCAAGACCCGCCACATCCTGAAAGGAGAAGGGCTGGGCACCTCGTTTATGGGCGAAAAAGCCGTCCTCGACCTGCTCGAAAAGACCAATACCGACCCGATGGATATCGAAATGGTGATCTGCGCAACGGTCACCCCCGACATGTTCTTTCCGTCGACGGCCAATCTGATCTGTTACAAGACCGGGATGAAACAGGCGTTCGGGTTCGACTTGTCCGCAGCCTGCAGCGGCTTCCTGTTTGCACTGAACACGGCTTCCAAATACATCGAAGCCGGTACGCATAAAAAAAGTGATCGTGATCGGCGCCGACAAAATGTCGTCGATCATCAACTACAAAGACCGCAACACCTGCCCGATCTTCGGGGACGGCGCGGCAGCCGTGCTGCTGGAGCCTTCGACCGAAGGCTACGGCGTACAGGACGCTATCCTGCACTCGGACGGCGGCGGCGGCCAACACCTCTACATGAAGGCGGGCGGCTCGGCCTATCCGGCCACGCACGAAACCGTCGAAAACAACTGGCACTACGTCTATCAGGAAGGACAGGCCGTATTCAAAGCCGCCGTATCGAACATGGCGGATACGTCGGTCGAAATCATGGAACGCAATAAGCTGACTCCGGACGACATCGCCTACCTGGTTCCGCATCAGGCCAACCTGCGCATCATCGAAGCGACGGCCCACCGCATGGGACTCGCCAAAGAGAAGTGCATGATCAACATCAACAAGTTCGGCAACACGACCGCAGGCACCATTCCGCTCTGCCTGTGGGACTACGAATCGCGGCTGCGCAAAGGCGACAATCTAATCCTTTCGGCTTTCGGCGGCGGTTACACTTGGGGCTCCATTTACGTCAAATGGGCCTATAACGGCGGCGATTTTTCGAAATAACCGGATAACTTTTATTCCCTTTTACGGAGAGGATAAATGGACGGTCTCATAGTTCAAGGGATAGAACGGAAGTTTCCTAAACTTTAAATGCAGGTTCGAGTCCTGCTGGGACCACAAGCAGCTGACAATCTAATGATTGTCAGCCTGCTTTATTTCAACAAAGGGCTACGGCCTTTTAAAAGCCCCCTGGCCCCGTTTAAAGACGAAACCGGAATATCCCGCACGTCCCGATCGCCGGTATGCTCTACGATCGCACAAAATTTTCGCGTGACGACCGGAGTACGATCATCACGCGAAAAGAATCGAATAACCGACGACCGTGCGGCATCAACCGCGCTTTCGTCCGACTGTCGCTACGGCATCATACAAACCCTCCGCAGGCCGATCCATGCATAAGAAGTCCGGGTGTTCCGATCGACCAGTTCGAGTCGCAGATTGCGGCCGGAAAAGGCCGAAACGTCCATGTATCGGTGCGTAAGACTGTGTACCCCGGCCGACAGCATGACAGCCAGCTCGCGGCCGGTATCGGCGTCCAGCAGCCGAATACAGAGCGTTTCGTTCCCGTCGGGATCTTTCATCGCCGTTCCTCCCTGGGTGTCGAAGTCGAGCTTCGCACACCACTCCGGCAACCGGAACGCCGGCGACAATGCCCGGCCCACGGCGGTTTCTCCGTTTTTGGCCAGCGAATTCAGGGTCGCTTCGTTGAACAAGGCAGGCACCGGAGCGACCGAGAACGCATCTCCCTCGATCTGCCACCGGGACAGCGAATCGGGAGCCGTCAGATCGAACAACGGCACCGGGGGCAACCGGCGGGCGGGCGGAAACCACGGCGTACCGGCCAGCGCGCCGAAACGGTCGGCCGAATAACCGGTAACGGCCACCAGTCCCAGCGCGGAAATATCGTCCAGCGCTTCCAAGTCGATCCACGCCAATTCGCGGATACGTTCCAAATCGAGCTCGACCACCGCGAAGACACCCGAACGGGTGACCGCTGCCGCGCTGCCGCTCCACCATACCGGCTGCGGAAAAGCCGGAGCCCGGCCCTCGGGCCGATCGGCCTGAACCGGAGAAAGCAGCGACAACGGAGGAGCCGTCAACGAACGGTTCTGCTGCGTCGTCGCGAACTTTCCCACGGCCGACGGCGGGCACGACCAATCCAGATCGCCCGGAAAACTCAGCGTCCGCGTCACCTCGCCCCCTTCCGCATCGCGCACGGTGATACGCGCCACGCGGGTGAACATATCGGCATTATCGAGCAACGGCACGAACAGGAAATAAAGTTTTTTACAATGCAAACCGTCGCCCGGAATCCGGATAAACGGAGTTCCGTTGCTGCGCGACAAAGCCGCGAAGCGGTGCGACGGAACCCGGAACGATAGCCCAGGAATCTGCGGCACACGGAACTCGCGAGTCGTATCGAGCGCCTCCATCGGCGGCGGGCAGGAGTGCCAGGGCGGATGATAAAAGGCCTGGTATTTCCGGACTTTCTGCCACGATTTGTCGGGCGTATCGAGCAATCCGTCGATCGCGATCGGACGCAGATTCTCTTTCAGGAACGAATCGAACGGCCCGGCTTCCGGCAGGTCGCCGAACGCCAGCCTCAGCGGAAGCGACTCTCCGCCGGGCAAGGTCAATTCGGCACAATTGACGCCCGGCGCAAAGAGCGTTGCGTCGCCCGCTCCGAAAGCGATATTCCGCCGGCACTCGCTGCGCGGCGCCAGATCGACGCAGAACGGGAAAGCGGCTTCTCCGACACGCAGCACGGCCCGGCCCGTCACGGCCCGGTCGGTATTGTTTCGCAGCAATACGTCCGCCGACAAAGAGTCCGTAAACTTCAATCCGCCGAGCGGTACGGCCTCGAACCGGGGCAATACGGTCAGGTCGACCGGAATGTAAAACCCGACGCCCTCGCCGGTCTGGGCGCGCACGAACAGCGTACGCCGGCTGAAATTCAGTTCGCCCAACGCCCCGAACGACCGGTACTCGTCGAGCAATCCCTTTTTCAGAGTCCCCCGCAGAACATTTCCGTCGGTGCATACCGACGCCAATAAGCCGCCGCGGTCCTCGATTCCGAGCAATTCGGCGCCCTGCAGCGCGACCTGTAACGATTCGCCTTCGGCCACCGATCCGGGAACCGAAAGGTTCAACGGCACGGGATCGAACGTCACGACAATCCGCGAATGATTCTCGGCTGGCAGTTCGGCTTCGGCGAACACGCCGTCGATACCGGACCGCAGGCGAACCGGAATCGGTTCGCCGTGATCGGTCAGCCGCACGTTCGTGCAAACAGGTAACGACCATCGGATTTTCCGGGCGAGTTTCGCGGTCGTATGCAGGTCGTATTCGAGCCGGTTTCCGGATCGCCGGAAATCGACCCGATGGTTTTTCAGCCGCATCGAAGCGGAAGGCCAATCGTCCGGAAAATTGGGCGACACCCGGATACACCCCTCCGGAGCGTGCATTTCCAGGCCGAAAAGCGCCTCGACCACAGCCGCCACATACAACCCTGCCGGAGCCGAGAAATAAGCCGGAACCGCTTCGGTCGAAACTTCGGGCCACGATCCCCGGTGGTTGTCGTCCATTACCCAGCCGGCCAGCGCATGCAACGGATCGGACACCCGGTTGCGCAACCCGGCGGCCGCGTATCCCCACGCGCCCCACGGCTGCTGAGCGGCTCCGGCCTGCATTCCCCAGGTCCCGACCGCATGATACGGAAAATTATTGGAACAATAAATCGCTCCGGAGCTGTCGGTCAGCCGGTCGGACAGGTGTCGGAGCGACGTATAGGAATCCAACAGGTCGGTTATCCCGAAAATAGCCGGATAGGTCAGCGTATGGTACTGTCCGTCGAGCCGGGGATTGCCCTGCAGATCGTCGAAATAGACGAACCGCCCGAGATCGGAACGCCACAATTTCGCGCGCAGCCGCGAGACGGTCTCGTCGGCGCGGGCGCGCCACAGCAGCGACGCGGTAGTATCCCCGAGTCCGGCGGCCAGTTCGCTGCGAGTACGCATCATGTTGATCCCTTCGACCGACGGGGTCGTTCCGTCGCCGGCGGTAGCCACGTAATCTTCCTGATTGCCGATCTGCAGGCCCCAGCCGAGCAGCAAATTGTCATTCCTGTCGTATTCGGCGAACGTCTGGCCGATTACCCGGTCGAGCACGGGCGCCGTCGCGGCGGCAAAATCGAGGTCGCCGGTAAAATTCCAGTAACGGCGCACCTGCCATGCCCAGAACTGGTTCGTCCCGCCGAAATCGCGACGCGTAAAACCGAACGGCGCGAAATGCGGGATCGACCCGTCGGAATTGATCATCTCGGCCTGTTTGAGCGTCGTGGCGCGCGAACGGTCGGTCTGACCGAGCCACTCGGCCGCCGCAGTCTGCTGCATGTGCCACAGCGAAGTCCAGTGATGGATGCACTCGACCCAGCCGTACGGATCGACCCAGGTATATTCGAGCGTGGTCAGCGCGCTGCCGAAGGCCCGGTCGAGCAGCGAATCGGGAGTCTCGATCCGGTTCGCAAGCAATTCCCCGTAATGACAGTCGACATCGGCCAACGCCCGGGATATATCGAGTCCGGAGATCTTCGCCACCCGGGCCCGGTCTTCGGCAAAGGCGAGCAACACTTCGCCCGACCCGCCGGCGAAAGCGCAATCGAGGTACTCTCCCCCGCCATCGCCGCGCCGGACATCGACGACGGCGGAAGTCCGCACTCCGGTAATCGCACTATGTTCGCCGGTGGCGATCAGGTAGGTTTTACCCTGCTTGTCGATCCGGTTGTCGCGCGGGTCGAGCGGCTCGAACGGCACTTTGTTCATATCCTCGAAAGCCGACCGTTGCCAAAACGATTCGCCGATCATCAGGCGCACCGTCGCTTTCGGTTCGGTGCGGATGCTGTACACGGCGGCCCCGACCCGGGTGGATTCGCCCGTACCGACCATCAACGGCGTAAACCGGCTCTCGACCTCGACGCCGCCGAGCCGGAAACGCGCCTCGACGCCGCCCGGAAAATCCTCCACGCGAATATCGGTCGCCTCGGCCGCGGTATAAATGCGGCCGTCCACCTCGACCTGCGGCACGATGCGCGCGAGGGCCGTATATTGAATCCCGTAATTCTCGCGCACGTAAGTCAACAAGCGCGATACCGGAGCCCGTTCGTAAGTGCGTACCAGCGCATAGTTCCAGGCCGCCATCCGGTCCATCGGCTGCCGTTCGAAATGTTCGGGAGCCAAGGATTGCGTTCGTGCGGGAGATCCCGTTCCCAACACAACCGCCGTTAGAAAAAGCTGCGCAAAGCGCAAAAGTCGTATTCGTTTCATAAGCAGATTAGGTTAGAACTATAAAGGTACGTATTTTACTGGATTTCCGATCTCGATCTGCACGGAATTTCTTCCGACACAACCGTTTGCCGCTTCCGAACCATTATCTATCTTGCAGAAGAAAATCCCGACGGGAACGAATTTTGCAGACACCGGGAGAAGGTCTGCGGCGGGGATCGCCATCGTCCATTTTCCGCCCGAACCGTCCGGATCGTCCGGCTGCATGAAAATTTATTAAACCATAATCTGATGAAAAGATTCGAAAACAAAGTAGCGCTCGTAACCGGAGCGGCCAAAGGAATCGGTTTTGCCACGGCCGAGCGGCTATGCGCCGAAGGGGCCTCGGTCGTCGTGGCCGACTACGACCTGGAAAGAGCCAAAAAGGCCTGCCAAACCCTGAACGACGCCGGAGGAAACGCCGTCGCCGTCTATTTCAATGCGGCGGAACTGGAAAGTTCGCGCGACCTGGCGGCGCATACGCTGAAAAATTTCGGCCGGATCGACGTGGTCGTCAACAACGCCGGGTATGCCGATCCCAAACGGGACGCCGACCTGCTGCACGCCGACCTGGATTATTTCGACGAAGTGTTCCATGTGATGGTTCGCAGCATGATGGTCATTACGCAGCAGGCGGTCGCCTGGATGACGGCCAACGGCGGCGGCGCGATCGTCAACGTCGCGTCGATCGGAGGGTTGACCGGTAACCTGACGGGCTGCTATTACGGCATCTGCAAGGCCGGTTCGGTCAACTTCACGCGGTACGTAGCCACGCAGTACGGCAAAGCCGGCGTGCGATGCAACTGCGTCGCGCCGGGACTGGTGCTGACCCCGGCGGCCGAACGGTCGCTGACCGACGAGTACAAGGAACTGTTCATCGCGCACAATGCGGTGGATTACGCCGGGCAGCCGGAAGACATCGCCGGAGTGATCGCTTTCCTCGCTTCCGACGACGCCCGTTACGTGACCGGGCAGACGGTCGTGGCAGACGGCGGCTGCACCTGCCACAATCCGACGGTCAGAGACATGCGCGCTTTTGCGGAAGGACAGGCTACGTTCAAATAAAGGAAAATACGGTGCAGGCCAAGGCCCCGCAGACCGTAAGCATAACGGCAGGGACGACACAACAGCCGTCCCTGTCGGTTTTTACAGCACTGTATGTTGAAACTGGGAAAAGAATCCGTCGTCCGGTGAAACGAATATGACATGCCCCATCACAATACCCGTTTCATCCCCGGAATACTCCGCGCCAGATAAACCAGCGCGAACGACACGACCGTCGCGCATATTCCGATAAAAAGAAACTTGACTGTTCCGCTTCCCATATCGAACCCGTCGAATGCGTATTGCAATCCGATGATGACGAACAGGTGGAAAAAATAAACGCCGTACGCCTGATCGGCCAGCCATCGGCGGAAAGGGGACGTCCGATTGAATCTTACTCTGTACAGATAGATCAGACCGAAACTCAGCGACAGACAGAGGAGCGATTCATACCACCACCAATTCTTCCAGATATTGTTTTCCAGAAAAGGGTAAACCGGACGCAAATAGACCAATAAAACCATCAATCCCGCCACCGCGAGCAGTACCTTCCCCACCGACGGAGACAATGATCCGAACCAATCGTTCCGGTAAGCGACAATTCCCAGCGCAAACATCAGAACGTATTGGGGAAGATGGGCGGGTTCGCTACTCAAAAAACCTCCCAGCATTTTCCATTGGTCGATCGGATTTTCCAACCGGACATAATAAGTAACGGCGGATAACCCGGCTGCCAAAAGCAAAACACGCAGTAAATTCAACCGCCTGTCCCGTTTCAGTCCCCATTCGTATTTTCTGCACGCTTCGTAAATGCAAACATAGGCCAGCGAATAAAACAACAGATGTTCCAGAAACCACGTATGAGCGAATTCCGCTTTTCCGGTAACCGATAACGACAATATCAGCACGACCAGCATGGGAACGCCCAAGCGGATCGCCCTTTTGCGAACAAATTGCTTCGTACCGCTTCTATCCAGGCTTCCGGGTATAAAATAAGCCGAAATCAAAAAAAACAACCCCATGAAGAAAGCCGCGTTCACCGGAAAGAAATTTCCGAGCCAACCGACATATTCATGCGATAAGGAAGGGGAGTAAGGCCACGCTCCTCCGTCGCCGTACGCCTGACCGGCATGATGAAATACGACCAGTACCGTGAGAAGCACTTTCAAATTATCAAGGTAATGGCATCGTGTAACGGAAGGAAGCACAGTAGTCGGCATAAGAAAGTCAATATTCGGGTCAGTATTTATAAAGATACGAAAAATTTTTCCCTATTCCAAATTGAAAAGGCGGGGACTTCCGGAATCGGGATGATTCCCTGAAGTCTCCGCCTTTTGTTACGAGGCAGAATCTGCCGTTTGCAGGTTACCGGGAACGGAAAGCCGTTCCCGTCGGAACATCGCGCGAAGTAAAAACTTACCCCCGGATCGAAAAATTTATTTCTTATCCGTCTTCGACGAGCTCTTCCCGTCCATCGGTTTTTTCTTCATGTCGTCCGAATCTTTGGGGCGTGATGACGATCCGCATCCGCATCCCCCTTTCTTAGTGCTTTCCATAATACGATAATTTATAAGTGAAACATTCTTTACTTTTTTCGGTTATTGCTGTCTTTGTTTTTTATGGCTCAGCAGCGAAGCGATCCACAGCAACACGATCGCCCCGACGAGCGACGCGATCAGGCTGCCCAGCGTCCCGACGGCGACCAGCCCGAACAGGCTCAGCAGCCATCCGCCGAGCACCCCGCCGACAATACCGATCACGATATTGAGCAACAGGCCCGAACCGCTGCCCTTGACGATCAGACTGGCGATGTAACCCACGATGAGCCCGATCAATAAATACCACAGAAAATACATAATTCCGTTTTTTATGTTCTACGAACGTTTCCCGGAATACATCAATACCCGTGCCATGTCGGCCGGGAAAAGAGCGGAAAACCGTAGGAAAAAGGTCAGAATTGCAGCGTGACGACGCCCCCGTATGGGGCAGACTCCGCAAACGCCTGTTCGACAGAACACGAGCCGGCGACCGTGCGCGCGCAGGCGATCACCCCGCCGTGCGTAAAAAACAACACGCGACTCAGGCCGGCCGCTTTCAACCGGCCGATAAAAGAACCGACGCGGCCGCACATCCCATCGAACGACTCGCCGCCGGCCGTCGGCGCATGCATCCAGTCGGCGAACCATACTTTCAGCCGGGGATCGGAAATCGCCATCCACGGCCGCATCTCCCACGCCCCGAAATCCATTTCCAACAGGCAGGATTCCCGCACGGCGTCCGGCCAACCGCAGAAAGCCGCCAGCCGCTCGCAACGGCTGAGCGGACTGGTGTAAACGGCATCGAACGGCGGCGTCGGCAAAGCCGCCGCAACGGCGGTCGCCTCCTGCGGAAACGTCGCCTTCAGCGACACATCCGTCCGCCCGTAGCAAACGCCCGGCGGAACGTCAACCGAAGTATGCCGCACCAGCACCGCTTCCATAATATCGGTATAAAACGACCAAAGCCACATAAAACGAGCCTTCGCACAACAGGAATGCCGCACCGCAGCAATCCCCCGTGTACCCGCCGATACGGCATCGCATCTGTCGAATAAGCCACGCAATGCACGCGAACGGCGCAAGCCCGGCAAGCCAGTAAGGCGGATAAAACAGCGACAGCATCGGCAGCACACCGAACGCCGCGCCGCAAACTATTTCGCCGACGCGCATCGGTGCATACACCACGCCGGATTTGCTCTGAGCCGCCGGACGCGCGTAAGGCAGGAAATTGATCGTCATCGACGCGACGAACTTGCAGAACGGATCGCCGCAAAGCACTGCCGCACACGCCACCGGAACCGGCAGCGAAGCGAGCAGCGCGACGAGCAGCCCGAAATAGAGAATCAACCCGATGATTCCGTAACTGCCTGTACGGGAGTCTTTCATAATGGCCAGCGTCTGCTCCCGGGTTCTACCTCCGCCGAAACCGTCCAGAAAATCGGAAAGCCCGTCTTCGTGCAACGCCCCGGTCAGCAGCACCCGCGCGATAACCGCCGCCAGCACGGCCGCCGGCACCGGCAGTAGGAACGCCGCACCATACAACACCCCCGCCGTCACGGCAGCGGTCAGCCACCCGGTCGCGGACCAATAAGCCACCACCCGCCGGTAACAGGCGTCCGGAACCCGCACGACCCGCCACAGGGGCAGGCGTGTGAAAAAGATCAATGCGGCGGCAAGCTGTTTCATTTCAAAATCCGTATTAAAATCGAGGGCGGAATTTCGTCCGGAACGTTCCGCTGCAATCACCCGCAGACATCGCAGCGCGCACTCCCCTCTTCTAAAAATATTTGGTAACGCCGGCGTCGCCGAACGAAGCCATTTCGGCGAGCATCCGCACGGCCGATTCGACGATCGGATAAGCGCACACGGCGCCGGTTCCCTCGCCCAGACGCAGGCCGAGGTCGAGCAGCGGTTTCGCTCCCATCGCATCCAGCAACAGGGCGTGTCCCGACTCGTCTCCCCGGTGCGCGAACACCGCATAGTTCAACACTTCGGGATAAAGCTTCGATGCGGCGAGCATACAGTTGGTCATAATGAATCCGTCGACGAGGATCACCATTCCCAGCTCGGCGGCCTGCAACATCGCCCCGACTGCCATCACCATCTCGTAGCCGCCGAACCAGCGCATCACGTCCTCCACCGAACGATCGCCCGCATATCCGTCGAGCGCCTGCCGCAATACATGGCATTTACGGCGCACCCCGGCCGAACCGAGTCCGCTGCCGGCCCCGACGCACTGTTCGAGCGGAGTACCGGTCAGGCAGGTCATCCACATCGACGAAGCCGACGTATTGCCGATCCCCATTTCGCCGAAACTGATGACGTTGCAACCGTCGTCGCGGCACATCGCAGCGACCGAAGCGCCGCGTTCGACGGCCAGTTCCATCTCCTCGCGCGTCATGGCCGCCGTATCGACGAAATTACGCGTCCCGCGGCGAATCTTCAGGTCGATCAGTCCGTCGGCGGCAGGCAGCTCGGCGTCGACGCCGGCATCGACCACTCTCAGCCGGAAACCGTGCTGCCGACACAGGAAACTGATCCCCGCCCCGCCTTTCAAGAAGTTATCGACCATCTGCCGAGTCACTTCTTTCGGCGACAGGCTGACTTTCTCTTCGGCAACCCCGTGATCGCCGGCAAAAACGATGTTGTACGGCCTGTCGAGCGACGGGGTAAGCGTCTGCTGTATCCACCCGATCTGCAAAGCCAGTTCTTCGAGACGGCCGAGCGATCCGAGCGGCTTGGTCAGCCCGTCAATCTTCTGTTGCAACGCCGTACGAATCTCCGCATCGGGCGTCTTTATCGCAAAGTTTTTCATCATCTATTTAACTTTTATCGGTATGCCGGACACCATCAGTACGACGCTTCCGGCACGTTGTGCAATGTATTGGTTGACCCACCCCTGCAAGTCGGTAAAACGGCGCTGCAACGGATCGGTCGATACGCCGCCGAGCCCGATCTCGTTGGTCACGAAAATAAAGTCGGCGTCCTGCGCGGCCAACCGGTCGAACTCGCTTTTGACCGCGTCCAGCGCCCGGTCGACATCCGAATCGAAATCGTAAAAAAAATTCGTGCACCACAGCGTCACGCAGTCCACCACCACCGTCCGGCCGCGAAAATCACGGCGGCTCAAGTTTTTCGGTTCCTCGACCGTCTCCCACTGCGGCCCCCGGTCGGCACGATGGCGTTCGATCCGGAGTCGGTGCTCCTGGTCCCATACGCGCGAAGTCGCCAGGTAGACCGGACGATCCGAACGCTCCAGCGCCAACCGCTGCGCATACGAACTCTTCCCCGAACGGGCGCCTCCCGTTATCAAAGTAATACTACCCACAATCGGTTTCGTTTAATAATTCTATCCATTCGGCGAACGATGCACAGCGTACCGCAACACCGTCCGGACGGAAAAATTCGATATTGTCCGCCGCATGTACCCTGAGTCGCATTCCGTCATTACCGTCCGCGCCGGACTGCGCCGCATAGCCGTTTCGCATCAGCGCATTCCGGGCCCACAGTAGCAACCGATCGTCGGCAGCCTCGACGGACACGGTCCGCCCCACCCCGCCGCAATGCCGAAAACGGCCGTTGTCCGGATCGAATTCCACGTCGCCCCGGCTGAAAAAACGGTTCAGCGAACCGTTCAGCACCAGGTCTTCGGTCGTTCCACACAACAATCCGTTCTGCTGCGACATCAGCCACAGGCTGTCGGCCAACAGCAGCGCCTGATCGACGTCGTGCGTCGACAGCAGCACGGCCTTATGCTCCTCGCGCGCCAGGCGGTGCAGCAGGTTCATCACCTCGATCCGGCTGATAATATCCAGAAAAGCGGTCGGCTCGTCGAGTAGGATGACCGGGCACTGCTGCGCCAGCGCCTTGGCGATCATCGCTTTCTGACGTTCCCCGTCCGACAGTTCGGCTACGTAGCTTCCGGCTTTGCCTGCTATTCCGACCGCTTCCATCGCCCAATCGACGACCCGCCGGTCCTCCGCGCCGAGATTTCCGAAAAAACCCGTATAGGGATACCGACCGAGAGCGACCAACTGATGCACCCTCAGTCCCCCGGCATACACCTTATCGGTCAACACCACGCCGACCAACCGCGAACGACGGGTCTCGGAATACTTCCCGAACGGCTCGCCGCACAAGCGGAGCTCGCCGTCCAACAGCGTCCGCCCGCCGCCGAGCGTCTTCAGCAACGTCGATTTACCGGCGCCGTTCGGGCCGAGCAGGCAGGTCAACTCGCCGGCACGCAGCGAAAACAACAGACCCTCGTGCACACGCCGGACGCCGCGCCCGCCGAGGCGGTAGCCGATCGAGAGGCGCTCTCCGGTTATCACGCAACGACGCTCCATCAGTTGAAATATTGTATCCGTTTCTGGTTCACGATCACATAAATAACCACCGGAGCGCCGACCAGCGGAGTGATCGCGTTCAGCGGAATCACGCCCGATGCGCCGGGCAGCAGGCTGATCAGGTTGCACAGCAGCGCGACGCAGGAACCGGTCAGCATCACCGCCGGCAGCAACAGCCGGTGATCGGCCGAACCGGTCATCAACCGCGCCAAATGCGGTACGGACAACCCGATAAAGGCAATCGGCCCGCAAAACGCCGTCGAAACGGCCGTCAACACCCCCGTACAGATCAACAGCAAGATCCGCACGCGCTGTACGCGCACCCCGAGATTCTCGGCATAGCGTTCGCCGAGCAGCAATGCGTTCAGCGGCTTCATCAGCAGTAGCGCGACGAACAGTCCCGCCCCGATCAGCAGCGCGAACAGCGGCATCTGCCGCAACGAAACGCCCGAAAAATCGCCCATCCCCCACAGCATGTAGGAATACACGCCGTCCGACGTCGCGAAAAAATTCAGCAGCGAGATCATCGACGAGGCCAGGTAGCCGACCATAATCCCGATAATCAGCAACATCACGTTGCTGCGCACCAGGGTCGAAAAAAAGATGATGATGCACAACACCGCCGTCGCTCCGACGAATGCGCCCGATACGACGGCCATATAACCGCTGAGCATGAAACCGCCCGTACCGCCGACCGTCCCTCCCAGCATCAGCATCACCAACGCCACGCCGAGACTCGCCCCCGTATCGATCCCGAGAATCGACGGGCCGGCCAACGGATTGTTGAACACGGTTTGCAACATCAGTCCGGAAGTAGCCAGCGCCGCACCGGCCAACAGCGCGGTCACGGCCTGCGGCAACCTCGATTCGAGCACGATAAACGACCACGAAGCCTGTCCGGCCTCCCCGCCCGTCAGGATGCCGAGCACCGCCCGCAACGGAATCGGCACCGACCCCAGGAACAGGCTGGCCGCAAACAGCACCGCGACACAGCAAGCCGCCGCAACGATATACCGCACCGAAATGCTCACTGCCGCATCCTGTTAAAATACCGCAACCGGTATCCGGGTATCGTCCCCGGATGAAAAATCTCGATCAGGTCGCCCAACACCCGGTCGGGATGCATCGGCATTTCTTCGTAATAAGGCGTTTCCCCGGTATTGCAGACGAAAATATTCCGGTTTTTAAAAGCGTCGAAATGCCGGTAAGGTTCGTACTCCGTCTGCAGTTCCGCATAGGTCAGTTCCTGCGGCGCATTGTATTTAATAAGCCAGAAATCGGCTCCCTGTCCCTTTTCGAACACCGTCTCGAACGCCAACGGCACCGAACCGGTAGTCGGGTCGTCGGCCCAGATGTAATCGGCCCCGGCATCGCGGTACAAGTTGGCAATGTAACTGCGGCCCCCGGGAACATACCATGCCGATCCGTATTTTTTCTCGGACAGTACGGTCGGACGCACGCCCACCGTATCCGTCATCCTGCACAGCGAATCGTATGCCGCCGCCGTCTGCCGGAATAGCGAATCGGCCCGCTGTCCTCTGTCGAAAAACAACGCCATGAAACGCATCCATTCGGCCCTTCCGAGCGGCGTAACCTCCATATAATCGACGCATTCCATGATCGGAATCGCCGTTTTTTCGATCCGTCCGTAACCGACGTTCTTGAACGGCGAAGCGATGATGATGTCGGGCGCCAGGTCGATCACCTTTTCGACATCCGGCGACGAAGCCTCGCCCAGGTCGGCAATAGCACCCCGGGCCACCCCGTCGCGAATAAAATCCAGGTCGATATAACGGGGCTCGCAAACCCCTACGATCCGGTCGCCCACCCCCAGTTCGTCCAGCATACCGCAGTGCACGGCCGAATAAACCACGACCCGCTGCAACGGCGTCCGCACGATATTTCCTTCCGGAAGTCCAACCGGCAGCGGCCTCTCGCGGTCGACGAGCACATAACGACGCAGCAACCGGAGGCTGTCCCACGGACTGAGCACGTCGACGAGCGTATAATCCCGGAAATGCTCGACCCGATAATGCCGGGCATATTCTATCCGGAACGCTTCGCCGGCGCCTTCGCCGGATTTCCGGCCCGATCCGCACCCCGCTCCCAGCAGTATGACGGACAAAAAAAGAAAAAACGATCGAATCAATCTCATCGGAATACCCATATTTTCCGGTTGAACTTACAAAGTTACGCAAATTACCGATCCCCTACAAACCGAAACAAGGACAGATGAGCACCTTATTCAGATCCTCATCCGTCACTCAGGGGGAAAACTACTTATCATATTCGTAAAAAACGTCGTTCGCAGGGCGTCGATCCTGTAAAACCGTTTTTCCGTAATATTCGTCCGGCTGCTCCGAAATAAAATAAAAGAGGAAGAAAAAACGCGAACCCGGACAACTCCCGTCCGACCCCCGCAAAGAATCAACCCATTCCGCTTTTTACCCGAAGCACAAATGTTTCAAACGAATCGAGGCAGGTCTTCTGGCTCGCCTCACATCCGGCAGTCTTCCCATCCTTACGACAGTGACTTTCAGAATCGCCGGACATTTTCCGAGGCTTACAGCTGCGGGTACAGCTCCGGGATTGAAACGACGTTTCGCACCGGATTCCCTATTACGGCCATTCCGCGTCGCTGCGGTCGGGCCACCTTGATTCAACTGGAAGCAAAGGTAAAGCGTTTTTACGAACAATCAAACGTTCCCGACGGTTTCCGGTAATTTTTTTTGCACATTTTGTACACAAACGAAAAAGCCGGCGAGTTTCACCGGCTTTTATAGGATTCGATCCCACGCTACATTCCGTAGCTCAGCAACGAGATCCGATCGTACACCACGCTCAGGACTCCCAACAGCAGGATACCCATGCTACAAGCCACCAGACTGGCACGCATGTACCCGTCGCTGCGGAACGCGGCGATCGGCGCCTCGTTCTTGTTGATGAACATGGCCTTGACCACGAGCAGATAATAGTACAGCGAAATAATCGTATTGATCAGCGCGATCAACACAAGGATGTAATACCCTTGCTGGGCGGCGGCTGCGAAGATGAAGAACTTGCTGAAAAATCCGGCGAACGGCGGAATCCCGGCCAGCGAGAACATCGCCAGCGTCATCACCAGCACCAGTTTCGGATTCGTTGCGTACAATCCGTTGTAATCGTCGATCGTCACCTTGCCGGAGCGGTTCTCAATCGCCGAAATCACGCCGAAAGCGGCCAAGTTGGACACCATGTAAACCAATATGTAATAAACCAGCGAAGTCATACCGAGAGCCGATGCGCTGATCACTCCCAGCACGATGTAACCGGCCTGCGAAATCGACGAATAAGCCAGGAAACGTTTGATATTGCGCTGTCGAATCGCGAACAAGTTGGCGATCGTGATCGTCGCGATGATTACGCCGTAGAGCACGCCCTGCCACTGGGCTGCGATCGGAGAGAACACCTTCATCAGGATCGTCATCAGCACAAACACGGCAGCCCCTTTCGAAATGACCGACAGGTAAGAGGTAACGGTCGTCGGAGCGCCCTGGTAAACGTCGGGCGTCCACTGGTGGAACGGCACGAGCGAAATTTTGAAGAACAGCCCCACGACGAAGAACAGGAAAGCCATGATCTGCAACGGCGAACCGTTCACGGCGGCCGGGATGTCGTCGAAATAGAGCGTTCCGGTCGTACCGTAGATCAGCGACATACCGTACAGCGACAGCCCCGATGCAAAGACGGCGTTCAGGATGTATTTGGCTCCGGCTTCGGCCGATTCGCGTTTGAACTTATCGAAAGCGACCAACGTAGCCATCGGGATCGACGCGGTTTCCAGTCCGATAAAGAAGAACAGGAAGTTGCCGGCCGAGATCATGAAGTACATGCCCAGCAGCGTGGTCAGCGTCAGGAAATAGAATTCGCCGCGCTTGTGGACGGTCGTATCGCTTTTGAGCCAGCCCTCGGCCTGCATCAGCACGATCAGCGTCCCGACGTTCAGGATGCTTTTGACGACGCCCATCATCGGCGTGTACTGGTACATGCCGCCGAATGCTTCGCCAGCGACTCCCGGCACGATGTTCAGCAACGTATGTACGCCGAACAGAATGCACGCTACGGGCTGGAAATACCGCAAACCGTTCTTCGAAGCCATCAAATCGTAGAGCAGCAGGATCACCATCACGGCGATCAGCGACAGCTCCTCTTTCATCATCAGAAAATTACTGTAATCCATATAGCGTCCTCTATTTCATTAACTGTTGTACAACGGGCAGCAAACTGTCGTTGATCATATTCGACACCCACAACGGCGCCATACCGAGTCCGGCGATCGCCACGATCAGCACGACGACCGACAGGCGTTCGAACCACACGGCGTCGGTCAGCGCCAGGTGATCCTTATTCAGTACCGAACCGTAAAACACCTTGCCCACCATCCGCAGGATATAAACCGCCGTAATCACGATCGACGAGCAGGCGACGATCGTAAAGACGCGGTGGAACGTATCGGTATGCTCGAACGAGCCGACGAACACGGTCATCTCGGCTACGAATCCGCTGAGTCCCGGAAGCCCCAGCGACGCCAGTCCGGCGATTACGAAGCAGACGCTCAAAAACGGCATCACCTTCATCAGACCGCCCATCTCGCGGACATCCCGCGTATGGGTGCGTCCGTATATCATCCCGATCAACGCAAAGAACAAGGCCGTCATCAGTCCATGCGACAGCATTTGCAACACGGCGCCGGTCATCGCGGTCTGGTTCAGCATCAGGATCGCGAACAGCACCAGTCCGCAGTGGCTGACCGAAGAGTAGGCGTTGATGTATTTCAGGTCGGTCTGCTTGATTGCCGAGAACGCTCCGTAGACCACGCTGATACCGGTCAGCGTCAGGAAAATCCATGCCAGTTCGTTGGCCGCCTCGGGCATCAGGAAGATCGCCACGCGAAAACAACCGTATCCGCCGAGTTTCATCAGCACCCCAGCATGCAGCATCGAAACGGCCGTAGGCGCCGAAGCGTGACCGTCCGGCGACCACGTGTGGAACGGAAACATCGCGCCGAGCACCCCGAAGCCGACGAACGTCAGCGGGAAGAACAGGTACTGCGCGCTCATCGGAATCGTATGTTTGGAGATTTCGAGAATATTCATCGACAGTTGACCGCCTTCGGGCGCCGAATGGAAATAGATGCCGAGGATGCCGACCAGCAGCAGCGCCGAACCTCCCATCAACATCAGCGTCAGTTTCATCGCCGAATACTCTTTCCGGCCGGTTCCCCACACGCCGATCAGCAGGTACATCGGGATCAGCGCCACCTCGTAAAACATGAACATCGTGAACAGATCAATCGAAATGAAGAATCCGAACACCCCGATCGACAGCAGCGAGAACCATGCGAAAAACTCCCGCGGTAGCGGCGACATTTTCCACGAAGCGAACACCCCGGTAAAGACGATCACCGACGACAGCAGCAACATCGCCACCGAAATACCGTCGACGCCGACCGAATAGTGGATATTCAGCGGAGCGTACCACACCGCATCGGCCGTGAACAGCATTTCGGCGCCGTTCCCCGCGCTGCGTTCTCCCAGATACATCGCCACCAGCGCCACGGACAGGCCCAGCAACAGCGAGGCGCCGACTACCATGATCGCACGGATGCGGCGGATGTCCTTCGTGAGGAACATCGCGCAGGTCATCAGCAGCGGTATCAGTACAAATAAAGATAAAAAGTTCATATCCGTATCAACTTATTTTATTCAACAAAACAGCACCAGTACGGTAATCAGCAACAATCCCACGAGAAATACGAACGCATACTGCTGCACCTGTCCGGACTGCAATCCGCGAATCGCCAGCGACATCCGGTTTGTCACCAGCGCCAGCCCGTTCATCGCGCCGTCGATCACATGCCGGTCGAACCACGCGATCGAACGCGAAACGCCGTTGAAAATGATCCTCTTGGTAATGAAAAGATATACCTCGTCGATGTAGAAGCGATGGCTAGCCGCACGGTGCAGGCCGCTGAACGTACGCGCCAGACGATCCGGAATCGGACTGTGCTTGCGGTAAAACACCGTAGCGACGGCGATCGAGATCAGCGCAATCGCGATGCTCGTTCCGGCTACCGTCCAGTCGAGGTGGATGATGTAGTCGGCCCCGTCGCTGCTGACGAACTTGCCGAACGGGATGAACCCGGCAACGCAGGTGACGGCGGCGAGGATAATCAGCGGCGTCGTCATTACGCCGGGGGCCTCGTGCGGCTCATGCTCGTGCTTGGCCGGAGTTCCCCAGAAAATATTGTAGTACAGACGGAACATATAGAACGCCGTCAGCGCGGCGATAAAGCTCATCACCCATCCCATAGCGGGCGCGAACATGAATGCCGCGGTCAGGATCTCGTCCTTGCTGAAGAAGCCCGAGAACGGTGGAATACCCGAAATCGCGAGGCAGGCGACGAGGAACGTGATATGCGTAATCGGCATCTGCTTGCGCAGGCCGCCCATATGGCTCATCTCGTTGCTGTGCACCGCATGGATAATCGCGCCGGCCCCGAGGAACAGCAGGGCCTTGAACATCGCGTGCGTAAACAGGTGGAACATGCCGGCCATGTAACCGAGCCCTTCGTGTCCGCCGTAGCCCGACACGCCGAGGGCCACCATCATGAAACCGATCTGCGATATAGTCGAAAAGGCCAGCACGCGCTTGATATCGGTCTGCACGCACGCGATCGTGGCGGCAAACAGCGCGGTAAACGCGCCGACGTAGGCAATGCCGTGCAGCACCTCCGGGGTTTCGAAATAGTAGACCGGGAAGAGCCGCGCCACCAGATAGACGCCGGCCACGACCATCGTCGCGGCATGGATCAGCGCCGACACCGGGGTCGGGCCTCCATCGCATCGGGCAGCCAGATATGCAGCGGGAACATCGCCGACTTACCGGCGCCGCCGATAAAGATCAGCGCCATCGCCCATGCCAACGCCGAAGCGCCCATGAAGGTCGTCCCGGCAGCTTGGGAGAAGATCGCACGGTCGCCCGAAGTCAGCAGTCCGAAATCGAACGTCTGCGTAAAGAACGACAGCAACAGGATGCCGATCAAAAATCCGAGATCGGCGAACCGCGTCACGATGAACGCCTTTTTCGAAGCGGCGATCGCTTCGGGCTTCGTATAGTAGAACCCGATCAACAGGTAGGACGAAACGCCCACCAGCTCCCAGAAGATATACATTTGGAAAATATTGGTCGCCACGACCAATCCGAGCATCGAGCAACTGAACAGCGACAGGAAAGCATAGTAGCGTTCGAAACCGCGTTCGCCCTTCATGTAACCGAGGCTGTAAACGTGCACCATCAGCGACACGGTCGTAATCACGACCAGCATCATCACCGAGATCGGGTCGAGCAATACGCCCAGGTCGATGTGCAGGTTATCGGTAAAACGCAGCCACTCGATGTTGAACGGCACCCATTTCTGGTAAATGCCGTCCACCTTGGCCGTCGTGAAGTACTGCCAGGCCGTCCCGTAAGCGAGCGCGGTCGTCACGGCCATCGACAGGGTGCCGACGAGTCCCGACGCGCATGCTTTCAGTTTCATGCCCAGCAGACCGAGCACCAGGAACGTCAGCAGCGGCAACAGTACGATCAGTATCGTGTATTCCATATTGCGTAGTTTTTTCTGTCCTTAAAGTTAGTCTTTCAGTTCGTCGAGGTTTTTGACCTCGATGTTACGCAGGTTGCGGTAGATGTTGATGATGATCGCGATGGCGACGGCGGTTTCGGCCGCTGCGATGGCGATCGCGAAGATCGTGAAGAAAAACCCTTCGAGCTGTCCGGGGAACAGGTAACGGTTGAACACGGCGAAATTGATATCCACCGCATTCAGGATCAACTCGATGGAGATCAGCACGGCGATCAGGTTGCGCCGGGTGATGAACCCGTACACGCCGGCGAAAAACATCACGGCGCTGACGATCAGGTAATATTCCATTTGTATTTCCATAGCGCTATTTCCGTTTACGTGCAATCAACAAACCTCCGACGATACAAGCCAGCAACAGCACGCTGACCGCCTCGAAAGGCAACAAATACTGGTATTTCCCGGTTCCCATCATCGCGTGGCCGATCGTGTGCATGTCGATCTCCCCACCGGCGAACTGCGACGGGCCGAACGAATGGGTCACGAGCAGGAAGATGCAGAGCACCGCGCCGGCCACCGAAGCGGCCAGGCCCGCGACGACGCGGCGGTTGCGCAGCGGCGTCTTCTTCTCCTCGTCGGAACTGGTCAGCAGAATCGAGAAAACGTACAAGACGACGACGCCGCCCGCATAAATCAACAGTTGCACGGCGCCGAGGAACGAATAGTTAAGCTGAAAATAGATGCCCGCCGTGGCGAAAAGCACGAAAAGCAGATATGTGGCAGCTCGCAGAATCCGCTTCGTGGTCACCGTCATCACCGAAAAGACGACGATCACCGCAGCGAGAAACGCAAAACCGGCCTGTTGCAAGGTAATTTCCATTTCCGTCTATTTTTTTTCTAACGTTGAACCTTCGTGATTGAGCTGACGCACCAGTTTGTCGCGCGTGAAGACCGCATGCTCGAACTTGTTGTCGAACTCGATCGCTCCGTGCGGGCAGGTGCGCACGCAAAGCTGGCAGTAGAGACAGCTTCCGATGTCGTACACGTATTTGGTAAGCACCCGCTTCTTCTTACCCTCCTCGTCGGTTACGGTCTCGGAGATCACCTTGATCGATCCGTTCGGGCAGTTCATCTGACAGATCCCGCAGGCTACGCACTTGTGCTCGTTGTTCGCATTGTGCGGCATGACCAACTCCCCGCGGAAACGGTCGAAGATCTGCAGCGTATCGCGGTTTTCGGGATACTGCTCGGTCGTCTTCTTACGGAAGAAAACCCGTATCGTAACGCGCATCCCCTTCAACAGCGACGACAGCCCGCTGAAAAAGGAACTTATGTAATTCTTAAAAGCATTCATATTCCGTTTGTTTATAGGCCGGTTCGGCGGTTAAAAATGCAATCCGAACGCAACGATAATCACCATCAGCAGCAGGTTCAGCAGGTTCAGCGGCAACAGGTATTTCCATTCGAGCTTCAGCAGTTGGTCGATCCTCAGTCGCGGGAACGTCCACTTGAACCACATGATGACGAAAATAACCACGCCCACCTTCACCAGAAACCATACGATCGACGGAATAAAATCCATCACGGCGTTGAAGCCTTCCCAACCGGCGATGTGCAGCGGCATCCATCCGCCGAGGAACATCGTCGTAGCGACCCCCGCGACGATAAACAGGTTCAGGTACTCGGCCAGGTAGAAAAAGCCGAAGTGCATCCCCGAATATTCGGTATGGTAACCGGCCGTCAGTTCCGAGTCGGCCTCGGGCAGGTCGAACGGCCCCCGGTTCGTCTCGGCGGTACCGGCCACCAGGTAGATCAAAAAAGCGATCACCGCCGGAATGTGCCCCGTAAAGAGGAACCAACCGTCGGCCTGGCGTTCGACGATCTCGGAAAGCTGCATCGTTCCGGCGAACACGACCATCGTCATCAACGACAGTCCGATCGACAATTCGTAACTGATCATCTGCGCGCCGCTTCGCATCGCGCCGATCAGCGAATATTTGTTGTTACTCGACCAACCGGCCAGCAGGATGCCGACGATCCCGATCGACGACACCGCCATCAGAAAAAAGATCCCGACGTTGAAATCGAGCACTTCGAAACCTTTGGCGAACGGCAGGCAGCCGAATGCCAGCACCGACGAAATAATCACGATGTACGGCGCGAGGTTGAACAGGAAACGGTCGATATGGTTGATCGTGATCAGCTCCTTGATCAGCATCTTGATCATGTCGGCTACGCTCTGCACGGTTCCGTAAGGCCCCACCCGGTTCGGCCCGAGGCGGCACTGGAAAAAAGCACAGACTTTGCGTTCGACGTAGATCAGCGCCAGCGCGATCACCGCATAACCGAGCAACAGGCACAGGCCGATCAGCACGCACTCGGTGAGCGTCACGCCCCAGGCCGGCATCATCCCGCTCAGCGTATCGTGCACCCATCCGGTCACCGCGTTGAAATCAATACTGTCTGTATATGTATTCAATAACATATCGTTGTTGGATTAAAGTTTGTTATCTGTCGATATCGGGTACCACGTAGTCGAGCGAACCGCCGATCGCGATCAGGTCGGCGATCTTGCTGCCGCTGGCCAGGTAATCGACCACCGATACGAGCGGCAGTCCCGGCGAGCGGAACTTCATGCGGTACGGGAACTTGTCGCCCCGGCTTTCGATGTAAACGCCGAATTCTCCGCGGCTCGCCTCCACGCTGCTGAAGAACTGTCCTTCCGGCAGACGGATGATCGGCTTGGTCTTCACGGCGTAGTCGCCGGCAGGAATGTTGTCGATCAATTGTTCGAGAATATGCAGCGACTGGCGGATTTCATCGACGCGCACCAAGTAACGGTCGAACGAATCGCCGCCGGTGCGGATCACTTCGTCGAACTGCACCTTGTCGTACACGCCGTATGGTTTCAGCTTGCGCACGTCGCAGCTCCACCCCGAAGCGCGGCCCGACGGACCCGTCACGCCGTACGAAACCGCCACCTCTTTGGGCAGGATGCCGATCCCCTTCAGACGCTGCTGCGCGATCACGTTGCCGGTAAACACTTCGTCGTACTCGTCCAGCATCTTCGGCAGGTATTTTATGAAATCCTTTACCCGTTTAACAAGGTTCGGATGGATATCGGCAGCCACGCCGCCGATCATGTTGTAGTTCTGGATCAACCGGCCGCCGGTGGTCTCCTCCATCATGTCCAGCACGATCTCACGGTCGCGGAACCCGTAGAAGAACGCCGTCAGCGCACCGAGGTCCATGCACAGCGTCGACCAGAACAACAGGTGCGACGACAGACGGTTCAACTCGTCCATGATCGTGCGGATGTACTGCACCCGTTCCGGGATTTCGATCCCCATCGCCTGCTCGATGCACATGCACAGCGCATGGCGGTTCTGATGCGCGGACAGGTAGTCGAGCCGGTCGGTCAGCGCCAAAGTTTGCGGATAAGTAAGGCTCTCGCACATCTTTTCGATGCCGCGGTGAATGTAACCGCAGTGGACGTCCACCTTCTGCACCGTTTCGCCGGCCAGCGAAACCCGGAAACGCAACACGCCGTGCGTAGCCGGGTGCTGCGGCCCGATATTGACCACGTATTCGTCGTTCTCGAACAGCACGTTTTCGTGCTTTTCGACCTTGCCGTCTTTCAGCTCGTAAGCCGGAGCCGTGTCGAGCGTTTCGTCGGAATCCAGTCTGACCGGATTGACGTCCGGCGAAGCGTTGTAATCCTTGCGGAACGGATAGCCGACCCAGTCGTTGCGCAGGTACAGCCGGCGCATATCGGGGTGCCCGATAAAGCGGATGCCGAAAAAATCGTACACTTCGCGTTCGTTCAGGTTGGCCGATTCCCACAGGTCGTACACGCTCTGCAATTCCGGGTTCTCGCGGTCGGCGGTCTCCGTCCGGAGCACGATTTCGTGTCCCAATTCGGTCGAACGCAGGTGGTAAACCACGCCGAGCGTTTCGCCCCAGTCCATCCCGGTCATGCACAGCAGCAGGTCGAACCGCATCTGCGGATCGTCCCGCAGGCTTTTCGCCACGTCGCGGAATTGCCCGGCAGGCACGGTCACCGTCAACGGCTCCCCTTCCCCGAACACGAGCGACGGAGCCATAAGCGCTAACTTATCTTTGATATTATTCATGGTCTGCGGATTCTTTCTTTTCCTTTCTGTTCACCTCGCCGAAGAAATGTTCGGCCTTGACCTTACGCTGCAACTGCATCATACCGTACAGCAACGCTTCCGGACGCGGCGGGCACCCCGGCACGTACACATCGACCGGAATGATCTTGTCGACCCCTTCCAGCACGTGGTACGATCCTTTGAACGGGCCGCCGGAAATGGCGCAGGCGCCCATTGCGATCACGTATTTCGGCTCGGCCATCTGGTCGTACAGCCGTTTGAGCACCGGGGCCATCTTATGCACGATCGTGCCGGCCACGACGATCACATCGGCCTGGCGCGGACTGGCCCGAGTCACTTCGAACCCGAACCGGGCAAAGTCATAGCGCGCCGCACCGACCGCCATGAACTCGATACCGCAGCAACTGGTCGCGAACGTCAGCGGCCACAGCGAATTGGAACGCCCCCAGTTGATCAGTTGATCCAGCTTGCCGACGACGACGTTCACTCCGCCCGCTCTGAGCTGTTCAATGTACTCGTTGTCATTGAACGCGTCGTATTTCATCGACTTGATGTTGACTCCTTTTATTTCCATTCCAAAGCTCCTTTTTTCCACGCATAGGCGAGACCCAATACCAAAATCAACAAAAAGAACAGGATGTTCAGCAAGCCGTCGACACCCATTTCGCGCACGATAACGGCCCACGGGAACATGAACATCGCCTCCACGTCGAAAATCAGGAACAAAATCGCGAACAGGTAATACCCTACCCGGAACTGCATCCACGATTTACCGCGCGTCGGGATGCCGCATTCGTAGGCCTCCCCTTTTTGTTTGTTGAACGATCGCGGCGAGAGCCATTTGTCGAGACTGAGTGCCGCCACTACAAGAAATACTGCCGTAATAATAACGACCAGCAATAAAGTCAGATCCATAGTTATTTGCTTTGATAACCAAAAAGGCCTCTAAACGGTATCGGTATACTATTTACAGGCACAAATGATAAATGGATTAAAAACGATGCAAAAATAGCTGAATTTGTTTAGAGAAAAAATTATATCCCTTTTTTATTCCTAATTTTTACAAATTTTTATTAACATTCCGAAACGACCGTTCCGGACGGCCCGTACGACCGGACGCGGCGGGGAAACGCGAAAACGAAAATCCCGTCCGGATACCCGGACGGGATTTGAGTGATTGTCACGCTAAAAATTACTGCTGAATGTACTGCGGCAACACCTCCGCCATCCGTTTGGCTTCCGCATTGTCGGGATTCAGTTCGAGAATCTTTTTCCAGTACTCGAGCGATGCCGGATAGTCCTCCAGCCCGATGTAGTGTACCCCCATGAAGCGATAAGCCTCGATCAGACCGGCCGCATTCTTCTGCGGATCTTTTTCCATAACGGCAATCGCCTGTTCGTAGAACGGCTTGGCCAGCTTCGGAGCCTGCGGATTATCGATGGCCCAGTTGGCGCGTCCGCGGAACAGGTAACCCAGATAGCTTTCCGGAGCCTTTTCCACGACATGCGCGAACAGACTGTCGGCCCCTTTCAGGTAATCGACCATACGCATCGAATCGCTTTCGGTCATAACCACTCCGTCTTCGGTCGGACGAATCGACGCGCCGGCCGTATAATAGACTTTACCGAGGTTGAAATAATCGTTCAGCTTGACGTCCTTGGCCTGATCGATATAGCGTTTGTAAGCGCCGATCGCCTTGTCGTAATCCTTCACGGCCTCGTATTCGCTACCCATCTCCTTGAGCAGTTCCACGCGCGCCGTGTCCATGTTTACCGCCTTTTCGAAAACTTCGGCGGCTTCCTTATGCAGGTCGTTCTTGGAAAGCGTCCGCGCGAAATACATATAATCCCGCGTAATCAGCTTCGAGCTGTCTTCCACCTGTCCCATCAGCGTTTTGGCAAGCTCCAGGCTCTTCGCATAGTCGCCCTTGTCGTAATTGATGTACATGTTAAGACGGCGCAGAACCGTGTTGTTCGGCTCTCGCTGCGACACCTTCGTTACCAGTTCCAAGGCTTTGTCCTGATCGCCGCTGAAGTACAGCAGCGTCGCATAACGCGCCAGATCCTTCATATCCGAAGTCTCGACGTTCACGTATTTCGAAAAAGCGTCCGCCGCTTTGGCAAACTCTTCGTTCTTGTAATATACGTCGGCCAACTCCCCGTAGGCGACCGTATATTCCGGATCCATCTCGATCAGCTTGTTCAGCATATCGATCGCATACTGCGGATTGGAACGGCTGTAAATCTTGGCGTATTTGAAATAAGCCTCCTTGCATTTGTTATCGAAATAGATAGCCTGCTCGTAGCGGCTCGCCGCATCGCCGTACTGCTTTTTAGCGGCCAGGATGTCTCCTTCGAGAATGAAAACATCCGGAGATTTCGGAGCGACGGCGCGCGCCTGCTCCATGTATTCCATCGCCTTGGCGGTCGAAACCGGCAGATAAGCCTTGCAATCGCAATGTAAACGGCGGGATTCTTCTTATTCTTACCGGTCAGAAAACCGCTGAAAGCCTTGTCGGCGTTCGGGTTGTTCGCCAGGTCGAGTTTCAGTTCGCCGATCGAATTCAATACGTAATCGGGATCGGCCACGATCCCTTCCTTATAGTAATAAGCCGCCGAATCCTTCATGTTCTGGGCCGAATAGAGCTCGCCCAGGTAATAGCACACTTCGGCCTTGTCCGTCTTTCCGCTCTGCAGATTCGCCAACAACTCCTTTTTGCTTCGCCGTACATGCCTACCTTGTAGTAATCGATCGCTTTTCCATTATCTTCTGCGAAAAGCGAAGTCGCCCCCATCATCAAAGCGAGGGTCAAAACACTAATTTTAGAACCCATTTTTAATCAGTTAGTTAAGCTATTTTTAATTACAAATTTTCGCGTACATTTACGATCCGCACATTTTGCGTCGCAGGTACGATGCCGGAACGGAGAATGATCCGCTGGCCGCGATCGGACGCCATGAACGTGGCGAATCCCGACGCCAACCCGCTGCGCGGATCGGTCAGCAGTACGTACATATTCCGAACCAGCGGATACTGTCCCAATGCGATATAGGCCTGAAAAGGCTTGTAACTGTTTTCTCGCGTCGCTTTGGTTTCGCGGCTGACGCTCATCACCGTCACCAGCTCCGAGAACGTCATCCGGGTCGAATCGCTCTTGTTGCCCACCCACGTAACGCCGATCACGCCGATCGCGCCAGGCGTTTTCGACACGTAATCGATCACGGCCGCATTGTCGTGCTGGGCGCTCAGGTTGCCTGCCAGCGAATCGCCGCGGCAGATCGAATCGATCGCAAAACGTACCGTACTCGAATTCTGGTTGTCGAAAACCAATTGCAGGTCGCCGAGCTTGGAACCGGGATTCAACTGATTCCACCGGGTAATCCGTCCGGTCAGAATCTCCCGCAGGTCGGGAATCGAGATCATCGAATCCGCATTCTGCTTATTGACGATCAGCGCGATGCCGTCCGTAGCGATCTTGATCTCCTTCGGGAACAGTTTTTTCTGGGCGAGCCCTTCCTTTTCGGCCTCGGTCAGTTGACGCGACGCGACCGCCAGGCGCACGCTGTCTTTCAGCAACAGGTTGATCGCGTCCACCTCGCTGGCATAAATCGGCATGATTCCGGCCTGTACGTAAATACTCTCGAACACGTCGATCTCCTGCTGCACGATGTCCCGGAAACTTTCGTCGGCGCTGATCTGTATCACTCCGGAAGTAGCCGTATCCGTATGTTTGTCTTTCGCTTTATTTCCCCAGCAAGAGGTAAAAATCCACGCAGCCGCAATTGCCACCGAAACGATCCCTAAAAACTTACCTGCCTTTGACATAATTCATTCGATATTACCGGTCCTTGATCTGCCGGTATGCTCTGAAAATACCGTACAGAAAAAAGAGCGCTCCCATCCCGTAACGCAGCGGAGCCGATATGCGTTTTACAAATATAGGCGAAAATATCATAATATACGCCATACCGACGTAAAATATTATCATGAACAACCCGAAAACGTAATAAATTTTACTCATGCCGCCGGGCTTGCGTTCTTCATCATTTTGTTTTTTCATACGACATATTTTGATATCAAAAACCGGACCTGCCTTAAAAAACAAAAACCCTGTTTAAATTGAAATTTAAGCAGGGTTTTTGATAAATAAAGATGATTACTGCTGTCCCAGCACGAACGTAACCGGAAGCGTGTAGTACACCGCTACGGCGTTTCCGTTCTGCTTACCGGGAACCCATGCGGGCATGGATTTCACCACGCGAACCGCTTCCTCGTCGAGCGCGCGGTCTACGGGGCCGAGTACTTCGACGTTCTCGATCTTACCGCTTTTCGATACGACGAAACGCAGTACGACCCTTCCCGAAACGCCGTTTTCGGCGGCAATCGTCGGATACCTCAGGTTATCTTTCAGGTACTTGTTCAGCGCCTGCATACCGCCGGGGAACGAAGGCATCTGCTCGACCGTCTGGAATACGGTCTCCTGCACTTCCTCCTGCGGCGTGTCGATCGCGATCTCCTTCAAGTCCTGGATGTCCGTACCGAACAGGTCGTCGTTACCCTTCACGTCAGCCACGGAAACCGCAACTTTCGCACTGATAATTTCTTCCTGCGTCTTCACGTCCTCCCGATCCGCGTCCTCGTCTTTCACGATCTTCGGAGCGGTAAACTTGATAGAGCTCTTCAACGGCGGTGGGGGCGGAGCGTCCACCTTCTTGATCACATCGTTATTCTTCACTTCCGGGGGCGGCAGTTTGGTCAACTGCGTCACTTCGGTCATTTTGACTTCTTCCTGTTTTTTCGGAGCAATGTAGCGGAACAGCGCGGGCAGCGTGATAATCAGCACGACCAGGATCGCTACGATAATCATTGCCTTGTTATGACGGGACGTCGACTCCTGACGCATCTGGAATGCGCCGAATTCGGTATTTTCCCGTCGAAAACTAATTCGCACCATTGCTTCGAATTCAAATCCAAATCACTCATTTTTTTTCGATTTAATGTGTACTATTAGTTTTGCGCCATTTCACTGTTCTTGCCGAGATCGCCGGCAGATTTCAGGTTCTTGATCAGCCACAGGTCGCCTTCGGCTATCGGCACGATAGCGTAACGGCTGATGTTGCAGATCTGCATTTCGTCCAGCGCGTCGATCAGGTTTTTATAGGTCGACTCGTCGGTTCCCTTGATCGAAACGACGGGAGCGTTCTCGTCTTTCTTGATCTCGGTGGACTGCGTCTTGAACTCCTCTTCGGTGATCTCTCCGTCCAGCTTCTTTTTCTTCAATTCGTTGATCCGTGCCACGACGTTGGCATTACGCGCCAGCAGAACCGCACGCAGGCCGTCCGGAGTGTAAGTCGTCTCCTTGAGCGACGTATAGTCCTGATAATTAGGTTCTCCCAGGTAATAATAAACCTTGTCGTCTTCTCCCAAAAGGAGCGTAATGGCACGGGATGCCGCCACTTTCGTCTGCATATCTTCCTGCGTATCTTTGGTCGGCATACTAATTTCCATCGTCTGAGGCTTGCTCAACGAGGTACAAAGCATAAAGAACGTAATGAGCAACATGTTCATATCCACCATCGGGGTAAAATCGACCCGGATGGTCATCTTTTTCTGTTTGCCCTTACCCTCCTTACCTTTGCCGCTGTTGTTTTCTTGTATTTCAGCCATAATATTTAAATCTTATGCGACGGCATTAATTGTCTGTACTGACCACTTTCAACGTGGTGATCAGGTTGTACCGGTTTTCCCGGATATCCTGAAGCGACGTCATAATGGTATTGATGATAGGATAAGGCGTAGCCTGATCCGCCTTGATGGCGATCCGCAGATCCCTGTTCTGTAACCGGGCATTCTTGACCCACGACTTCAACTGATTGTCGGTGCTGTCGGTCGGAATCCCGTAGTCTTTCAAAATCTTGTCCTGCTCGTCTTCGGGCAGCGCCAAGAAAGACCTCATCTGACCGATGGGCACCCCGAACGACGGAGCCAACCTGAATTTGTTGACTTCTTCGGGCGTGAATGCGATCCCGTACTCTTCGCCCATTTTCTCCAGAACCGCCACGCGGTCTTCCTGCTTGTCCATGCTCATGAACACCTTGCCGTCGTTATCCACCAAAATCTGGAGAATATCGGTTTCGGGTATCTTGATCTCCATCACGGAAGCCGGGGTCGAAATCTGTATCGGCTCCTTCTGGATGAAAGTGGACGTAAGCATAAAGAAAGTAAGCAAGAGCACCGTCACATCGCTCATCGCGGTCATGTCGATGAATGTACTCTGTTTTTTTTACTTTTACTCTAGCCATAACGAGAAGTAATTTTTTTTTTAAAAGTTAGGCTTTATGCGTTGCAGCATAAGTCTGAACAATGGTAAACCCTACTTCGTCGATGCTATAGGTGAGTTTGTCGATTTTGCTGGTGAAGAAGTTGTAAGAGATAACGGCCAGAGCACCGGTTGCGATACCGAAGGCGGTGTTGATAAGGGCCTCGGAAATACCGGCGGACAGCGCTACGGAGTCCGGAGAACCGGCGGTTGCCAGTGCGGCGAACGACTTGATCATACCGATAACGGTTCCGAGCAGACCGATCAGGGTACCCAGCGTGGTCATGGTCGCGATAACCACCAGATTCTGTTGCAGCGACGGCATTTCCAATGCGGTAGCTTCGTCGAGCTCTTTCTGGATGTTCATCAGTTTCTGCTCTTTGGCCAGCGTGGTGTCTTTTTCCATCTCTTCGTACTTGGTCAGCGTAGAGTAAACGACGCTTGCAACGCAACCTTTCTGCTTCACGCAAAGTTCGCGGGCTTTAGCGGTATCGTTCTTGTCGAGAGCTTCCTTCACGTTCTTGACGAATTTGGTGACGTTGCCTTTTCCTTTGGCTTTGGTGATGGCGAACGCGCGTTCGATACTGAGCACGATCACGGTCAAAAACAACGTCTGGAGAACCGGCACGATCACACCCCCTTTATAAATGGTACCCTTGAAGTTACCCGGCAGCGGGTGGTTGTTCGGGTCGTTATTCATAAAGTTCGCGGGATCACCCAGTACGAAGTGAAACACGCATACAGCTAAAATAAAGCAACATACAATAACCAGGAATGCTGATTTAATGCCTTTTGCCGTTTTAAAATTTACTGCCTTGGCTTCCATAATGAATAAAGTTTTGAGTTTTGTTGTTAAAATTTAGTTTTATGTTAAAATTAGTTGAAAATTTCCCCCCTCGCCGACCGGTACGTTCTCGCGATTCAACACAAATGATGGCAACATGCTTCCGCTCTCCAATTCCGCCGCTTCCAGCCCCGCACATTGTCATCACTCTAAAATCCCGCAACCCCGTTTTTCATGGTCAAGTACCTGCGCCTGTATTGCTTTCGTTAAAAAAATTTACGATTCCCTTTCCGCACCATACCTGTTTTCATCCTTTCAATAACGTTTAACGCGCTGTCAGCTCGTCGGAAACCGCACGAAACGCATGAAATTTTGAATCATCACAACTTCAAAAGTACTAAAATTTTCAAACTACACAAAAAAAGATATCTTATTTTACAAAGCCCTGACGCTGACACAAAACGGCCGTTCCTCTCCAAACGGAGCATAAAATACTACAAATAAGAACGATAAACACTTCCGTCCCATACCTTCCGAAGTGCTTCCGTAATAGAAAATTTACAATTACCCGTACCGCCGCCACAGGTTCCGGCATATTATCCGAACGAAAAATACCGTCGAAATATTTCGGATATTCGGTGAAATTTATACGGCGCGACGAGTCGCCGTCGCCGGTCGCCGTGCAACGGCCGGCATGAGGAGTTTCGTACCCCGGACGCTCGGAAAGCGCCGACTTTCCGAAAAATCCGGTCGCCGCCATTAAAAAAAAATTTGTATCTTGGGTGCTGTTTTCCATAATCATCCGAAGAATATGACCGATCTTTCACACTATTACGACCTCTTTCTGGCAGGGATGACGGCGCTGGCCGTCGTGGTTTTCATCGCGCTGTTTTTCGTCCGGGCCGGGTACGGCATGTTGCGCGACGGGAAATGGGGTCCGAAAATCGACAACCGGCTCGGCTGGATCGCGATGGAAGCCCCTGTTTTCATCGCCATGTGTATCCTCTGCCTCTGCTCCCCGCGCCGCGGCGATGCGGTATGTCTGGTCTTTTTCGGGCTGTTCCAGCTCCACTACCTGAACCGGGCGTTCGTCTACCCGCTGTTGTTGAAAGGGCGTAGCACGATGCCGCTCGGGATCGTACTGATGGGCGTGACGTTCAACGTGCTGAACGCTCTGATGCAGGGCGGCTGGATCTTTTACATAGCTCCGGAAGGCTACTACACGCCGCAATGGCTGCTGTCGCCGCAGTTCATCGTCGGCACGCTGATCTTTTTCGCAGGAATGGCCGTCAACATCCACTCCGACCGGATCATCCGCCGCCTGCGCAAGCCGGGCGACCGCAACCACTACCTGCCGCAGGGCGGCATGTTCCGCTACGTAACCTCGGCCAACTATTTCGGCGAGATCGTCGAATGGATCGGATTCGCCGTGCTGACCTGGTCGGCCGCCGGAGCGGTATTCGCGATCTGGACGTTCGCGAACCTCGTACCGCGCGCCGACGCCATCTACAAACGTTACAACGAACTATTCGGCGAACAACTGCGCACGCAGCGCCGCAAACGGATTATCCCTTATATTTATTAGCACAACGAAATGAAAGAATCGCTGTTGTTCACTCCGTGCAAGATCGGACCGCTGACCCTCCGCAACCGCACGATTCGCGCCGCCGCCTCGAAGGCATGTGCGCGGGCAACTCGCCGACCGACCTGCTGTACGACTACCACCGCAGCGTCGCGCGCGGCGGCATCGGAATGACGACGTTGGCCTATGCTTCGGTAACGCGCAACGGTCTGTCGTTTCCGCATCAGTTGTGGCTGCGTCCGGAGATCGTGCCGGGTCTGCGCCGGATCACCGACGCCATCCACGCCGAAGGCGCCGCCGCCGGAATCCAGATCGGACACTGCGGCAACATGTCGCACCGGGGCATCTGCGGCTGCACGCCGCTGTCCGCTTCATCCGGATTCAACATCTACTCCCCCACCTTCGTGCGGGGGCTGCGCAAAAACGAAATCCCCGGAATAGCCAAAGCGTTCGGCACAGCCGTGAAACTGGCCCGCGAAGCCGGATTCGACGCCGTCGAGGTACACGCCGGACACGGCTACCTGATCAGCCAATTCCTGTCGCCGTACACGAACCGGCGGCGCGACGAATACGGCGGATCGCTCGAAAACCGGATGCGCTTCATGAAAATATGTATGCAGGAGGCGATGGAAGCTGCCGGCAGCGATATGGCGGTGCTGGTCAAGACCAACATGCGCGACGGCTTCCGCGGCGGGCTCGAAATTGACGACTGCATCGAAGTGGCGCGCAACCTCGAAGCGTGCGGGGCGCATGCGCTGGTACTCAGCGGCGGATTCGTCAGTCGCGCCCCGATGTACGTGATGCGCGGACAGATGCCGATCCGCACGCTGACTTACTACATGAAACAGTTATGGCTCAAAGCGGGCGTCAAATTGGCCGGACGCTGGATGATCCCGTCGGTACCGTTCCGCGAAGCTTATTTTTACGAAGATGCGCTGCAATTCCGCAAAGCGCTGAAACTGCCGCTGGTCTATGTCGGCGGCCTCGTGTCGCGTGAAAAGATCGACATGGTGCTCGACAGCGGATTCGAATGCGTGGCGATGGCTCGCGCGCTGATCAACGAACCGGATTTCGTCAATCGGATGAAAGAGCGGGGCGAGTTGCGCTGCGGTTGCGAGCACACGAACTACTGCATCGCCCGGATGTACTCGGTCGAAATGGCCTGCCACCGACACCTGCAAGGGCTGCCGAAATGCCTGCAACACGAAATCGAACGAATCAACGCACGACGATGAACGCACAGCAACGCCCGACGCCCCTGGCCCTGGTCACCGGGGCGAGTTCCGGAATCGGCTACCAATACGCCCGGCTGCTCGCCGAAAAAGGCTACGACCTGCTGCTCGTAAGCAACGAGGAGCTACGGATCGCCGAAGTGGCGCGGGAACTCCGTCGGCAGTTCGGGGTACGGGCCGACGGGCTTTGCCGCGACCTGTCGCTCGCGGACGCCGCCGACTCGCTTTTCGAATACACCCGGCAGCAGGGGTTCGAAGTGGAGGTACTGGTCAACAACGCCGGCGTATTCTTTTTCGACGATCTGACCGAAACGGACAGCCGCCGGATCGAACGGATGATCGGCCTGCACGTACAAACCGTAACGATGCTTTGCCGCTATTTCGGCGCGGCGATGAAAGCGCGCGGCAAAGGCTACATACTGAACATGTCGTCGATGTCGGCCGGTATGCCGTTCCCGGGCATTTCGGTCTATGCGGCGACCAAAAGCTACCTGAAACAATTTTCGAAAGCGATTCATAACGAACTCTACGATTACGGCGTACGCGTGACGGCGGTTTGTCCGGGCGCGGTAGCCACCGACCTCTACAACCTCAGCGGGCATTATCAGCGGCTCGGACTGCGGCTCGGCATCCTGATGCGGCCCGAACGGCTGGCCCGCAAAGGATTGCGCGCGCTGTTCGCCGGACGCCGGTGTGTCACGCCGGGCGCGGTCAACCACCTGTTCATGCCGCTCGCGGCGCTCGTTCCGTCGCGGCTGATCCGGCTGATCAAACGTCGTGCAAAATTTTACCGCTATGGAAGATAAGCCGTTACACATCGTCACCGGAGCCAGCGGCGGCATCGGCCAGGCGTTGACCGAACGACTCGCAAAGCAAGGATACCGCGTACTGATGGCCTGCCGCAATCCGGAAAAATCGGAACCGATCCTCACGCGCATCCGCAAGCGGAGCGGCAACCCGGAAATCTCGCTGCTGCCGCTGGATCTGGGCTCGCTGGATTCGATCGCCCGCTTCGCCGCAGAACTGAAAGCGCGGGGACAAAGAATCGACGTCCTACTGAACAACGCCGGAACGATGAACGGCACGTTCGGTCTGACGGCCGACGGCTTCGAACAAACCGTCGGCGTCAACTGCGTCGGAACGGCCGCGCTGACGCTCGCCCTGCTGCCGCTGATGCACCCCGGCAGCCGCATCGTAAATACGCTGTCGTGCACCTACCGGATCGGCCGAGTCGACGGCCGACTGTTCGAACCCGATCCGGAGCGTTACGCTCGTTTCCGAGCTTACGGCACTTCGAAACTGGCCCTGCTGCTATTCTCGCTCGAATTGCGCGAGCGGGTCGCCCGCCAGGCATCGGCGTTTTCGCAGCCGATCCGGGCATCGTCGACACAAACATGATTACGATGCACCGTTGGTTCGACCCGATCGCCGACCTGCTGTTCCGTCCGCTGATCAAGACGCCCGAACAAGGCGCCGAAACGGCTCTGCAACTGGCCTGCGGAAAGCTCCCGGTCAGCGGAAACAGCCTCTACTGGCGGAACGGCAAGGCACGCCGGATTTCGGATTCGGTCGTGAATCACCCCTGTCGGAAACATCTCTGGAAACAGATTTTGCAACTGACGACACGAGCGATTCCCGAAACAGAAACTTATTTTCGATCTTTAAAATACTAAAATCAATCGAATATGACTCTTTCATCGCTATGGATGTCGGCGCAAACGATCGTGGCCGACTCGACGCACAAAGAAAAAATCGCGGAAAAACTGACCGCCCTGTCCCACATGTCGGGAGAAGAAGTCATTAGCATGATCATCCGGGGCGCCCTCGACATCTCGGCCCGTATCCTGATCGCCCTGGTCATCCTGGCGATCGGCCGCTGGATCATCCGCTACCTGAAAAACATCCTGCGCAAAATGCTGACCAAACGAGAGGTAGACGCTTCGCTCAAAAGTTTCCTGATGAGCCTGGTGAGCATCTCGCTGACGCTGTTTCTGATTATCACGATCATCAGCATCCTCGGTATCGACACCACGTCGTTCGTCGCGATCTTCGCATCGGCCGGTCTGGCGATCGGCATGGCGTTGAGCGGTACGTTGCAGAACTTCGCAGGAGGTGTGATGATCCTTATATTCAAGCCATTCCATGTAGGCGATTTCATCGAAGCGCAGGGACAGACCGGCACGGTCAAAGAGATCCAACTATTCAACACGATCATCAACACGCCGGACAACAAAACGATCATGATTCCGAACGGCGGCATATCGACCGGCATTATCAACAACTATTCGAAGGAGAACCGGCGGCGCGTGGAGTGGACGTTCGGCATCGGTTACGGCGACGACTACGACAAGGCGAAAGCCACGATCGCCGAGTTGCTCGAACAGGACGACCGGATACTTCCCGAACCGGCCCATTTCATCGCGCTGTCGAGCCTCGGCGACAGTTCGGTTAACATCGTCGTACGCGTATGGACCAGCACCGACAATTTCTGGAGCGTCTTTTTCGACATGAACGAAAAAGTATACAAGCGCTTCGCCGAAGTCGGGCTGAACATTCCGTTCCCGCAGATGGACGTACACCTGCATCAGAAAAGTTAATCAACATATTATTAAATCGTTATGCTAAAAAAATGGTCGATATTGCTATTGCTCGTTGCAATAGTGACCGGTTGCAAAAATTCCAAGGAATTCCGACAAATCAAAAGTTTTTCGGAATTTCCTTTAACTGATTCGATTCGACTGACCTCTTTGCAAATAGCCGATTCGTTAAGTTATCCCACACGCATCTACGATTACGATTCGCTGTTCGCATTCAAGGATCTGAGCAGGGAAAACCAAGTTATCCTTTTTTCAAAGAAAACAGGGCGACAGCAAACCATCGTCGCAAAAGGCCGGGGACCTTATGAACTATTGGGAGCTTGGTCATTATCAGCTCCGGATTCGTCAGGCAATTTTTATATTCACGACGTGGTTACCTCTGAAATCATGCGGGTCAATTTGCCCGAAGCTTTACAACAAGCAACCGGTTACGCACAAAAAATGCAGTTAAGGGAAGATCTGCTACCGATGGAATGCATCGCTCGAACGGAAGACTCTTTGTTTGTCGGCACGGGTCGTTTCGAAGATTGCCGGGTAATCAAATTCAACCAAAAGGGAGAAATCAAAGCGAAAATAGGCTGTTCTCCGCAAATATCTTCTGCCCGAACAGCCAACCCGCAGGTTAATCAGGCTTATATAGGCGTCGTCAAGGCAAGTCCCAACAACCGGTCGTATGCAATTGTATGTAGATATGCCGATCAAATAGAGGTTTTTCATTCAAATGATACGACTCAGGCTTTTTTTATCAAAGGACCCATGCTTTTCGAACCTAAAACAAAAATTGTCAAAGGGAATGTCGGACTGGAAGCCGAATGTATGTACGGTTATGTAGATCTTGCCGTTACGGATCAATGGATCATCGGATTGTTTTCCGGACGCACCTTATCGGAAAAGCGAGCCAACCAAGGAAATGCACTGCATATTTTTACATGGGACGGCACACCGGTAGCACGTTATTTTATGGATCAAGATTGCATTTCGATCGACATGGCAAATGACAGCACATTATACGCACTTTCTATTGCTCCGCAACCGGAAGTTTTTTCTTACAAAATGACTGACAAGTGAAATGGATCTTAGCCATTTGCCTCTTAAGTTACTTGAATAGTTGTGCAAAAGGAACCGAATTGATAGCTCCTGCCGATGAATCGTGTTGTCTGATGAGTGTCATATACGATACGGTACATCAAGGAAATATCATATGCGACAGTACTTCATATTTATTTGCATGTTATAATTTCGACTGTTCCTCCTGCATTGCAGCAATGGAAGAAACGGAGAAATTTCTGAAATCATACTCTAACGTGTGCTATATCGTTTATTCTCAAGATTCCATTACGTTATCATACTATATTCAAAAAATAGCGCCTCGCGCCACCGTTTTATATGACAAAAACAATGCTTTTTTCATAGCCAACAGACACCGGTATAATCTCGCCAGAGATTTTCCGGTTTTTATCATAAAAAAAGGACATTTGATTTATGCGAATAATCCTTTAAAAAACGGATTGCAAAAGATTATATTTAAACGAAAAGCAAAAGATTTCCTCAAACAGAAGAATAAATAAAAATTGAATTTGATTACCAAAATCGATAATCGTCAAACCGTGCAATTGATTCTCCAATAAAAGAAATGCCCTCCAAACGAAAATAGGAGGGCATCTCAGTATTCTCTTATAAACTATTTTCGAATCACAATTTCATCGTGTCGAGCTCCTTGATGTTTTCGGCGATCTGCTCGTCGGTCAGCGTGTAGTTCATCAGGTCGCCGGCGATGTATTTGTCGTACGACGCCATGTCGATCAGACCGTGTCCGGACAGGTTGAACAGGATCACCTTCTGTTCGCCGCTCTCCTTGCATTTGTTAGCTTCGTCGACGGCCGCCGCGATCGCATGGCACGATTCGGGAGCGGGGATGATGCCTTCGGTCTGCGCGAACAGGCAGCCCGCCTCGAAGCTGTCCAACTGCGCGATATCGACCGCTTCCATCATCTTGTCTTTCAGCAGTTGCGACACGATCACGCCCGCTCCGTGGTAGCGCAGTCCGCCGGCATGGATGTTGGCCGGGGCGAAATTATGTCCGAGCGTGAACATCGGCAGCAGCGGCGTGTAGCCTGCCTCGTCGCCAAAATCGTAGCGGAACACGCCGCGCGTCAGTTTCGGACACGAGTTCGGTTCGGCGGCGATGAAACGCGTCTTTTTGCCCGACAGGATGTTGTGCCGCATGAACGGGAACGAAATGCCGCCGAAATTCGATCCGCCGCCGAAACAGCCGATCACGATGTCGGGATATTCGCCGGCCATCGCCATCTGTTTCTCGGCTTCGAGGCCGATAATCGTCTGGTGCAGCGTCACGTGGCTCAATACCGAGCCGAGCGTATATTTGCAGTTCGGCGTGCTCATCGCCAGTTCGATCGCCTCGGAAATAGCCGTCCCGAGCGAACCCTGGTAGTTCGGATGGTCGGTCAGGATCTTGCGGCCCGCCTTGGTCGACATCGACGGCGAAGCGGTCACCTGCGCGCCGAACGTCTGCATGATCGAACGGCGGTAAGGCTTCTGTTCGTAACTGATTTTGACCATGTAGACAGCCAATTCGAGACCGAACGCCTTGGCCGCGTACGACAGCGCGGCGCCCCACTGGCCCGCGCCGGTTTCGGTCGTGATGTTGGTAATCCCCTCCTGTTTGCAGAAATAAGCCTGCGCGATGGCCGAATTCAGCTTGTGCGACCCTACCGGGCTGACGCTTTCGTTCTTAAAATAGATATGCGCCGGAGTGCCCAACGCCTTTTCCAGCTCGTAAGCCCGTACCAGCGGCGTACAACGGTAGTTCTTGTACTGCTCCCGGACCGCCTCCGGAATGTCGATCCACGCGTCGGTCTGGTTCATCTCCTGATCGGCCAGCGCTTTGGCGAAGATCGGATAGAGATCCGAAGCGCGCAGCGGCTCGCGGGTCTGCGGATTGAGCGGCGGCATCGGCTTGTTCGGCATGTCGGCCGCGATATTGTACCATTGGGTCGGAATTTCGCTTTCCGGAAGGATAAATCGTTTCGTTCTCGTGCTCATATCTTTTATGTTTTGAATGTTTGTCGTACCGAAAAAACAAGGGCTGTCGTGAGTTCGACAGCCCTATGCATTATGTTGCGGATCCTTTCCTCGCACGGTGAAGCCTCTCACGATCGTTTCAGATGCGAGCGCCACCAAAATTTATCGTTCACCGGAAGATCCATGAATATCATCGTTTACCGACCGCAAATGTAACGAAAAAAACGGAAACCCCGCAAAATCAGGCAAAATATTTTTAACTTTGAACGACCGTTTCGCCCGGATTTTCTGTGAACAAAATTCTATTTCCAACATAAATCGGTGAAAAACAAAAAATTATGAAAGTAAGGAATTTGATCTTGCTGTCGGTTGCGTTATTTTCGGCCGCTTTCGCGCAGGCCGCGACCGTGGATACGCTGTCGGTCTGGAGCGCGTCGATGAACAAAGGAGTCGAAGTGGTGGTAGTCGTACCCGACGGCGCCCGGACGAAAACGGGGCCGGCCTACCCGGTGCTCTACCTGCTGCACGGTTACAGCGGCTATGCCGCCAATTGGCTGCAGGTGAAACCCGAACTGGTACAGTTGGCCGAACGCGACAGCGTGATCGTCGTATGCCCGGACGGCAAGAACAGCTGGTACTGGGACAGCCCCGTCGATCCGTCGATGCGTTACGAAACCTTCGTATCGCAGGAATTGCTCCGCGACATAGACGCCCGTTACCATACGCGCGCCGATCGCAGCGGACGGGCCATCACCGGTCTGAGCATGGGCGGGCACGGCGCCATGTGGCTTTCGCTGCGCCATAAAGACCGCTTCGGGGCCGCCGGATCGACCAGCGGGGGATTGGACATCCGCCCGTTCCCGGACAACTGGGAGATGAAAAAAGCGCTGGGCGAAAAGGCCGACAATCCGAAGCGCTGGGACGACTACGCGGCGATCAACCAGATCGACAGCATCGCCAACGGCGACCTGGCGTTGATCATCGACTGCGGTTACGGCGACTTTTTCGCCGAAGTAAACCGCAACTTCCACGACAAGCTGATGGAGCGCGGGATCGACCACGACTACATCGTGCGGCCGGGCGTGCACGACGGCCTCTACTGGAACAACTCGATCGACTACCAGTGGCTCTTTTTCAAAAAATTCTTCGACCGGGGACGCTAATCCGCCGCCCGTCCGGAATACGATAAAACCGGCTCCCCGTCTTCCGGCCGGGGAGAAAACAAAAACATTCCCCTGTCCGCGCAGACGAAAACCGCACGGGCAGGGGATATTTATTTCGGAAGAAAAATCGTCAATCGCCCAACCGTTCCAGATACTTCGCCTCGTCCAGGCGGCCCGCGACGGCATCCGCGATAATCTCCCGGCAAAGGTCGGACAGCGCGACGGCGTCGGCCGTGAATTCGTCGTTTAAGGACAGCGTCCAGACTTCGTTATCGACCACGCAGCGGAAAGTCGCCCAATACCCTACGGAGGGGCCTTCCGCCTTGCTGTCGAAACGGTCGATCCAGTTCACGAACTTATTATACAACGCCTCCGCGAACCGGTCGCCGATGCGAAACGTTCGGGTCTCGACCCGATAGCGCTTCGGGGCCTCCTCCTGACATTTTGCGTACATAGCTAAGTTGTGTTCGACCGATTGACGAATCATACTGTCGGTTACCGTATCCAGATCCTTTAGCGGGGTTCCGATCGAAGGATACTCTTTTTCTAACGCTCTGTTCACTTCCTGAAATTTAGGAATACTTTTAACTTCAAGCAAGTAATACCGATCCGATGAATCCCTCACAATCCGAAGACCTAAAACTTCTATGAATTCTCGTTCGAAGAAATATTCCACGGGCGCGTTGAAATCTTCGAAAAAAAGGTTTTCGATATCGGTTTTTCCGTCCAGATTGGAAAACGGTTTGATCGAGCCGTCCGGCTGGACATTCTCCAGCCGGCTTTTGATATAGTTGTTTTCGATCCTCTTCGAAAACTGAACGGGATAATCCCGAGCCGAAACAGTCTGCAATAGTAATATTGCAAAAAAAGCCGTTATTATTCTATTCATAAAACCGTATGATTGTTCAACGATAAACCTTCTTCCGACCCCGAAAAAGTTGCAACGTTTCGCTTCGGATCACTGAAATATAAGCCAAAATATTTCATATTCAAAAGATTTTACAAACTATCTTCAATTCGTCCCCCGAAAAGAACGAATGCGCTACGAAGTACGGCCTTTACTGTCCCGGAGGAAAACCAACCTCTGTTATTTTCAGTTATATCATTTACAATCAAGCAAATACTAATTAGAGTCGTAAATTTTCAGACGCCGTTTTCTTTTTTAAAAATAATTCCTACCTTTGACATATTAAAGTCGTGCCCGTGCACGGAGATTTGTTTTTAACCCAAAAAATCATAAAAGCCTGATGAAAAAACTGTTTATAGCGCTCGGAATGCTCTGTTTCTGCGCGACCGTATCCGCCCAGGGCGACTGGGAGCCCTTGTTCAACGGAAAGAACCTCAAAGGATGGAAAAAGCTGAACGGCGCGGCCGAATACCGCATCGAAGACGGCGCGATCGTCGGCGTCAGCCGGGTCAATACGCCCAATACGTTCCTTTGCACCGATAAGACATACGGAGATTTCATCCTCGAACTCAGCTTCAAGGTGGACGAAGGGCTGAACTCCGGCGTGCAGTTCCGCAGCAACTCGAAACCCGATTACCGCAACGGACAGGTGCACGGCTACCAGTACGAAATCGACCCTTCGGCGCGGGCATGGAGCGGCGGCATCTACGACGAAGGACGCCGCGGATGGCTCTACCCGATGACAAAAAACCCGTGCGCGCAAAAAGCGTTCAAACCGGGCGAGTGGAACAAACTGCGCATCGAGGCGATCGGCGACCGCATCCGCACGTGGCTGAACGGCATTCCGACGGCCGACATCCTCGACAACGCCGACGCTGCAGGTTTCATCGCCTTGCAGGTGCACGGTATCGGCGATAACGCCGCAATGGAAGGCAAAACCGTCCGCTGGAAAAACATCCGCATCTGCACGACCGATCTCGAAACCGAAAAGATGCCCGAAATCTGCTGTCTGCCGCAGATCAACTGCATCCCGAACACGATCTCCGAGCGCGAAGCGGCCCAGGGATGGACGCTGCTCTGGGACGGTAAAACCACCGACGGATGGCGCGGCGCGAAACGCGCCGACTTCCCTCCTTCGGGCTGGGAAATCCGCAACGACATGCTGTGCGTGCAGAAATCCGACGGCCGCGAATCGGCTAACGGCGGCGATATCGTCACGACGCGCAAATACAAAGACTTCGAACTGGTCGCAGACTTCGAGATCACCGAAGGGGCCAACAGCGGCATCAAATATTTCGTCGATCCGGATATGAACAAAGGCGAAGGCTCGGCCATCGGCTGCGAATTCCAAATCCTCGACGACCAGCGCCACCCGGACGCCAAACTCGGCGTAAAGGGAAATCGCAAGCTCGGTTCGCTGTACGACCTGATCCCTGCGCCGGACAACAAGCCGTTCCGTCCCGGACAGTTCAACACGGCGCGAATCGTCGTGAAGGGCAACCACGTAGAACACTGGCTCAACGACGTGAAACTGATCGAATACGATCGCAACAACCAGGAGTGGAATGCGCTGGTAGCATACAGCAAATACCGCGACTGGCCGAACTTCGGCAATTCCGAAAGCGGATATATCCTGTTGCAGGATCACGGCGACGAAGTACACTTCAAGAACATCAAGATCCGCGAGTTGAAATAACCGCAACCCGCCCTGCCCCGCTGCCTGAAAACTTCAAAACCATGAAAACACGGATCCTCTGTATAGCAGGACTGCTCGTCTTCGGATGCGGCGGCCTTCGGGCCAAAAAGCCGCAATCGCTAGACGCACGAATCGGAGTATGTTCCGACGTTCGCAACGCGCAGCGGCTCAAAGCCGCCGGAGCCGACTGCCTCGAGGCCGGCGTCTCCGCTTTCCTGGTTCCGGACAAGCCGGAAGAGGCATTCGACAAAAACCTCGCCCTGCTGCGGGAATCCGGCTCGGAGATCGTTAGCTGCAACGGTTTCCTGCCGGCTTCGATGATCGTGGTAGGCCCTTCGACCGACCACGAAAAGATCCTGAAATGGGCCGAAACGACTTTCCGCAGGGCCGAACGGGCCGGTATCCGGTACATCGTTTTCGGCAGCGGAAAATCGCGCAAAGTGCCCGACGGATTCTCGCGCGAAACGGCCGAAGAACAATTCGTGCGACTATGCAAACGGCTCGGCCCGGTCGCCGCGCGCTACCGCGTGACGGTCGTAATCGAACCACTGAACAGCCGCGAAACGAACCTGATCAATTCAGTGTCGGAAGGCGCCTCGATCGTCGAACGCGTGAATCACAAAAACATCCGGCTGCTGTGCGACCTATTTCACATGACGGCCGACGGAGAGCCGCCGCAGGCCATCGTCGACGCGGGAAAGCATATCCGGCACTGCCACATCGCCGAAGCCGCCGAACGGACGGCCCCCGGCACCGACGGGGACGATTTTCGTCCCTACCTGCGCGCGCTGAAAAAAATCGGCTACAAAGGCTGCGTATCGATCGAATGCATGTGGAAAGATTTCGGAGCGCAACTGCCGACGGCTGTCGCGGAGCTCCGCAAACAAATGAACGACTTATAACTGAAACAACTAACCTAAAACGATCATGAACGAAAAAATATCCAGGCGGGAATTTCTAAAGAAAGCGGGTCTCGTATCGGCCGGAGCCGTAATGGGCAATTTCATCCTCAGTCCGAAAAGCTATGCGCGCGTCAAAGGCGCCAACGACCGCGTCAACGTGGCGGTGGTCGGTTTCTCCGACCGGTTCCGCAGTTCGCTGTTGCCCGGTTTTACGGATCACCGCGAGGAACTGAACTTCGACATGATCGGCGTGTCGGACATCTGGAGCCTGCGCCGCGATGAAGGCGTGCAGGTCGTGGGAGAGAAAATCGGGCACAAGGTCAAAGGATACCGCAACAACGAAGAGATGTACAAGGACAAGGACATCGACGCGGTAATCATCTCCACGCCGGATTTCGCGCACGCCACGCACACCGTCGAGGCGGCCGAACACGGCAAGCATATCTACGTCGAAAAACCGTTCGCCGAAACGATGGAGGACAACCGCCGCGCGAGAGCCGCCGTCGAAAAGGCGGGCGTCGTATTCCAGGTCGGTTCGCAACGTCGCAGCGCGCCGAACTACCACGCGGCGAACGACTACATCCGCTCGGGCCAATTCGGCGACATCGTGATGTGCGAAATGACGTGGAACGTCAACCAGCCGGGCCGCTGGCGCCGTCCGTCGCTCGTTCCGAAGTGCAGGGAAGAAGACCTCGACTGGATTCGCTTCCTGTGCAACCGCCCGTTCGAAGCGTTCGACCCGCGCAAATACCTCGAATATCGGTTGTTCTGGCCCTATTCGTCGGGAATCCCCGGCCAGTGGATGGCGCACCAGATCGACACGGTGCACTGGTTCACCGGACTGAAACACCCGCGCAGCGTAACGGCCAACGGCGGCATCTACCTGTGGCACGACGGCCGCACGAACTTCGACACGATGACCGCCGTGATGGACTACGGTCCGACCGACGACCCGCAGAAAGGATTCCTCGTACAATACACCTCGCGTTTTACGAACAGCGCCGGCAGCGTCAAGGAGATCTACTACTCGAACGGCGGCGAACTGAACCTCGACACCAACAAGATCACCCCGAACGGCGGTCTGACCGAAGGGGAAGCCAAAGCGATGGGTATGCATGCGAATCAGCTCGCGCCGCTCGATCTGAAATCGACGATGAAAGTGGCCACGGCCGGAGTGACCGGCGTAGACCCGATGACCTCGGTTCACGTCCGCAACTGGATGGAGTGCATCCGCAGCGGCGAAAAAACGAACGCTCCGGTCGAAGCGGCCTACGACCATTCGTCGGCCTGCATCATGGTCAATGCCGCGCTGCGTACCAAACAATACGTCACGTTCGACGAAGAGCACCAGGAAGTGCTGGCAGGCGGCAAAGTTTTTAAATTTTAATGAAAAAAGTACATTTGTAATCGGGGCCGGTACAACAGGCCCCCGCTGCAATCCGAAGAAACCATGAACAACGAGAAAATAAACCGCCGGGACTTCCTGAAAGAGCTCGGATTCGTCGCGGGCACCACAGCCCTGCTCTCCTCTTTCCCGTGGCTGTCGGGAATGGCCGAGGACAAGCGGAAAGCCACGACGGGACACAAAGCCCGGATCGCGGTGATCGGCACCGGCGACCGGGGACGCTACCTGCTCAATTTCCTGGTAATGAACCCGAAGGCCGAAGTCGTATGGCTGTGCGACAATTACGAGCCGTGGCTCGAACTGGGCCGTCAGATCGCGCCGAGCGCGAAAACCTGCGCGGATTACCGGCAGGTGATCGACGACCCGAACGTAGACGGCGTAGTAATCGCCACCCCGTTGCATACGCACCTCGAAATCGCCGGCGCCGCGATGGAAGCGGGCAAGCACGTTTTCTGCGAAAAATCAATGGCCCGGACGCTGCCGGACACGCTGACGATGTACCAGACCCATAAACGGACGGGGCATGTTTTTTTCGTCGACCAACAGCGGCTTTTCGACCCGGTCTACCTGAAGGCGATCGAAATGATCCGTTCGGGAATGTTCGGCGAAATACAGGGGATCAAAACGTTCTGGAACCGCAACGGCGACTGGCGCAGGCCCGTCCCGTCGCCCGAACTGGAGCGTAAAATCAACTGGCGGCACTACAAGGAATACTCCGGCGGCCTGATGACCGAACTGGGCTGCCACCAGATCCAAATGGGAACGTGGATCTGGCGCGAGCTGCCCGAACGGATCTACGGACAGGGGGGAATCACCTACTGGAAAGACGGCCGCGAAGTGGAGGACAATGTCGGCGTGATGTATACGTACAAAAACGGCAAGCGGATGTCCTTCGACTCGATCATATCAAACCAGTTCTACGGGCTCGAAGAGCAGATTATGGGCAACCTGGGAACCCTCGAACCCGAAGTCGGCAAATACTATTTCGAAAAGACGCCGCCGATGCCCGGATTCTTGCAGATGATCAACAACATCGAGAAGGATATTTTCAGCTCCGTCTCTTTCGCCGGCCCGAGCTGGGACCCCGAGATCGCCCGCAAGAACCACGGCGAATACATCATCGGCAAGAAACGCGACTTCCTGGACGGCACCGGCTTCACGGTCGATGCGTTCGTCGAAGCCGCGATCACCGGAGAACAACCGCCGATGATCGCCGAGGAGGGCTACTACGCGACCGTGCTGTCGCTGCTCGGGCTGCAAGCCATCGAAGAGAAACGGGAAATTCTGTTCCCGGAAGAGTACCGCATCGACTATCTGTAACCGCAAAAGCGACGAACTATGAAAGATATCGTAATCAAGGGGCGGCAAATCCGCCGGGAAATAATCGTATGGATCTGCTGCGTAGCCGCGCTGACGGCATGGAACGCTTATGCCATCGTCCAGTACGGAACCAGTTGGAGCGAACTTCTGTCGTTGTGGTACGTAATCTTGCCGTTGTCCGTGCTGCTTTACGCCGTGCTGATCCCGATCCGCTGGGCAGGCAGGCTCGTCCTGCGACTCGTGTGCGGGAAAGGCGGCTGCCGCAAACGTAACGAAAAAGCGAAAGCGTAACGGATGGGAGATGCGGTCAGCCATACGTTCCGGCAAATGCAGAACGGAACGGGTCTGTTCTACGGATGGTTCGAAGCGATGCACAGCCGGTTCGACCTGTTGACGGTCGGCCCGACTGAAAATGAAGCTGCAGCATTGTGCCGCGACATCGCCGCGGAGATCCGGAGGATCGAGAACCGCCTGAACCGGTTCGACGAAGCGAGCGACGTGTGGCAGATCAATCAGAACACGTTCTATGACAAATGCCCGGCCGATCCGGAGTTGCTCGGGATTTTCGCCGATGCGCTGCGTTACCGCGAAATGACCGGCGGGGCGTTCGATATTGCGATCCAAACGCCGGAATACTTGCCGGGGGAGTCTTGTTTCGCGGTCGACCCCGCCTGCGAAGCGGTCGTCAAACTGCGTCCGGACGCAATTTTCGATTTCGGGGGATACGGCAAGGGATACGCATTGCAACAGGCTCTCGGCATGTTGAAAAACGCCGGAATCACGACCGCGTTGGTCAATTTCGGCAATAGTTCGGTCTGCGGGATCGGCTGCCACCCGTCCGGCGACAGTTGGCAGGTCGGCGTAGAGAACCCGTTACGGCGCGGCGAGAACATGACCTTCTTCGGACTGAACGACCTCTGCCTCTCCTCGTCGGGCAACCTGCCGTCGAACCGCGGACATATCCGTTCGCCGCGAACCGGAAAACCGGTCACCGACAACCGGATCGTCTCGGTAGCGGCTCCGTCCGCCCTCGACAGCGAGGTGCTCTCCACCGCGTTGTTCGTCGCCGATGCCGCACAGCGGCAGACCGTCCTGCGGCATTTCGCGCTCGCGCGCGTCGCCGAGATGGATTTCACGACCGCCGGTCACACGACCCGCGAAGCGGTCTGAATTCGCCGTTCCATAATTCACACGAATTCGCGCAAGTCCCGACGGCATCGTTCCACCGGGACTTTATTTTGCTATCGAATTGAGAATCCGCCGTTTTTTCTGAAAGATCAGAAGGTTTGATCCGAAAAAAGTATGATATTTGTATAGAAACGCTATGCGGCCGCAAGGCTTCGCAAATTCAAAACTCACGAAAACTATGGAAAAAACGGATATCGGACTGATCGGCCTGGCCGTAATGGGTGAAAACCTCGCGCTGAACATGGAAAGCAAAGGATTCAGCGTGTCGGTCTACAACCGGACGGCGCCGGGCGAAAAAGGCGTCGTCGACCGTTTCGTCGCAGGACGCGGCAACGGGAAACGGTTCACGGGCACGCACTCGATTCGCGAGTTGGTCGGATCGGTCAGGCGTCCGCGCCGGATCATGATGATGGTGCGGGCCGGGGAAGCGGTCGACGAACTGATCGCGCAATTGACGCCGCTGATGGAACCGGGAGACGTAATTATCGACGGAGGCAACTCCGCCTTTCAGGATACGGCCCGGCGCGTGAAAGAGGTCGAAAACCGGGGACTGTATTTCGTCGGAGCGGGGATCTCCGGCGGGGAGGAAGGGGCCCTGCACGGCCCGTCGATCATGCCGGGAGGTACGCCGGAAGCATGGCCGCTGGTCAAAGACGTATTGCAGGGCATCGCCGCGAAGCTGGACGACGGCACCCCGTGCTGCGAATGGATCGGCAGCGGCGGAGCCGGGCACTTCGTCAAAACGGTGCATAACGGCATCGAGTACGGCGATATGCAGCTAATCGCGGAGGCTTACGCACTGCTGAAAAACAGCTTGCAGCTCGATCCCGAAACGATGCACCGCGTATTCGCCGAATGGAACCGAGGCGAACTGAACAGCTTTCTGATCGAAATCACCGCCCGGATCGTCCATTTTAAAGACCCGAAAGGAGGCTATCTGATCGACCGCATACTCGACGTGGCGGGACAGAAAGGCACCGGCAAGTGGAGCGTCGTCACGGCTGTCGACGAAAACGACCCGCTCACGCTGATTACCGAAGCGGTCTACGCGCGGCTGATCTCGTCGATGAAAGAAGCGCGGATCACGGCGAGCGGGCTCTATCCGGACGCGCGTACCGACCTCAACGCGATGACCGGCCGCGAACCGGACGACGAGAAAGCCGTCCAGGCGGAAGCGATACGCGACGCGCTGTATGCCGCCAAGCTGATCTCTTATGCGCAGGGATTCTCGCTGATGCAACGCGCTTCGGCCCATTACCGGTGGGATCTCGACTGCGGCACGATCGCCCGGATCTGGCGCAAGGGATGCATCATCCGTTCGGCGTTCCTCGAAAAGATCACCGAAGCCTACGACCGAAACCCGCTGCTCGAAAACCTGCTTTTCGACGACTTTTTCCGCGACAAAATCACCGCCGCGCTGCCCGCATGGCGCAGCGTCGTCGCAGCGGGGGCTCTCGGCGGAACGGCGCTGCCGTGCATGGGCTCGGCGCTCAGCTATTTCGACGGCCTGCGGACGGCCGACTCGCCGGCCAGCCTGATCCAGGCGCAGCGCGACTACTTCGGCGCGCACACCTTCGAACGCACCGACGCGCCGCGCGGGGAGTTTTCCACAACGACTGGACCGGCCGGGGCGGCAAGACCTCGTCGGGCAGTTACAACGTATAGCACAAGACACTATGAAAAAAGCGGATAACCAACTACTCGTCATCTTCGGGGCATCGGGCGACCTGACCCGGCGCAAGCTGATGCCGTCGCTGTTCGAACTCTACGTGCGGGGGCTGTTGCCGAAACGGTTCGCGATCCTGGGCGCCTCGCGCAGCGAATATACCGACGACACGTTCCGGCAGCAGCAGCGCGAAGGCATCCGCCGGAGCGCCAAAGGCGCGTCGTACGACGACGGACAGATCGACGAATTTCTCCGGATGATTCATTACGTCAGTTTCGAACCGACCGAATACGCCACTTACGGCAACCTGAAAAACCGCATCGGCGAACTGCTGGAAACGCTCGGCTCGCCCGACCGGGTCGTCTATTACCTGGCCACGCCGCCGGTACTGTACGAAACGATCCCGGCCGGACTGAAAGAAGCCGGGCTGAACGTCGCCGCAACGAAAAAAGGATGGCGACGGATCGTTGTCGAAAAGCCGTTCGGCACCGACCTCGAATCGGCGCGCCGGCTCAGCGAACTGCTGCGCGGGGTATTCGAAGAAAACGGAATCTACCGGATCGACCACTATCTCGGCAAAGAGACGGTGCAAAACATCCTGGTGCTGCGTTTCTCGAACGGCATTTTCGAGCCGCTGTGGAACCGCAACTACATCGACTACGTCGAGATCAGCGCGACCGAAACCCTCGGCGTCGAAAACCGGGGCCCGTATTACGAAAGCGCCGGAGCGCTGCGCGACATGATCCAGAACCACCTGCTGCAGTTGATGGCTTTCGTCGCGATGGAGCCGCCGGCCGTTTTCGAACCGGAACCGATCCGCAACGAGATCGTCAAAGTGTTCCGCGCCATCCGCCGTTACACGCCGGCCGAAATCGGGCGCAACGTGCTGCGGGCTCAATACACCGGATGTGAAATCGACGGGCAATACGTCCCGGGATACCGCGAAGAGAAAAACGTCGCTCCGGATTCGACGACCGAGACTTTCGTGGCGATGAAACTCTTTATCGACAACTGGCGCTGGGGCGGCGTACCGTTCCTGTTCCATACCGGCAAACGGCTGTCGAAAAAACAGTCCGAAGTCGTGATCCACTTCAAATCGACGCCGACGCAACTCTTTTCGGGCCAGTGCTCCGGGCGTTCGTGCAACAAGCTCACGCTGCGTATCCAGCCCGACGAGAGCATCTCGCTGAAATTCGGACTGAAAATGCCCGGCGCGGGACTGAGCGTACGGCAGGTCAGCATGGATTTCCGCTACGACTCGCTGTCGTCGGACTACCTGCCCGACGCTTACGAACGGCTGCTGTTGGACGTGATGCTCGGCGACTCGACGCTGTACGCCCGCCGCGACTCGCTCGAAGCGAGCTGGCAGTTCATTGACCCGATCCTGCGGGCCTGGAAGCAAAACCCGCAGCGGGGCCTGCTGACCTATCCAGTGCTGACCGAAGGGCCCGACCCGCAGCAACTGCTCGAAGACGGCAACGACCGGCCGGATGAGAATTGTACCCTGGACGAATCCATTTTTCAGGAATAAACACGCTATGGAAATGCTCTCTTTCGACTGCGTGCACGACGCACTGCAGGCAATGACCGAACAACTGGCCGCAGCGGTCCGGCAAAAAACGGACGGTCCGTTCCACATCGCCCTCTCGGGCGGCGGGACGGCCAAACTGCTATTCCGGCTCTGGGCGCAGGAATACGTACGGAAAATCGCGTGGTCACGGCTGCGCTTCTATTGGGTCGACGAACGATGCGTCCCGCCGGACGACCCGGAAAGCAATTTCAAATATGCCGACGAACTGCTGTTTCAAAAGATCGGCATCCCCGACAACCACCTGTTCCGGATACGGGGCGAAGAGGATCCCGAACAAGAAGCCCGGCGCTACGCGGCGGCCGTCCGGGCCGAACTGCCGCTACAAGACGGACTGCCGCGCTTCGATGCGGTCGTCCTCGGCATCGGCGACGACGGCCACACCGCTTCGATCTTCCCGCACACGCCCGGATTACTGACCGACCCGGCCTGTTACGCGGTATCGCGGCATCCGGTCACCGGTCAGTGGCGGATCACGATGACCGGCCCGCTGATCCTCAACGGGGCGGAACTGCTGTTTCCGGTCATCGGCCCCGGAAAGGCGGAAATCCTGCAAAAAATAGACGGCCCGCAGGGAGCGGAATATCCCGCGGGGTACATCCTCCGCCGCGCCGAACGGGCGGCGGTCTATACGAACTGTAAAATATAATCCCGCGCGCTCCGCCTTCCGGTCATCGTCGGGTATTTTTGCGTACCTTTGCGGCGACCAAACCGGAAAACGATGGAACAACCGATCATAGCACTGCAAAACGGAGTCGTCCGCGACGAAAGCCGGCGGTTCCGCACGCCCGTCAATTTCACGCTCGAAGCCGGGGAGCATATCGCCGTCATGGGGCTCAACGGCAGCGGCAAAACGATCCTAATCGAAACGCTGTTGGGCAACCTTTACCTCGCGGAAGGCAAGTTGAACTACGATTTCCGCTCGGACGACAACCGTGCGTCGCAGCACATCCGCTACATCACATTCCGCGACGCTTACGGCAGCGCCGACGGAGAATACTATTACCAGCAGCGGTGGAACGCCACCGACCGCGAAAGCGCGCCGCTGGCCTCGGAAATGTTCGACCGCGTGACCTGCGACCCGCTGGAACGCGAACGGATCTTCGATCTGCTCGGCATCCGCGGCATGTTGCAAAAACAGATCATCCTGTTGTCGAGCGGCGAGCTGCGAAAATTCCAGATCGCCAAAATGCTGCTGGCCGCGCCGCGCGTACTGGTCGTCGAAAGCCCGTTCATCGGACTGGACGTCGAGGCGCGCCGAACGCTCGAAGAGCTGTTCGTCACGCTGACCCGACGGTCGGACGTACAAATCGTGCTGTCGGTCTCGTCCCCGGCCGACATCCCGTCGTTCGTCACGCACGTCTGCACGGTGGACGGTATGCGGTGCGGCGCGAAGCAGACCCGCGAAACGTTCCTGCGCGACGAACCGTTCTCGCGACGCCGGGCCGAAATGACCGCCGCTTACGAACGGCAGCCGATCCAACTACCCCCTCCCCTCGCCGAACCGCTGCATTGCGACGAAGTGGTGCGGCTGCGCAACGTTACGATCCGCTACGGCGAACGGACGGTGCTCGACTCGGTAAACTGGACAATCCGGGGCGGCGACAAATGGACGCTGACCGGCGCCAACGGCTCCGGCAAATCGACGCTGCTGAGCCTGATCTGCGCCGACAACCCGCAATCCTACGCCCAGGACATCGTGCTGTTCGGACGGCAACGCGGATCGGGCGAAAGCATCTGGGATATCAAAAAGCACATCGGCTACGTCTCGCCGGAGATGCACCGCTCGTACATCAAGAATATCCCGGCGATCGACATCGTGGCGTCCGGATTTTTCGATTCGATCGGCCTGTACCTGACTCCGAACGACGACCAGCGGGCCGTCTGCGAAGAGTGGCTGAAGACGTTCGAAATGGGCGGACTGCGGGATAAATCGTTCGTGAAACTGTCGTCGGGCGAACAGCGACTGCTGCTGCTGGCGCGCGCCTTCGTCAAAGACCCCGACCTGCTGATCCTCGACGAACCGTTGCACGGACTCGACTGCTACAACAAGGAGCGCGCCCGCGCCGTGATCGAGGCTTTCTGCCGCCGGCCGGACAAGACGATGATCTACGTGACGCACTACGAGCGGGAGCTTCCCCGGTGCGTGGACAAAAAAATGGTGCTGCAAAAACATGCATAGCGAACCGGAAGTTCCGAACAACGATGAATACGTATAAACTATACCAGGTCGATGCATTCGCCGAAAAGTTATTCACGGGCAACCCGGCGGCCGTCTGCCCGCTGGACAGTTGGATAAGCGACGACCTCTTGCAGAAAATCGCGATGGAAAACAACCTCGCCGAAACGGCCTTTTACGTCGGCCGGGGCGACCGGTACGAAATCAGATGGTTTACGCCGAACACCGAGGTAGACCTGTGCGGTCACGCCACGTTGGCGGCGGCCCACGTCCTGTTCGAATACGAAGATCGGCGAGAAACCCCGATCCGTTTCTACTCGCCCCGGAGCGGGGAATTGCAGGTGAGCAAAAAACCGGACGGCCTGACGCTGGACTTTCCGGCCGACGAACCGCACGAAGTTCCGGTTTCGGACGAACTCCTGAACTGCTTCGATAAAAAACCGGTCGGGACCTATAAAGGAAGAACCGATTACATGCTGGTTTTCGCGAACGAAGCCGATGTCGCCAACATCGAACCGCGATTGGAATCCATCGCAAAATTGAAAGCCCGGGGGGTCATCGTTACGGCAAAAGGCGAAAAGGCGGATTTCGTATCCCGTTTTTTCGCTCCGCAATCGGGAGTCGCCGAAGATCCCGTCACCGGATCGGCGCACACGACCCTCGCCCCGTACTGGGCCGCAAAGTACGGCAAAACCGAACTGTCGGCGATACAACTGTCCGCCCGGAAAGGTTACTTACGGTGCAGAGTCCTCGGCGAAAGGGTCGAAATCAGCGGCCGGGCCGAACTCTATCTCAAAGGCGAAATCTACATCTGACGCTTCCCGGCCCGTTCCCGGCCTCTTTATCCTTCCGGTCATCCTTTGCGGATGATGCCTTTGTTTTTGCGGCCGTCGACGTAAATGTACAGCGGCTCCGTAAAACGGACATGCCGCACCAATTCGCTCTCGTAGACGGCTTGTTCGCCGTCCAACTGAGCCGCGTCGAACGCTCCGTCGCCGAGGAACGGGCTGATGGTCATGTAGCCGACGCCGAACGACGTGAGGTTCTGGAAAAAATGGGTCCCTTGACTCGGTTCGACGCGGAAATTTTCGAGCCCGCACTCGACGATCACTTTCGCTTCCGAAATCGCGGTCCACTTGACCGGAATGCCGAGCCACGGGTCGCTCGACCCCCAGCGTCCGGGACCGATCAGCACGTAGGAACGCTTTTCTGCGCGCATCCGGTTGTTCAGCGCGCCGATCTCGTCGGCGATCTGCTGCGTGCGCGCCGAATCGAACGCCTCGTTGCGAATATAAACCACGTCGCATACGTCGCCGATCGCGCCGAGCCCGAGAGCGTGTTCGGCATAGACCAGCGCGCCGTCGGGGGATACCTCCGACCAGTCGAGCGAAACGTTCGACTGCGTATCGACGATCGGACGTATCTGCAGGAAATTGAACACGCAATCCGTGCCGTACGGCACGTCCATATCGACGGCAAACTCCATTTCGATCGGGCAACGCATCTCTTTTTCGCCCATTTCGAGCAGGTCGCAGACGATCTGCGCCAGCGGGATCGTATCGTATTTCAGGATTCGCGAGAAGGTGACGATCTTGCGCCCGTCTTCGAACGTACTGTCCGTAATGCGTTGATTCTGCATATCCCAGGTCGAAGCGACATGACGCATGTTGCGAAAATGCTTCGCCTTGTTGATCTCGAAACGCTGCAGGTTCACCGCGTCGTCGATCGACGTTTTGAACTCTTCGGGCTTCAAGTTCAACGCATACATCTCGCGCTGCGTCTCGCTCAACGCCAGTTCGGGCGTCGAAAGTTGCAATACGTTTTTCGGATAACGGGGCGAAAAGCGGAGCGTCTGACCGCCGTCGACAACCAGCTTGCCGAGCCCGAACGCGAGGTTCACGATACCGTCCTGCGGCTTCTCGTCGCCGATCGGATAAAAATTCAGCGAACGGGCCACGCCGGAAATCGTCGGAAAGAAATACCCGCTGTCGGCCGTCCCGCACACCTCCTGGATCACGACGGCCATCTTCTCCTCGCTCAGCAGGTTGGCCGTCGCCTGGATATAGGCGCGGCTCGATGCGAAATAGACCGACGCATAAACGCTCTTGATCGCCTTGCCGAGCAGTCGCAGCGTCTGGTCTTCGTTGCTGGTCATCGGAATCATATAAGTCGAATAGATACCGGCAAAAGGCTGGTAGTGCGAGTCCTCCAGTTTCGAACTCGACCGCACGGCCAACGGTTTCGACGAGTGGCGGATGAAGATTCGCAGGTCGTCGACCAGCGACTCGGGCAGCCGCGAGCTGACGAATTCGGAAAGTATCTCGTCGTCGGAGATATCGGAGTTGATCACGTATTGCAGGCCGTTCTCGCGGATGAACTCGTCGAAACAGTCGGTGGCGATCACCAGCGTCCGCGGCAGGTAGATCCGCACGCCCTCGTACTTGTCGTAAAAGCGGTACTTATGCAGCATACTGTTCATAAAGGCCAGTCCGCGCGCCTTACCGCCGAGCGAACCGTTGCCGATCCGGGCGAAACCGATGTAATTGTCGTACGTGTCGGGGTCGAAACGCGCCACCACGCCGTATCCCTGCAGGATGCGGTATTCGCGGATCGCCTGCGCGATGAATTCGCGCATCCGGTCGATCGAGTCGAACGAACCGTTGTGCAGCTTGCGCACCGTCGCCGCCAACGAAAAAAGCCCGCGGGCATACATCCACTTCGACAGCCGGTTGCGTTCGCCGTGATAGAACAGCACCTCCTCGGGAATCTCCATAACCAACTGTTGCAGATCGCGCAGGTCGCGGGCGCGGCCGATCACGGTTCCCGTCTTCAAATCCTTGAACACGAAGTCGCCGAACGAAAACTCCTCGCCGATGTAGTCGCTCAGTTCGATCAACAGCGTCTTCGAATACTTCGCGATAAAGCCGACGCCCAGTTCCTCGGCCGTCGCGCGCATACTCTCCTGCGACGATTGCAGCAGGAACGGCATTTGCGGATTATCTTTTTTAATCAGCTTGCAGAGGTCGATTCCCGCATCCAGCTTTTCGCTCGACGCCGGATCGTCCTTGTGAATAACGAAACCGACGTCGGAAATCACCCCCAGCAGGTTGTTCTTGTATTTTTCATACAGTTCGACCGCCTCCGCGTAGTTCGTCGCCAGCAGGATCTTCGGCCGGGCGCGCTTGCGCAGCTTTTGCTGCTGCTCGTTGAGCGCCTCCTTCGCGAATTCGCGGCTCTGCTGCAACACCAGCTTGTAGATCGTCGGCAGGTAGGTCGAATAGTACTTCACCGAGTCTTCGACCAGCAAGATCGACTGCACGCCGACCTGCAGGATGTCGTTGTCGGCGTTCATCCGGTCTTCGATCAGCTTGATGATCGTCAGGATCAGGTCGGGATTGCCGTGCCAATAGAACGTGTAATCGATGGCCGACGTGTCCTCGTTCTCGATCCGCATCCCGATATCGCGCGAAAAATTGGTCAGCAGCACGATCGGAATGTCCGGCTGCTGTTCGCGGATCAGCTTCGACAAGTGGAAAACGTCGATCTCGCCGACATTGAACATACTGATTACCAAATCGAATCCCGGATCGTCGCGCAACAATTCGAGCGCTTCGACCGACGAACTGACGCGCCGGAACGACGGCGGATTGCTCAGGTTCAGATCGATGTACTCGTTGCTGATCTGCACGTCGATCCGGCCGTCCTCCTCAAGCGTGAACGCATCGTAACTGCTTCCGATCAGCAGTACCTTGCGGATGCGCCGCCGCATCAGGTTGCCGTAGTCGATCGTCGTGTCGGCCGTGATCCGGCCGATGGTATCCTGTGTCATAATCTTATCCGAATAGTGCGAAACAAACTTACGCATTTTTTGGAACTTTTTTTACCTTTGCACAAACTATCGAACAACCCTATGGCTAACTATACGCTCGAAGAAGTCACCTCGCGGCGGGCTGCGCGTGAATTTCTCGACCTGCCCAAACGGCTTTACCGCGACGAACCGCACTGGATCTGCCCGTTGGACAGCGACATCGAAAACCGGTTCCGCCCGCAGACCAACGAATTGCTGCACGACGGCGAAGCGATCCGCTGGATCGCACTCGACGAACGGGGCCGCGCGGTCGGACGCATCGCCGCCTTCTACAACCGCGAGTTGGTCAAAGCGTCGGAATACCAGCCGACCGGCGGCTGCGGATTTTTCGAATCGATCGACGACCAACGGGTAGCCGACCTGCTTTTCGACGCGGCGCGCGACTGGCTCGCCGCTCGCGGCCTGGAGGCGATGGACGGCCCGATCAACTTCGGCGACCGCGATTCGTGGTGGGGATTGCTGGTAAAGGGATTCGAATTCACGCCGCTGTACTGCAACCCGTACAACTTCGAATACTACGTCCGCCTGTTCGAGAATTACGGCTTCCAAAACTATTTCAACCAGCACACCTACCTGCGCGAACTGGCCGAAGGCCTGTTTCCGGAAAACGTTTACGAACGGGTCAAACGGCTGAAGGAAGAGCCGCGCTACCGGTTCGAGCACATGGACAAGCGCCGGATCGAAAAATACGCCGACGACTTCCTGGAGGTTTACAACAAAGGATGGGCGGGATTCTCGGGCGTCAAACCGATCGACCGCGAACACGCTTTCGCCCTGCTGAAAAAGATGCGGCCGATCATCGACGAACACCTGATGTATTTCGCCTACTACGACGACCGGCCGATCGGCTTCTTTTTGATGATTCCCGACCTGAACGGCGTGATCGGGCCGCTGAAGGGGCGTTTCGGCCTATTGCAGAAATTCCGCTTCCTGTGGCGGTTGAAGGTGACGAAAAAAGCGACGCGCATCTTCGCCCTCATCTTCGGCGTCGTTCCCGAATTCCAGGGGAAAGGGATCGAATCGGGCATGATCTACACGTTCGAACAGGACGTGGCAAAAAAGATCAAATTCAGGTATAAAAGCCTCGAACTGGCATGGATCGGCGACTTCAACCCGGTGATGATGCGGATGGTCGAGAATTACGTCTGCGCCCAGAAGCACAAAATGCACACGACTTACCGCTACTTGTTCGACCGCACCAAAGAATTCAAACGGGCGCCGCGGATGAACCTGCGCAAACGGGAACCGGCGACGGCGGCCGAATAGCGCCCGGCCCGGCCGGTTTGGAATTCAGCCGGTAAAGCCTTACCTTTGACTTGACCAATTACCGATAACAAAAAATAAACCATGACAAAAGGAATCATACATACCGAGAAGGGGGATATGACCGTCGAGTTTTACGACAACGAAACGCCGATCGCGGTGAACAATTTCTGCAAACTGGCCGAATCGGGCTTTTACGACGGGCTGACGTTCCACCGCGTTATTCCCGATTTCGTGATCCAGGGCGGCTGTCCGCAGGGAACCGGAGCCGGCGGTCCGGGCTATACGATCAAGTGCGAGACATCGGCGGGCAAACAGTATCACGACCGGGGCGTACTGTCGATGGCGCATCGCGGCAAGGACACCGGCGGATCGCAGTTTTTCATCTGCATGAACCGCACGAATACGGCGCACCTGGACGGCGTGCACACCTGTTTCGGCCGCGTGGTCGAAGGGCTCGACGTGATCGACCAGATCCGCCAGGGCGACCTGATTCTGAACATCGAAATCTTTAAAGACCAAGCGTAATGGAATTCGAAGGAACCGTATGGCGGGTACTTCCGCTCGTCAAGGGAACGAGCGCCCGCGGCGAATGGATGAAACAAGAGGTGGTATTCGAACTGCCCGGCGAGTTCAACCGCAAACTGTGCGTCGGGTTCTGGGGCGACAAGGCGCAGGAAGCCGGCACGCTGCAACCGGGCGAATCGGTCGCCGTTTCGGCCAACGTCGAATCGCGCGAATATAACGGCCGCTGGTTTACCGAAGCGCGCGCGTGGAGAATCACCCGCAAAGCGGCCCAGCAACCGCAGCCGCAGGCTCCGGTAGCCGACGGGCTGCCGCCGATGGACGCATTCGCTTCCGACGAACCGGCCTCGACGAGTTCGTCCGCCGAAGTAGACGACCTGCCGTTCTAAATCGGAATTTTACAACTAAAAAACGGTCTGGATTTCAAAAAATCCAGACCGTTTTCATTAGAAACCGGATACCGCTTCATTCACCCAAAATTTCGGCTATTTTCGTTTTCAGACTATCGCGATGAATCCCTCTGGCTATGATTTTTCCGTCGGGGTCAAATAATATACGGAGTCCTGCCCCGGATCCGTAAGATTCCGACGTCAGATTTTTATCATCAAATACCTGCGGCCAGGGTCTTTGTAACTTTTCAAAGGCGGTCAAAGCCATCGACCGCGGTCTTCTCACAACCACTCCCAGTATTTCGAAACGATCTCCCCGGCTATTTTTCCAGATGTCGCGTAAGTCTGCAATATAGGACGTATCAGAATAGCTGTTCCAGAAATCGACCAGTACGTATTTTCCGCAACCGATATAATCCGCCAGCCGAACCGACCCCGAATCGGCTCCTTCTTTTCCGACAGGAAAATCGACGAACGGCATTCCTTCCGCCGTCCGGCGGCAAACATCGACCCGCCGACGCTCCCGCTCCATAAAACGAAAACTGCGGATACGTTTTCCGGCCATAGCGTAAATCGTGTCAAAATCCTCGAACGGACGGAAAGGTTCTCCGGAAATCCAGGCCATCTGATACACACCCATCCAACTCATCCAATCCCGGCATACGAAAGCCCCCAGGGCATTGTCGTTCCGGCTTACAATCGGACCGGCCAATTCTTTCCACTGCGTCTTCCAGTGTGTCCAAAGGCTATCCTTCCGGAATTGCCGGACAGCGGCGTCTTTCGTATTCATCACAATCGTATGGCTATCAAATATTTGTCGACCAAGACACCTCGCTTGCTTAGCATATTCGTACAAAACCGCATTCTTATCCGTCCTGGCACATTGTTCATCCCCGATACCAATTTGTATGTCGGCCGCTTCGAGCACAAAAGCGATCTCATCGTACTCTAAACGAATTATACAGCACGAATCGCCTGTTATCCTTCCTCTGAATTCAAATTTACCGTCGGCGACTACCGTACTGTCGATAATACGCTCACGCGTATCTCCAAGACTTTCCAAATAAATCGTCTTCCCATCATAAGAAGAATCGACCGTTCCGGTCACGGTGTAATTTCCGCGCGAAAAACATGCTGTGCATACAACCGTAACAATTACAAAAAAAAAGTTTTTTCGACATACTCCAACGTATAAAACAACACTTTAAAAATAACAAAAAAACAGTAAACAAGCAAATTACAATAACTCGACGATAACCCGGTCGAATGACCATTTTAACCGCACAAAAAAAACACAATCAAATACTTTTTCTTGAAATAAATATTATTTATACTTACTGACATAATTGCCGTCATCATGAAACAACTATTTATTTTAATTATTATTTGTCTGCCATTCTTCCAAACCCTCGATGCCCAACCTCAACTCCGCGCAGGATCTCAGGATTTGTATCTTTTTTGTTCAAGCGTGACCGATGCGAAGGAAGGGATCCTAAGAGTGGAAAATCCGGATAATGACAATGATCCGTTGTATGAACATCGACCAATTCATTTTATCATGCTTTCCAAAGCGAAAAACATTTACGCTTGTTTCGATCATTACAATTATAATCCGACGCAGTTGAGTAAAATACGTACGGTCGAACCGGCTAAAGACCAAATGGAGATTATGATTACGTCGCGTGGTATGTTGAAATTTATTTATGAACTAAAACCCATTACCTTGGAAGACAAACTGGCCTCGTTCCGCACGAAAGAAGAGGTATGGACATGGATGGATTCGCTCAAGACCACCGGAAAAAGAATCTATATTTTGGACTGGAACGACTCTTTTAATCAAAACGGTAACGGGCAGATCAAACTGATCCAGGTGATGCCGGGTGCGACTAACCGTCCGCTTTACTGACAAACGGCAAATTAACTGAAAATTACCGGCGGAAGGAGTTGCATCTTTCCGCCGGTTTCATTAAATTTACCTATATTGTTTCGATTATGAAACTTCTGTTATTATTCGCACTTATTTGTCCGGCCGCACTGACGGTATTCGGCGCCGAACCCCAACCGCGTGTCAAGGGCGATGCGATCTATTTCTATTGTACTTCACGCACCGATCCCGACGAAGGCGTCGAAAGAAGCGAAAATCCGGCAAACGACAATAATCCGCTTTATGTACATCGACCTATTTTATTTCGGATGGTTTCGAAAGCCAAAGATATTTTTATCCATTTTGCTTTTTACAACTACAATCCGACCGAATTAAGCAAAACCCGCCCGGTAATCCCGGTGAAAGACCAAATGGAAATCGTCACGGGACCCCGAACCATGCTGCGGTTTATCAATACGTTCAACCCGATCACGCTGGAAAACAAATTGGCATCCTTCAAAACGAAAGAAGAATCATGGGCCTGGGTAGACTCGCTCAAAGCAACCGGTAAACAGATTTACCTGATCGATTGGAATGATCCGATAAATGGTAGCGGAGGAACAGAACTCAGACTGATCCAGGTAAGGCCTACCCTTACCAACCGTCCGTCTTACTAACAAATTAAATACTAAATGATAACTATCGGCAGAAAGGTGCGATTCTTTCTGCCGATTTTCATTATATTTACAAAAACGAGCCTGTCGAATTATGAAACATGGTTGCTATTTGTATTCGTTTGCTCAGCGGCATTCACGGCACTCGGTGTCGAACCCCAACCCCGTGTCAAAGGCGATGCGATTTATTTATACTGTTCCGCATCTACACAAGACACCCGGGAAGGCATCGAAAGATTCGAAGATGCTGAAAACGACAATGACCCGTTATTCGCGCATCGGCCGATCAGTTTCGAAATGAAATCGAAACAAAAAAACATTTACATACTCTTTTTCCATTGCAGTTTCAATCCGGCGGAACTCAGCAAAACCCGCCCGGTAGACCCCGCAAAAGATCAGATGGAAATCGTCACGGGACCCCGAACCATGTTGCGGTTTATCAATACGTTCAATCCGATCACGCTGGAAAACAAATTGGCATCCTTCAAAACGAAAGAAGAATCATGGGCGTGGGCAGACTCGCTCAAAGCCACCGGTAAACAGATTTACCTGATCGATTGGAATGATCCGATAAACGGTAGCGGAGGAACAGAACTCAGACTGATCCAGGTGGCACCAACAACTATCAACCGACCGCTTTTTTAGATATAAAAGCAGACTAAAAAAACCGGAGGACAGGGACATGCTTTCCGCCGGTCTGTTTTTTCAGTTTTGGGACTTTCGAAAAGAGCTAAAGCAGTTCGCCGATCAGCGTGGCCGAACTGCAATCGGTGATCCGGACGGTCGCGTATTCGCCGATCCGCCGGTCGCCGCGGTCGAAGACGACGACTTTGTTCTGCGACGTGCGGCCGAACAGCCGGTCGTCGCTGCGTTTCGAAACGCCTTCGATCAGCACTTCGAACGTGCGGCCCACGTCGCGGCGGTTGCTTTGCAGCGACAGTTCGTTCTGCAGGCCGATGATTTCGGTCAGTCGGGCCGTCTTCACGTCATCGGGCACGTCGTCGGCATAGCGGCGGGCCGCCTTGGTATTCGGGCGTTCGGAATATTTGAACATGAAGGCAAATTCGTAGCCGACTTCCCGCATCAGCGACAGCGTGTCGCGGTGATCCGCATCGGTCTCGGTGCAGAAACCGGCGATCAGATCGGTCGACAGCGCACAGTCGGGCAAGATACGCCGGATCGCGGCGATCCGGCCGAGGTACCACTCGCGGGTGTATTTTCGGTTCATCAACTCCAGCATCCGCGTGCTGCCGGACTGCGCCGGCAGGTGGATTGCGCGGCACAGGTTCTCCCGCCGCGCCATCACATGCAGCACCTCGTCGCTGAGGTCTTTCGGATGCGAAGTCGAAAACCGCACCCGCAACAGCGGATCGATCCCGGCTACCGCATCGAGCAGCGCGGCGAAGCCGGTCGAATGCCCGTCCTGTTCCCAACGGTACGAATTGACGTTCTGCCCGAGCAGCGTCACCTCGCGGTAACCGGCGTCGAACAGCTCGCGGGCTTCGCGGAGAATCGTCCGCGGATCGCGGCTGCGTTCGGCTCCGCGCGTATAGGGAACCACGCAGTACGAACACATGTTGTTGCACCCGCGCATGATCGAAATAAAAGCGCTGACGCCGTTCTTATCGAGCCGCACCGGGGCGATTTCGGCATAAGTCTCCTCCTGCGACAACAGCACGTTGACCGAACGGCTGCCGTCGCCGGCCTGCCGCAGCAGCCGAGGCAGATCGCGGTAAGAGTCCGGCCCGGCCACGATATCGACCAACTGTTCGCGCTCCATCAACTGCTCTTTCATCCGTTCGGCCATGCAGCCGATCACGCCGACGAGCAACGCTTTCTTACGCCGCTTATAAGGCTTGAACTCGCGCAAACGGCCGAGGACGCGCTGCTCGGCATTGTCGCGTACCGAACAGGTATTCACGAGGATCACGTCCGCTTCGTCGATCCGCTCGGTGTAACGGTATCCGTCGCGCTGCAGGATCGACAGCACCACTTCGCTGTCGCTGACATTCATCTGACAGCCGTAGGTTTCGATATACAGTTTACTGCCATCGCCGGACAACGGCCGCAGTTTTTTCAGATTTTCGGCATTGAAATCCATCGTTTACTCTTTTTGCGGGAAAGGCTTGAAACCGTCCCCATAAGTTTCGTCGGCATCGACAATCACGACGAACGCCGTCGGATCGATCTCGTGCACCATACTGCGCACCATCGACACCTCGCCACGGCTCACCACCACGAAAATCACCTCCTTATCCCGCGCGGTGTACAAACCCGACGCCTTCAGGTAAGTGCCTCCGCGTCCCATTCGTTCGAGGATATATTCCCGGATCTGCTCGCGCCGGTCGGAAACGATGAACAGCAGCTTGTCGTAGCTCGCGCCGTCGAGGATATAGTCGATGACCCGCGACGAGACAAAGATAGTGACTAACGAGTAAAGCGGCAAGCGCCAGTCTCCCAAAACGATCATGCCGAACAGTACGACGCACGAATCGACGATCAGTATTCCGCGCGAAAAGCGGATGTGCGCGTAGCGCGTCAGTAACTTCGCGATGATGTCGGTGCCTCCCGACGTGGCGTGCGACTTGATGATCAGCCCGGTTCCGGCGCCGATCAGCACGCCGCCGAAGATACACGGCAGGAACATGTCCTGCGACAGATTCATGCTCCGCCGAACAGCGTTTCGGGACTCTCGCCGAAAAGCCACGTCATCGCGTTCATCGAAAGGGGGATCAACAGCGCGGAAAAAATCGTTTTCGCCCCGAACGCCCGCCCGAATACCTTCATCCCGACCAGCAGCAGCGGGATGTCGAGCATCAGGCCGAACGTCCCGACCTGCACCGACGGAAACAGATAGTGCAGCACGATGCCGGCGCCGTACACCCCTCCCGGCACGATGCGGTACGGGTTCATAAACAACACGAACCCGGCGGACAGCACGACACTGCCGACGAACACGTAAATCCACGAAACGACGGACTGTCTCGCAAGCCATCGGTCGTATACTTTCGGAATCATAACATTCCTCCTTTTTCTATTTTCGTTCCAATAAATAACAAAAGTAATCAATTCTGTTAAAAACCAAACTCCGGATTTCGTTTATGCGTTTTATTTGCCTAATTTTGCGGCTTAACGCGAAAAATCATGGTACTCAATATAACCTTAATCGTCATTGCTTATCTGCTGGGATCCATTCCGAGCGCCGTATGGATCGGCCGCCGCTTTTACGGCATCGATGTCCGCGAACACGGCAGCCACAACGCCGGAGCGACCAACACGCTGCGCGTGCTGGGGCTGCGGGCGGCGCTTCCTGTCTTCGGGATCGACATGCTGAAAGGATTCGTCGCGGTGATGCTGTCGCACCTGACCGCTTACGAAAACGGCAGCGACGCGATGTTCGACCTGAAGATCGCGCTGGTGGCGGCAGCCGTGATCGGGCATATCCTGCCGCTGTTCGCCGGGTTTCGCGGCGGCAAGGGCGTCGCCACGCTGGCGGGAGCGGTGTTGGCCGTCTATCCGTCGGCCGTGTTGTTGTGCCTGCTGATTTTCGGGATCGTCTTCGTAACCACCCACTACGTATCGCTCGGTTCGATCAGCGCCGGGATCGCGTTCCCGATCTTCGTAATCGGCGTATTCGGCGAACGGTCGGTATCGCTGATCGTATTCAGTTGCGTCATTGCGGTGTTGCTGCTGTATACCCACCGCAGGAACATCCAACGGCTGTTCGACCACAGCGAATCGAAGACCTATCTGTTCAAAAAAAAGGACAAAAAATAACCGCTTCCCGGAACAACCCGTTTGCAAAGGAGCCTGAAAAAGAATTTCCCAAAATTCGTTATTTTTAAGAAAACGCATCCTGCCCCCGCCGGCACAGACGATCTTACCCGACGCAGAGCAAAAACAGATCCGATATGAAAAAAGTGAAAATAACGGTGCTGAAAACCACCCTGGACGAAGAACTGGCCAAAGAGTACGGGGCCGAAGGACTGACCGCATGCCCGATGCTGAAACAGGGACAAACGTTTTATGCGGATTACGCCCGCCCCGAAGGATTCTGCGACGAAGCGTGGAAAGCGATCTACCAATACGCGTTCGCCCTGGCCCACGGAGCGGGAAACGGTCTTTTCTATTACGGCGACTGGATCCGGAAACAGGGAATGGCGATCTGCAGTTGCAACGACGGACTGCGTCCCGTGATTTTCAAGCTGGAAGCGACCGACGAAGAATCGACGATCGACTACACTCCGGTGCGGTAATTCGGCCCCGGCCGGAAACGCCGGAAGCGGAAAACCGTTCCCGCGCTTCCGAAACCGGCACTCACTCCGGCACGCCCACGGCGCATACCGGAGTTTGCTCCGCCCGCCGCGACAGGAACGTCGGATACCCATAAAAAAACGGACGGCAGCCCCGCGAGGCCTGCCGTCCGTTTTTAAAACCCGGTCGTCAGATCCGGTCGAAACGCGTGTATTGGGCCAACGCCGCCGGGATACGAATATTCTCCGGAGTCTGGTTGTTCTCCAGCAACGCCGCCAGGATACGCGGCAGAGCCAGCGAACTGCCGTTCAGCGTATGGGCCAACTGCGTTTTCTTATGAGCATCGCGGTAGCGCAGCTTCAACCGGTTTGCCTGGAACGACTCGAAATTCGATACGGACGACACCTCGAGCCAACGTCCCTGCGCCGCCGAATAGACTTCGAAATCATACGTAATCGCCGACGTGAAACTCATGTCGCCGCCGCAAAGTCGCAGAATCCGGTACGGCAGTTCCAGTTTTTGGACAATGCTTTCCACATGCGCGATCATCCCGTCCAGCGCCTCGTAAGAGCGGTCGGGATGCGCCAGTTGGACGATCTCCACCTTATCGAACTGGTGCAGCCGGTTCAATCCGCGCACATCCTTGCCGTAGGAGCCCGCTTCCCGGCGGAAACAGGGCGTATAAGCGGTCATCTTGATCGGAAAATCGGATTCGTCGAGGATTACGTCGCGGTAGATGTTCGTCACGGGCACTTCGGCCGTCGGGATCAGGTAGTAATTGTCGAGCGTCACATGGTACATCTGCCCCTCTTTGTCGGGCAACTGCCCGGTACCGAAGCCCGACGCCTCGTTGACCATCAGCGGCGGCATGATCTCGGTATAACCGGCAGCCGTATTGCAGTCGAGGAAAAACGCGATCAACGCGCGCTGCAGCGCAGCGCCCTTGCCTTTATAAACGGGAAAACCGGCCCCGGTCAGCTTGACACCCAGTTCGAAATCGATCAGGTCGTATTTGCGGGCCAATTCCCAGTGCGGCAACGCTCCTTCCGGAAGCGCGGGATTCGTCCCGCCCATACGCACCACCACGTTATCGGCCGCCGTCTTGCCGCGCGGCACGTCCTTGTTCGGGAAATTCGGCAACGTCACGATCACGGCGTTCAGCTCTTCGCCTACGGCCCGCAACCGCTCCTCCATGCTCCGCGAGCGTTCCTTCAACTGAACCGTTTTCGCCTTAGCGGCTTCGGCCTCCTCCTTTTTGCCCTGTTTGAACAGCATACCCACTTCCTTGGCGATGGCATTTTGCTGCGCCAGGCATGCATCCAATTGAGCCTGAATAGATTTACGTTCATCGTCCAGCGCTTCGATCTTCTCGACGGCCTCTGTGGCATCCACCCCCTTGACGGCCAAACGTTCCAGCGTAAACGCCTTGTCTTCCCTGATTTGCTTAAGTGTCAGCATTTGGTTTCGATCTTTTTAAATTTTTGTATACTGCTTTCGTTCGTTTTTACGTAATATCAGTGAGGCAAAGATACTATTTTTTCGTACCTTTGTAACCTGTGAATTCATAATTTATGGACATCCGGAAAAACATATCGCCGCTGGTCGTACTGCTGTTTTGCCTGTTAAGCGCATGCGTAGGAACCGGAGGAGCGAAAGCCGACGGCGTTTCTGAAAAGAAACGGGAACAGACGGAAAAGAAAAAAGCCGGCCTGATACGCAGCGTATCGCCGCTGTACGGCACCTACGTCACGCAGGGGGAATCGCAGCGGATCGTAGCGGAACTCGGCGCGGAAGTCGATAGCGTCGTTTTGTCGATCGGCGGCAGCCGCGTGACGGCGCTCGACACGGCGGGTTACGTGTATGCCACCGACGGGAAACACCCCACCGGACGGATCGTTTACCGAATCACCGCCTACCGCGACGGCGACAGCGACAGCCGCACCGGCGAATTTACCATCCTGGCCGCAAAAGCGCCCATACTGTACGGACACAAGGTGCTCAGGCAATATCCGCACAACGCCGACTCGTATACGCAGGGCCTGCTGTGGCACAACGGCTCGCTGTACGAAAGCACCGGCCTCGAGGGACGTTCGTCGGTACGCAGGGTCGAACTCGCCACCGGCAGGCCGGTCGTCACCAAAAAACTGGACGACAACCTGTTCGGCGAAGGCCTCGCGCTGCTGGACGGCAAGCTGTACCAACTGACCTGGCAAAACAACAAGGCGTTCGTCTACGATCTGGAAACGTTCGACAAAGTCGGCGAATTCGATTACAGCGGCGAAGGCTGGGGACTGACCACCGACGGGAAGCACCTGTATATGAGCGACGGCAGCGAAAAAATTTATGTCCTCGACCCGGAAACTTTCCGGCGGATACGCACGATCGAAGTCTATACCGACCAGAGCAAGGTAGCCTACGTCAACGAGATGGAGTGGATCAAAGGCGAAATCTGGGCCAACGTCTACATGACCGACACCATCATCCGGATCGACCCGCAGACCGGCGCGGTGACCGGAGCGATCGACATGAGCGGACTGCTCTCCGAAGCGGACGTCACGCCGGCGACCGACGTGCTGAATGGCATCGCCTACGACGCCAGAACGGGCCGGATTTTCGTCACCGGCAAAAACTGGAACAAACTATTCGAAATTTCGGTCCATCCGAAGTAGGGCCGACTCCACAATTTACGTATGCTGAAATTTTCGATACACGACCAGAGCGCGCGCCGAATCCTGATCCTCGACGGCGGACTCGGAACGATGATACAGGCTACGGCCTGAGCGAAGAGGATTACCGCGGAACGCGTTTTGCAGATTGGAAAATCCTGCTGAAAGGGTGCAACGACCTGCTCGTGCTGACCCGTCCGCAAGTGATCGCCGAAATCCACGAAGCCTATCTCAAAGCGGGAGCCGACATCATCTCGACCGACACGTTCAACGCCAGCGCGGTATCGATGGCCGATTACGGGCTCGAGGCGTATGTTTATGAGATGAACCGGGCGGCGGCGGCGCTGGCCCGCAAAGTCGCCGACGGCTATACGCTCCGCAATCCATCGAAACCGCGCTTCGTAGCCGGTTCGATCGGCCCGACCAATCGCACGGCGTCGATCTCGCCGGACGTCAACAATCCGGGTTACCGGGCGGTGACGTTCGACGACCTTCGGGCATCCTATGCCGAACAGGTGCGCGGTCTGCTGGACGGCGGAGCGGACGTGCTGCTGATCGAGACGATCTTCGACACGCTGAACGCGAAAGCCGCGCTGTTCGCCATCGAGGAGACTTTCGCCGAACGCGGAAGACGGATTCCGGTGATGGTCTCCGGAACCATCACCGACGCCAGCGGACGGACGCTGTCCGGGCAAACGATCGAGGCTTTCTACGCTTCGATCGCCCATGCGAATCCTTTTTCGGTAGGACTGAACTGCGGCTACGGCGCCGAACTGATGCTGCCTTACATCGAACGGCTGGCGGCGGTCGCCGGGTGCGCCGTATCGTCGCACCCGAACGCCGGACTGCCGAACGGCTTCGGCGGTTACGACGAAACGCCCGAAATGATGGCGGCAACGATCGGAACCTACCTGGACAAAGGCCTGCTGAACATCGTCGGCGGATGCTGCGGCACGACGCCGGAACACATCGCCGCCATCGCGCAAGTCGCATCGAAATACACGCCGCGCGCAATCCCGGAACCGGAGCACGTAACTACGCTCAGCGGACTGGAAACGCTGCGGATCACGCCCGAAGCTAACTTCGTCAACGTCGGCGAACGGACGAACGTGGCCGGATCGGCCAAATTCGCCGGCTTGATCCGTGAAAAAAAATACGAAGAAGCGCTGTCCGTAGCGCGGCAGCAAGTCGAAGGCGGCGCTCAGATCGTCGATATCTGCATGGACGACGGGCTGATCGACGGCCCGACGGCGATGCGCGACTTCCTGAACCTCGTGATGTCCGAACCGGACATCGCACGGGTCCCGGTCATGATCGACTCGTCGAAATGGGAAGTGCTCGAAACGGGGCTCAAATGCGTGCAGGGTAAATCGGTAGTCAACTCGATCTCGTTGAAAGAAGGCGAGCGGGAGTTCCTGCACCGGGCCGGACTGATCCGCCGTTACGGAGCGGCGGCCGTCGTAATGCTGTTCGACGAACAGGGTCAGGCCGATACTTTCGAACGGAAAATCGCGGTCGCCGGCCGCGCCTACGAATTGCTGACCGAAAACGGCTTCCCGGCCGAAGACATCATCTTCGATCCCAACGTGCTGTCGGTAGCCACCGGTATCGAAGAACACGACGGCTACGGCATCGACTTCATCCGCGCCTGCGGCTGGATCAAGGCCAACTGTCCGTATGCGAAGGTCAGCGGCGGGGTCAGCAACCTGTCGTTCTCGTTCCGAGGCAACAACAAGGTGCGCGAGGCGATGCATTCGGTATTCCTGTACCATGCGATCGCCGAAGGGATGGACATGGGCATCGTCAACCCGTCGATGCTGCAGGTGTACAGCGAAATTCCTTCCGAATTGCTGGAACTATGCGAAAACGTCGTGCTGAACCGGCGTCCCGACGCGACCGAACGGCTGACCGCATACGCACAGCAACTCAAGGATAAAAGCGGCACCGTGTCCGACGATACGCAACGGCTACAGTGGCGCAAAGGGAGTGTCGACGAACGGCTGGCGCACGCCATGCTGAAAGGAATCACCGATTTTATCGACGAAGACACCGAAGAAGCCTACCGGTCGCTGGGCAATGCGCTGGCCGTGATCGAAGGGCCGCTGATGAACGGCATGAACCGGGTCGGCGAATTGTTCGGCAGCGGAAAGATGTTCCTGCCGCAGGTGGTCAAGAGCGCCCGCGTGATGAAACGCGCCGTCGCGGTGCTGACTCCCTACATCGAACAGGAGCGCAGCGAAGGACGCGCCGCATCGGCCGGGAGGATCGTCGTGGCGACGGTCAAGGGCGACGTGCACGACATCGGCAAAAACATCGTCTCGGTGGTGCTGGCCTGCAACGGCTATCAGATCGAAGACCTCGGCGTGATGGTCGAGACGGGACGGATCGCCGACGCCGCCTCGAAATGGCAGGCCGACGTGATCGGACTCAGCGGACTGATTACCCCGTCGCTCGAGGAGATGGCCAAAGTAATCGTCTCGGTCGAACAGATGGGCCTGAAGATCCCGATTCTGATCGGCGGCGCCACCACGTCGGACATGCACACGGCGGTCAAACTGGCCCCGCTGTACAGCGGCCCGGTGATCCACGTCAAAGACGCGTCGGAAGACGTGCGGATACTCGGCGAACTGAATTCGGCGCACCGCGAAGACTTTTTGCGGAACCTGCGGACAGAGCAGCAGCGGCTGCGCGAAGAGTTCGTCCGCAAAGAGAGCGGCAAAACCTACCGCACGCTCGCCGAAGCCCGCGCCCGCGCACTGAGAATCGACACGAGCCGGATCGCGCGGCCCGCGCGCACGGGACGTTTCGTTTTCGCGGACTACCCGTTGGACGAAATCGCGAAACTGATCAACTGGAGTTACTTTTTTGCCGGCTGGGGACTGGCCGGACGCTACCCCGCCCTGCTGGACGACCCGATCAAAGGCGAAGAAGCCCGCAAACTGTTCGCTGACGCGCAGGAGCTATTGCAGCAAATCATCGACAACAAATGGCTGAGGACCAACGGCGTCGTCGGAATTTACCCGGCGACCGGCGACGGCGACGACATCGTGCTGTACGCAGACGACAGCCGGCGGCAGGAACTCCTGCGGCTGCCGCAGTTGCGCAACCAACAACCCGACGACGAAACGAACCTGTCGCTGGCCGACTTCGTCGCTCCGGCAGGCAGCGGAATAGCAGACTACGTCGGCGCGTTCGCCGTAACGGCGGGCATCGGCCTGAACGAACTGGCCGAACGTTTCCGCCGCGACAACGACGACTACCGCGCCATCATGACCAAGTTGCTCGGCGACCGGCTGGCCGAAGCCTTCGCCGAAACGTTGCACCGGCGGGTGCGCACCGAACTGTGGGGATACGAAAAACCGGACGCATTCACGCCGAAAGAGCTGTTCGCCGGACGGTACCGGGGTATCCGCCCGGCATTCGGCTACCCCTCGTGCCCGGATCACTCGATGAAAGAGGACATCTTCCGGCTGATGCGGGTGACCGAAGCGACCGGCATCGCGCTGACCGAATCGTACATGATGACGCCCGGCGAATCGACCTGCGGCCTGATCTTCGGCTGCGAGGAGGCCCGTAACTTCTCGATAGACAAGATAGACGGCGAACAACTCGCCGATTACGCGGCAAGGAGGAACGTCGATCCGGAAAAACTGAAAACAATCATGCCGCAGCACCTGCGGTAGCGCCATAGCGAAATTAAAAACCTATTTCATGCACATTACCGACATCATACGAAAAGCCGGCGCGGAAGGCAAACCCCGTTTCTCGTTCGAACTGCTGCCGCCGCTCAAAGGCGACGGAACACAGCGCACGTTCGAAGCGATCGACCCGCTTATGGAATTCTCCCCGATCTTCTGTAGCGTCACCTACCACCGCGAGGACGTCAAATACGTCGAAAAAGAAAACGGTCTGCTCGAACGGCACACGGTACGCCGGCGGCCGGGGACGGTCGGCATTTCGGCGGCCATCATGCAGCGGTACGGCCTGACCGTCATCCCGCACCTGATCTGCGGCGGCCAGTCGCGCTACGACATCGAAGACGCCCTGATCGACCTGGACTTCCTGGGAATACAAAACGTGCTGGCGCTCCGCGGAGACAATCTGAAAGGAGAACACACGTTCCGCAACCACCCGGACGGACACCTGCACGCGTCGGAGCTGGTCGAGCAGATCGAACGGATGAACCGAGGCGTTTTCATCGACGGCGAGGTCGAACAGTGCCACAACACGAATTTCTGCATCGGCGTGGCCGGTTACCCCGAGAAACACGCCGAAGCCCCGAACAAAGCCGAAGACCTGCGCCGGCTGAAAGAGAAAGTAGACGCCGGCGCCGCGTACATCATCACGCAGATGAGTTTCGACAGCGCGAAAATCCTGTCGTTCATCGACGACTGCCGCGCGGCCGGAATCGACGTGCCGATCGTTCCGGGCATCAAGCCGTTCTCGACGAAAGCCCAGCTCACGATGCTGCCTCAGATTTTCCATGTCGACCTGCCCGAAGCGTTGGTCGAAACGGTGAAGCGGTGTAACAACAACGCCGAAGTGCGCGAAGCGGGCGTCGAATGGGCCATTGCACAGGGACGCGAGCTGATCGCGGCCGGAATTCCCGTCCTGCATTTTTACACGATGGGAAAGACCGACAACATGGTCAAGATCGCCCGCGCGTTATTCTAAAAACCGAGAACCTATGGACTACGAATCGATTAAAAAACACGCGAAGGCCGTTTCCGAACAGGTATTGACCGTCCGCAGGACGATCCACTCCCGGCCGGAGCTGTCGTTCGAAGAGCACGAAACGGCGGATTACATCGCCGCACAGCTTACCGAAGCGGGAATCCTGTTCCGCAGGATCGCCGGAACGGGTATCCTGGCGCGCATCGAAGGGCACGGCGACCTGCAACGCTGCGTGGTGCTCAGGGCCGACACGGACGCGCTGCCGATCTGGGAGGAAACCGGACTCGAATGCGCCTCCCGGCACGACGGAGTGATGCACGCCTGCGGGCACGACATGCACACCGCCTGCCTGCTCGGCGCGCTGCTCGTGCTGAACCGGCACAAATCGGAGATCGCCGGAACCGTGTTCGGGCTGTTCCAGCCCGGCGAAGAGGTTTGCCCCGGAGGCGCGTCGATGGTCATGGCAGAAGACCCGTTCCGCGATTACCGGGTGGTCGCATTCGTCGGGGAGCACGTCGCCCCGGAAATGGCAGTGGGAAACCTCGGTTTCCGCAGCGGAAAGTACATGGCTTCGAGCGACGAATTGTGGATAGAAGTACACGGCACCGGCGGCCACGGCGCCCTGCCGCACACGATGACCGATCCGGTCGTAGCCGCCGCCGCGCTGATCACGTCGCTGCAACAGGTGGTCAGCCGCAACAACAACGCCACGATCCCGACCGTGCTGTCGATCGGGCGGGTCATCGCCAACGGAGCGACCAACGTCATTCCGCCGGTCGTACAAGTCGCCGGGACGCTGCGCACGATGGACGAACGGTGGCGCGCGCAGGCCAAACGGCGCATTCACGAGATCGCCGCCGGAGTCGCCGCGGCCCATTGCGTTACGGCCGAAGTGAAAATCCCGGAAGGATATCCGTGCGTGGTCAACGATCCGGCGCTGACCGTCCGCGCCCGCAGCATCGCTGCCAAACTCTGGGGCAAGGAGCACGTCGAAGAGCTCGACCTGCGGATGACCGCCGAAGATTTCGGCACCTACACGGAACGCTACCCCAGCCTCTTTTTCAGGCTCGGCACCGCGCGTAAAAACGGCGAATGCGGCGGCGCGTTGCACACCGCTACGTTCAACCCGGACGAACAAGCGCTGGATTACGGCGTGGTCACGATGGCCGTATTCGCCCTGGAGTTTCTGCAATAATCCGCCAAATTTATTCGTTGTTAACTTGACTCGTATATAGAATAATTATACATTTGCGTCGTGGAACTCTTAAAACAAACAGAAAATGGCTTACAAAATCAGTAAAGACACATGCACCGCTTGCGGTACCTGCATCGACGAATGCCCGGTGGGAGCTATCTCCGCAGGGGATGTCTATGTAATCGATCCCGAGTCCTGCACCGAGTGCGGTACCTGCGCCGACGTTTGCCCGACCGAATCCATTTCGCTGGAATAATACGGCCACGCAACGTGGGAAAATAGAACCGCTTTCTCTTCGGAGAAGCGGTTTTCCTATTTAAAAAACGATGGACAACGAAAAAATATACCGCAAGGCGCTCGCCCTCGAACCGCTGACCGCCGGCGAGGCGATGCGGCTGTACGACACCGCCCCGACCGGCGAGTTGACGTTACTCGCATGGGAACTGCGCCAAAAGCAGGTTCCGGGCGACGTGGTAACGTGGCAAATCGACCGCAATGTCAACATCACGAACGTCTGCATTTCGGGTTGTAAATTCTGCAATTTTCACTGCAAGCCGCACCAGACCGAACGGGCCTACGTCACCACGATCGAACAGTATGCCCAAAAAATCGAGGAAACCCTCGCGCTGGGCGGCGACCAACTGTTGTTGCAGGGCGGCCTGCACCCGAAACTGGGGATCGATTTTTACGAAAACCTGTTCCGGGAGCTGAAAACGCGCTATCCGCAGATCCGACTGCATGCGCTCGGCGCGCCCGAAGTATTCCACATCGCCCGGATCAGCGGGCTGGACACGGAAACGACGCTGCGACGGCTGGTCGACGCGGGACTCGACTCGCTGCCCGGAGCCGGAGCCGAAATCCTCGACAACGGGGTGCGGCGGACTATCTCGCCCGGCAAGCCGAACGCCGACCAATGGCTCGACGTCATGCGCACCGCGCACCGCCTCGGCCTGGCGACCTCGGCAACGATGATGTACGGGCACGTAGAAACGCCGCGGCAACGCATCGAACACCTGATCCGAATCCGCGACCTGCAGGCCGAATGTCCGGCCGGAAACTACGGATTCATCGCCTTCATCCCGTGGATCTTCCGCGCGAGCGGAACGCAGCTCGAACGCGAGGGCGTAAGCGCCCGGTTCGTTCCGCTCGAATACCTACGGATCATCGCGATCAGCCGCATCGTCCTGCACAACATCCGCAATATACAGGCTTCGTGGCTGACGGTCGGCAAAGCGACCGCGCAAATGGCGCTGCACGGCGGCGCCAACGATATGGGATCGATCATGATCGAAGAAAACGTCGTCTCGTCGGCCGGCGCGCACAATCGTTTCGACGCGCAGGGTATCCGGCAGGCGATCCGAGAGGCGGGCTTCGTGCCGCGCCTGCGCAACCAGTTATACGAATTCCGGGACGAACCGTCCGCATAGGAACACCCGGAACGGGCCAAGTTATTCTGTACACGGGACTTTTCCGAAACATTCCGACAATCCCGCCGCGATTTAGCACAATATTTGCACAAACCGTTTCCAAACCGTCATTAATCACTAAAACGCAAAACGATGAAACAGGTAAGTGCAGAGGTGCTAAACCTCGATGTTCAGAAACTGATCGAAATGCTTAACGCCGCCCTGTGCGAAGAGTGGCTGGCCTACTACCAATATTGGGTAGGCGCGCGCGTCACGGAAGGCCCGATGCGCAGCGAAATCGAATCGGAAATGCTCAAGCATGCCGACGAAGAACTGTCGCACGCCGTCAAACTGATCGATCGGATCATCCAGCTCGGCGGCACGCCCGTGCTCAGTCCCGACCAATGGATGAAAATGGCCCGGTGCAAATACGAAGCGCCGACCGACCCGTACATCGAAACCGTTCTCGAACAGAATCTGCGCGGCGAACGCTGTGCAATCAAGCGCTACCAGGACATCGCCGACTTTACGAGCGGGATCGACTATACAACCGCCAAAATGGCCGTCGAAATCCTCGAAGACGAACTGGAACACGAGCAAGACATCATCTCGTTCCAGCGCGACATCACTTCGCTGAAAAAGACGCTCGACAAAATGATGAAATAAAACAACCCGGTTACGGACATAAGAGGGAATCCCGCTATTTGCGGGATTCCCTCTTATGTTGCCGAAACTGCGGCGCGGCCCGGAAAAATTTCCTAAATTTGTCCGTACTTCAAAAAAAACGGAACGTCATGAAATACCTGTTTCTTCACTATCCAAAGTGCGGCACCTGCATCAAAGCCGCCAAATGGCTGCGGGCGAACGGCATCGACGTCGAAGCGCGCGACATCACGCTGCAAAACCCGACCGCGCAGGAACTCTCCGCATGGATTCCCGCCAGCGGACTGCCGATCCGGAAATTCTTCAACACCAGCGGGCTGAAATACAGGGAACTGAACCTGAAAGAAAAAATGGAAACAGCAACCCGCGAAGAGTTGCTGTCCGTACTCGCCTCCGACGGCAAGCTGGTCAAACGCCCGTTGTTGGTCGCCGCAGACTTCGTGCTGGTCGGCTTCGACGAAACCGCATGGCGGCAACGGCTGGCGGTACGCTAAAAACCTTCAGGCTGATTAGTTGATCTTCTTTCGGTCGGCTTCGGTCTCTTCGGGCTCCATCTCTATCTGCAAAGCGATCATCTTGATGACCGCAGCGGCGGCTTCGTCCCCCTTGTTGCCGTACTTTCCACCGGCACGGTCGATGGCCTGCTGCAAATTCTCAGTCGTCAGCACCCCGAGGCCACCGGCATGTTCCACGACAGCATCAACTGCGTAACGCCCTGCGTAACGCCCTGGCACACATAATCGAAATGCCGCGTCTCGCCCTGGATCACGCAGCCCAGCACGATCACGCCGTCCACATCGGTGTACTCGGCGAAAAACTGCGCTCCGAGGGAAAGTTCGAACGTCCCGGGGACGCGTTTCACTTCGATATTCTGTTCGTCGCACCCGGCGTTTTTCAACGTACGCACCGCTCCTTCGAGCAACGCGCCGGTGATCTGCTCGTTCCACTCCGACACCACGATGCCGATCCTCATATCCGCCGCCGAGGGCAGTTCCGTTCCTATTTCCGACAAATTTTTATGAATCGTCGCCATATCTTTTATTTATAGTTTAAGTCAAAAAAGGTTGCCGTACAACACAGCAACCTTTCGGTTTATGGATTCCGTAAACGGTTACTGCTGCTGAATTCGCCCGATGTATTTCTGAATATCGCGGGCCTCCATGCTGGTCGGATAATCGACCTCGACCGCCTCGTACGCCGCGAGCGCCTTGGCATTGTCGCCGAGCTTTTCGTACACTTCGCCGGCTTTTTTCAGGTAGTAAGGCGCCGTAAGCGGATCGCTGCTCGTGGCGACGGCTTTTTCATACGACTTGGCAGCCTCGGCGTAATCGCCCATCTGGACATAAACGTCGCCCCGCAGTCCGTAGTTCTGCGCGGCCAGCAAAGCGGACGGCACGTCGTCGGTCGAGCCTTTGTACTGAGTCAGGTAGTCCAGCGCTTCCTGGTACTGTCCCAGGCGCAGGTAGCAGATTCCGGCGTAATGCCTGGCTACGTTGCCCGTTCCGGTCGAACCGTATTTTTCGATCACCTGCAGGAAACCGGCGAAATTACCGTCCCCGTTCAGCGCCAGTTTGAACGAATCCTGGGCGAACTGCTGCTCGGCGGCGAACATCATCGCCGAAGCCTTCTCCATCCGCGGAACGGCGACCAGGTATTTATATCCGAAGAAACCTCCCACCACGATGATAACGACTCCCAAAGCGGTCAGCAGCGACCGGCTGTTTCGCATGATAAAAGCCTCGACGCGACCGATCGCCGATGCGATGGCTACCTCGGGATCTTTTTCGGCCTGCGGTTTGTTTTGTGCCATAATCGATTCAAAAATTAAAATTTACATACTTACGAAATGCAAAAGTAACCTTTTTTAGGGAAATTAAAACTATTTCGGCATCTTTTTTATCTTTGCCCGCCTCCGGAGCGACGCCCGCAAAATCCTCCCGTCGGCATCCGGGAAGCAAAAAACCGCGCGCCGCGGAATATTCCCGAAAATTAAGTATCTTTGGGAACGTAAAAACAACCTTATGCACCTCCACAAACTGTCGCTGATCGACTTCAAGAACATTGCGGAAGCCCATATCGAGCTTTCGCCGCAGATCAACTGCCTGGTAGGCGACAACGGAACCGGCAAAACCAACCTGCTCGACGCCGTACATTACCTGTCGGTCGGTAAAAGCGGATTCAATTTTGCCGATTCGCAGTGCATACGCCACGGTGCGGACGCATTTTTGATCGACGGCGTTTACCGGACGTCCGAAGATCGCAGCGAGCACATCGTTTGCTCGTACAAAAAAAATTCTCAGAAAAAGTTGTGCCGCGGCGGGAAGGAGTACGAAAAGCTGTCCGATCACTTCGGACTGATCCCGCTGGTGATGGTCACCCCGTCGGACACCGCGCTGATCAACGAATCGGGCGAGGAGCGGCGCAGGTACATGAACAGTCTCATTTCGCAGCTCGACCGGAAATACCTCGCGACATTGGTGCGGTACAACCACCTGCTCGCCGAACGGAACAAACTGCTCAAGGCGCAGCAAACGCCGAACTTTTCCGAAATAATGGAAGTGATCGATCTACAGATGGCGGCTCTCGGAACGGATATCAACGCAAGGCGCAAACAACTGATTGACGAACTGGCGCCGCACGTAGCGCGATATTACGCCGCACTGTCCGGCGACCGAGAACAAATCAAACTGAAATACCGGTCGGAACTGAACCAACTGCCGTTCGATGAAATCTTGCGCGATGCGCAGCCACAAGACCGGGCGAACCAATACACTACGCGCGGCGTGCACCGTGACGACCTGCGTATGACCCTCGGCGACTATACGTTGCGCAAATACGGTTCCCAGGGACAACAGAAGTCGTTTCTCATCGCGCTGAAGTTGGCCCAGTTCGATCTGATAGCCGGCCACAGTCCGGTTCGGCCGATCCTGCTGCTGGACGACATCTTCGACAAGCTCGACATGCAGCGCGTCGAACAGTTGATCCGCATCGTGACCAGCGAACGTTTCGGTCAGATCTTCATTACCGACTGCAACAAAGTCCGGCTCGAAAACGTACTGCACAGCAACGGATGCCGGTACACCCTGTTCAACGTAACCGACGGCGAAATCCGAACGGCATGAGAAGACGCGACCCGATCCGGATAGGCGATGCGCTGAACGATTTTTTCACGTCCACGCCGACGATCGCCCGCAAAATAGCCGAAGCGCGGATTCCGGACGTGTGGCCGCGCGTGGTCGGAGACATCGTCGCATCGTATACCGTCCGGCTCGAGATCAAGACGGGCGGACGGTTGTTCGTCTACCTCAGTTCGTCGGTCGTCCGCAACGAGATCTTCATGCAGCGCGCGGCGCTCAAAGAGGCGATCAACAGGGCCGTCGGCAGCGACATCCTGACGACGATCATCGTCAAATAGCCGCCGCGAAATTCCGCCGCCCCTTTTCAAAGAAACCGATAAAAAACCGGGAAGCGTTTACACGCTTCCCGGATCTCTCTGCTCGGAGCGAAAAATTATTTCGTAGCCGAATCCGCAGGAATCACGTCGATCAGATCGACTTCATAGTACAATGCCGAGTTGGCGGGAATCATCTGACCGCGGCCCTGTTTGCCGTAAGCCAGTTCGGACGGCAGCCACAGTTTGATTTTGCCGCCTTTGCCTACCAACTGCATACCTTCGGCCCAACCCGGGATTACGCCCTTCAACGTAATGTTGGCGGTATCCTTGCTGTCATAGGTATTCTGCAGATCCTTTCCTTTGCGGTCGGTCATCTTGTAGAGTACGCGTACGGTCGAAGCCGAATCGGGTTTCACGCTCTCGTCACCCATTTCAACGATCTCGTACAGCAGGCCCGAAGCGGTCTTCTTCACGTTGCTTCCTTTTTCGGCTTCGGCGATGAATTCCGCGCTGGCGATACTGTCTTTACGGGGTTTAACCACCGTGTAGTATTCGCGCATAAAGTTATAGGCGGCCTCCTTGCTCATCACGGAAGTATCGCTCTTGGCAACGTCCTGCATCGCTTTTGCGATCACCGCCAGATTCAGGTTGGCGTCCAACATCGTATCCATGTTCTGGATATAGCTGCCCATATCCAGGCCCATAGCATAGGCCAGCGAATCTTCGGTCGATTTGAGGCTGCCTCCGCCGGTCGAGGTGCAGGCGCCGAGGAAAAGGGCGGCTACACCGCTTAAAATAACAACTTTTTTCATTTTTTTAGAACTATAAATTAATAATCAGAATCGTCTTCAAAACCGTGCCACGTTTTCAGTAGCCGTATACGAGTCGCAAACTTAAACAAATTCAGCGAATAATGCACCATTTTCGCCGCATTTTCGGGCAAATATTTTCAATCTTCCGGATTTTCCTTCCGTTTCACCATCGTGCGGGTAAAAACGAACCCGACGATCACGGCGGCCAGCGACGCCACCAGAATCGCGATTTTGCCGTTACTCACCGTCGCCGGATCGGCAAAGGCCAGGTTATTGATAAAAATCGACATCGTAAATCCGATCCCGGCCAGGCACGAAACGCCGAAAACCCCGGCCCAGGTAGCTCCCTGCGGCAATTCTCCCCATTTCAGCCATACGACCAGCCGGCTGAACAGAAATACGCCCAGCGGCTTGCCGACCACCAATCCGAAAAAGATTCCCATCCCCAGCGGCTCCAACAGCACGCGCAAGTCGCCGAATCCGCTGATCGCGACCCCGGCGTTGGCCAGCGCAAAAACGGGCATAATAAAAAAGGAGACGACGTGGTGCAGCGCATATTCCAGCCGTTGCGACGGGCTGATCGCATTGGTCGCCACCAAGCGCACCATCTCGATGTCTTCGAGCTGTTTGCGGTTCGACAGCACCTGCACTCCTTCGCGGTCGTGCCGGCGGAACGAACGCAGGTAATACCGCGTCTTGTAGGAAAAATAACGTTTCGTAAAACGGGGCGTAGACGGAATCGTCAGCGCGATCAGCACGCCGGCGATCGTCGCATGAATCCCCGAATACAGAAACAGAATCCACATCACGATACTGAGAATCAGGTAATAGCGCATCTTGTAAACATTCAGCCGCTTCAGCAGGATCATGAAGACGAACACGACGGCCGCCGCCACGAGCATTCCGACCTGGATGTCGGTCGAATAGAAAACGGCGATCACCAGGATGCCGCCGAGGTCGTCGACTACGGCCAGCGCCATCAGGAACACCTTCAGCGAAACCGGAACCCGGTTGCCGAGTAGCGACAGGATGCCGATCGCGAATGCGATGTCGGTTGCCATCGGGATCCCCCACCCCGACAGGAAATCGCCGCTCCGGTTGATCAGCACGTAAATCAGCGCAGGCACCGCCATGCCTCCGATCGCCGCCGCCACCGGAAGCGCGGCGCGGCGCACCCCGGAAAGTTGGCCGGCGATGATCTCGCGTTTGATTTCCAAGCCGACATAGAAAAAGAAAATAACCATCAACCCGTCGTTGATCCACGCTTCGAGCGGCTTGCTGAGCCGGAAATGGTCGAACCCGACGGTCAGATGGCTCTCAAGCAGGTGGTGATAGACCCCGGCGGTTTGCGGAATGTTGGCCAGAATCAGGGCCAACACCGCGAACGCGACCAAAATCACGCCGCCCGCCCAGGGGCTATGCATGAAACGGTGGTGCTTTTCGTGGCGGACAAAAAAATTCCGCTTGCGTCTGAAAGTAACGGCCCTCGTCATAATCCGTTGTCGAATCGATAAAATAACGCCGCTGCAAAACGGCAAAATGTCAGAGCCTTACCGCAAACAGGATACCAAAACCTCCTATTTGCCGCTCCGCAACGCAAAATTGCACAGTTTATAGAGCATCCGCGCGCCGACGTTGGCGTCCCAGTCATCGTCGCCGGCCGGATCGGGAGCCACCTCGCAAAGGTCGAACCCGACCACCTCGCGACCCGAAGCGGTCAGCCGGTCGAGCAGGTAAACCGCTTCGGCGAAACTCAGTCCGCCCGGAACCGGCGTTCCGGTATGCGGGCAATACTCCGGCGCGAGCCCGTCGATATCGAAACTGACGTACGCCTTTTCGGGCAGGCAGGCGATGATCCGCTCGCACACGGCATTCCAACTTTCGCCGCCGAACTTCGCGGCGGACAGCGCGTAATCGTCGAACAGGCGGACACGCGCATCCGCCGCGGCCAGGCGCGCCTCGTCGTCGCAGAGATCGCGAACGCCCACCTGCACCAGAGCCGACACTCCGGCCGCTTCGTTCAACACATTATACATAATGGAAGCGTGCGAATAGGTAAATCCTTCGTAAGCCCGGCGCAGGTCGGCATGAGCGTCGACATGCAGTACGCCGACGCCCGGATTACGCTCGGCCACCGCGCGGATCAATCCGAGCGGGACGCTATGGTCGCCGCCGACCAACCCCACCTTTTTACCGGCGTCCAGCATCGGCAGGCCTCGTCGTACACTTCCGCATTGAGTTTTGCGGAACCTTCGTTGACCCGCGCGATACGGCGGCGCACCGATTCTCCGGCCGTACCGCCCGATTCCCAGTGTTCGATCACCCGCCGAGCCTCTTCCCGCAATTTTTTACCGCGCAGTTCCAGCGTATCGCCGACCGGCAGCGTCCCGATTCCCTGCCGCCAACCGTCCGGATTGTGCAGGTCGTACAGATCGACCTGCAACGAAGCGTCCAGGATTGCATCGGGACCGCCGGCCGTCCCCTCGCGGTAAGAGGTCGTCACGTCCCACGGAACGGACATCAGCACCAGTCGAGCCTGCTCCGGCGTAAAAGGAAGTCCGAAATAGCGCCCGTTATTCACGCCCGGAGCGTTCGGATCAAAATCTGTTTTCTCCACGTTTTTCGAAATTAAGCGGCCCGCAAACGACCGGCCCGCACGGACAAAAATAGATAAAAATACCGGATTTCCGGGAAAAGGCTTTTTTCCGAATTTTGAAATCCAACCCGTTACCGTTTTTCTTCCGACAAAAAGAACGATCCGGACAATATCCGCCAATCCGCCCGCGTTACTAATGTAGATTTCCGATTATCGTTGTGAAACGGAGATCGGGTAGTTTTTTTCATAATCATACATTAAGTTGGGTAACCCCCGTCGCAGTAGCTGCGGCGGGGGTTTTTTCACGATTCGTCCGCCCGATGCCGGATTCCGTCGCTACCGGAGCCGGAACAAGCCGTAAAAACAAGCCTTTGCGAAAATCCGGACGGCGATTCCAAAGTTATTGTTACATTTGCCCCGGAAACAATAAGCTGGAAGATGAACGCAAAACCTTACGTGCTGGCCGACTGCGACATTCCCTTTCTCAAAGGCGTGCTGGAACCCTACGCCCGCGTGCAATATCTCAAAGGCAGCGAGATTTCGCACTGCGACGCGGCCCGGGCCGACGCTCTGGTCGTGCGGACGCGCACGCACTGCGACGAACGGTTGCTCGGCGGCACGCCGGTCGGATTGATCGCCACGGCCACAATCGGCCACGACCACATCGATTCGGAATACTGCTCCCGGCACGGCATCGCGATCGCGACCGCCAGGGATGCAACGCGCGCGGGGTGCTGCAATACGTCATGGCGGCCCTCGCGGCCCTCGCAGTCCGGGACGAATGGTCGCCCGCAGACAGAACCCTGGGCGTCGTAGGCGTAGGAAACGTTGGGTCGCTGATCGCCGAATACGGCGAGCTGTTCGGCTTCCGAGTGCTGCGCTGCGACCCGCCGAAGGCCGAACGGAACCCGCAGGACGACTACCTGCCGCTCGGCGAACTGTTGCCGCAGGCCGACATCGTCACCTGTCACGTTCCGCTGAATCGCACGGGAAACTATCCGACGCTGCGAATGGCTTCGGCCTCCTTTTTCGAAGCGATCAAACCGGGGGCGATCTTCATCAACACGTCCCGGGGAAAGATCGTCGACGACGAGGCGCTGATCGGCGCGCTGCAAAGCGGACGGCTGTCGCACGCGGTCGTCGACACCTGGAACAACGAGCCGGATATCCACCCGACGTTGCTAAGCCTGGCCACGTTCGCCACGCCGCACATCGCCGGCTACTCGATCCAGGGAAAAGCCGCCGGAACGGCGGCGGCCGTACGAGCCGTCAGCGAATTTTTCGGATTCCCCCTGAACGGCTGGTATCCTCCGCAGGTAACCCCGAGCCGGGCCGACCCGAACATCACATGGGAACGGATGCGGGAAACCATGCCGCGCTATTTCCGGATCGAAGCCGAGACGCAACGCCTGCGCAGTGCGCCTTCCGCATTCGAAAACATCCGCAACAACTACGACTACCGCACCGAGTTCTTCTAAACGATCCGATTCATAATGAAAATGTTGCGGGCGACGTACTTTTGCCCGGAATTGCTTCCGGAATGCCCGTTATTTTAAAAATTATTCCTACTTTTGCAGAAATTCTGGCCGCCTGATTAATTATGTATAAGAAAGTCATCCGTCCGATCCTGTTCCTGATTCCCCCGGAAATCATCCATCGGATCATCGTCACCGCACTGCGCGTGATTCATTACATTCCCGGTTCACGTATGCTGCTGAGAGCTTTCTGCGCCGTCAGACATCCGTCGTTGGAACGGGAAGTGTTCGGCATCCGGTTCCAAAATCCGGTCGGGATCGCCGCCGGCTTCGACAAGGACGCCGAAGTGTACAAAGAGCTGCTCTCGCTCGGATTCGGATTCACCGAGATCGGAACGGTCACCCCGAAAGCGCAGCCGGGCAATCCGCGCCCGCGCCTGTTCCGGTTGCCCGAAGACAACGCGCTGATCAACCGGATGGGCTTCAACAACCAAGGGATGGAAAACGCCGTCCGCAACCTGCGCCACCGCCGTCCGCACCAGATCATCGGCGGCAACCTCGGCAAAAACACGCAGACGCGCAACGAAGACGCTCCGGCGGACTACCTGCGTCTGTTTCGCAACCTGTACCAATACGTCGACTATTTCATCATCAACGTCAGCTGCCCGAACGTCGCGAACCTGACCAGCCTGCAGGACAAGAACAACCTGAACCTGATCCTGCGCGGTTTGATCGACTTCAGGCGCGGACAGAACCAGTACCGGCCGATCCTGCTGAAAATATCGCCCGACCTGACCGACGCGCAGATCGACGACATGATCGACGTGCTGGTCGAAACGGGACTCGACGGCATTGTCGCGACAAACACGACAACCCGCCGCGACGGACTCGAAACCGATCCGGCCACGGTCGCAGCCATCGGCAACGGCGGACTCAGCGGAGGTCCGCTGACCCGACGGTCGCTGGAAGTGGTGCGCTACATTCACAAAAAAACCGAAGGTCGCTTCCCGATCATCGGCGTGGGCGGCATCATGACCGAGGACGACGCCGTAGCGATGCTGAACGCCGGCGCCAGCCTGATCCAGATCTATACCGGCTTTATCTACAACGGTCCGCAATTCGTCAAACGTATCTGCAAGCGACTGAAGCAGGAAGCCGAGAGCAAGACGAAAACGGAAACCCGATCGGAATCCGGACAACGCTAATCCCTACCGTATGCGAAACGTTCCGCTCGAAAAGGCGGAACGTTTGATTTACGACGAACGTTCCGGAAACCGGTTTCGAAAAAATGCCGGGCGAAAACGGCCGCCGGAAACCCGACGGCGGGCGAAATCCGGGCGGAGCGGAGCCGGGAACGCCGCCCGACGCTCCTTTACCGCAGCCGGCGACTCCGGAAATTTATCGAAAAAATCAGCCGATCCGCAGTCTCGGCCGCAACGGTCCGAACGAATTTACCGATAAAGCCGTATCTTTGCCGGACGTTTCGCCGGCGGCGGGAACGTTCCGAACAACGTCCGCCGGAATCGGCCGAACGACTTTAAACCGTATAATCATAAAAAATCCCAGATTCGGGATCAGAGAAACGATGCAAGCAGAAATCATTACCATCGGCGACGAAATTCTGATCGGACAGATCGTCGACACCAACTCGGCATGGATCGGCGAAAAGCTGAACGCGGCCGGAATCAAAATCCACCGGATCACTTCGGTATCCGACCGAGCCGAACCTATCTCCGAAGCCGTCACGCAAGCGTTGTCGCACTCCGATATCGTCATCTGCACCGGCGGTCTCGGCCCGACCAAGGACGACATCACCAAACATACGCTGGCCCGGTTGTTCGGCATGAAACTGGTACGCAACGAGGCCGTCTACGAGCAGGTGCGCGCGATGACTGCCGTACGGCACATCGACTTCAACGAACTGAATCAGGGCCAGGCCCTCGTGCCGGACGGATGCACCGTCCTGCCGAACCGTTGCGGAACGGCTCCGGGCATGTGGTTCGAGCGGGACGGCAAAGTGCTCGTATCGCTGCCGGGCGTCCCGTTCGAAATGAAAACGCTGATCGGCGAGCAAGTGCTGCCGCGGCTGTACGAACATTTCCGATTCGACGCGATCGTACACAAAACGGCGATCACCTACGGACTGGCCGAATCGATCCTCGCCGAAACGATCGCCGACTGGGAAAACGCGCTGCCCGCCTACCTGCACCTGGCCTACCTGCCCAGCGCAATGAACATCCGCCTGCGGCTGTCGGCCTACGACGTGGACGGACAGCAGGCCGCGGCGGAAATCGACCGGCAATTCGCATTGCTGGACCAAGCGATCCCGTACCGGATCATCGGTTACGGCGACGCTACGCTCGAAAGCGCCGTCGGCGAGTTGCTGCGCGTCCGCGGCGAAACGGTCGCCGCAGCCGAATCGTGTACGGGCGGCAACATCGCCCACCGCTTTACGGCGCTGCCCGGAGCGTCGGATTACTTCCGGGGAGGCGTCGTAGCCTATTCGAACGACGTCAAGACGGCCCTGCTCGGCGTGAACGCGGACGACCTGAACCGCTGCGGAGCGGTCAGCCGACCGGTGGCCGAACAGATGGCGACCGGAGTGCGCAAGGCGACCGGAGCGACTTACGGGATCGCGACGACCGGCATCGCCGGCCCGACCGGAGGAACGCCGGACAAACCGGTCGGCACCGTCTGGATGGCCGTCTCAGGCCCCGATGAGACGTATTCGATCCGGATGGTTTTCGGATCGCTGAGGAGCCAGAACATCGAACGCGCGTCGTCGAACGCGATCAATCTGCTCAGGCTGCGCCTGTGCGGCGCTCCGGGAAACGGACTGTGGACGATCCGGTACTGAAGCCGCCCGTAACCGCTTGTGTATTCGGATTATTTCATTGCTGTTGTAGTACTCACGCGTTGAAAGACGTCGTGATATTGTTTCGGCCTGAAAATCGGGAACTTTCAAAGGAACGGGGCGATAGGCACGGGCTCACGCCGGGAGTATGCCGTATGTGAAACGGCCGTTTTCCTGCGTGAAATCTTTTGTATCCGGGATCGATCTCGACACGGGACGTATCCGTACATTCGTGCATACTTAAAGCGTGAACTGTATGCGCTTATTCGTTCCGGATACCCAGGATCTCAAACCGGATCGGTCATGCAGCCTCACGTCTTCCTATGCACTTCACCGGGAGGCGGGTGAAATAAAATCCGGAACAATGAGCCAACCGATCTTTCCGAAACACGGCCCCTGCGCGACGCCGATCGCCCAGGACAATCAATTCCTGCACGAACAGACATTCGCCCTGCAACAGGAAACCGCCCGGCTCGACCGGGAGATCCGAAAAATCATGCAACGCAACGAAGAACTCGAAAAGAGGCGCAAAACAAATGCCGTTGCAATAAAATAGCCTGCGAAACAGCGAAACACATTTAGAATTCCCTTTGCGGAACGCGTATGCAAAGCGTAGCCGGATATGAAAACGGCGCGGACGAAATATCCGCGCCGTTCGAAATTTCCCGCCGGCGTTTTATTGCTGCGGCCTGTCGAAACGGAAACCGACCTGCTCGCGCGGAAGGTGACTCCCGTCGCGCCCCTGCTGTTGCAGGTCGAGCTGGATACGGTCGTACTGCTGCTCCCATTCCAACAGCATACGGTCGTAGCGGATCGCCGCCACGTCCCAGTGAATCGGACGGTTTTCGCCGCGCCACAGATCGCGGTGAAAGAGTTTCAGTTCCTTGGTCATGTCCCTCAGCGATCCGAGGCGGCTGGCGTACGGCATAATCAGGTCGTACAACGCCGTATTGACCGCATATCCCTTGTCGTCGTCGCGGACCAGCGCATCGTACAGGTCGGACATCTCGCCGGCCAACAGCGCCTTGTGAAACACGAAATCCATCCGCCGGGCGGCGAACAACAGCGCATCGACCGTCGAACCGTGCAGCGCGACCCGGTCGCGCGCGCGGCTGAACTGCGTATAAGCATCCTCGCACCACAAGCGCATCTCGCGGCACGCCCCCGTATTTTGCAGGTGATTCTGCAACGCCACGCCGGCTTCGGTGAACGGCGAAGTGTAAGCCATCTCGAAGTTGACCGCCCCGACGCGGCCGTGCACGTCGGCCAACTTGCAAATTCCGTCGGCGAACGGATGCCCGTCCGAATTGCGATAGAACGCCCAATCAAACGCATCGCGGTAGCGGTCGAGATCCGACTCGCCGTGCTGCCAGGCGCAGGCGGCGGCGTAAACCACGCCGTACCAACCCATATCGAACAAGTCTTCGCCCATATCGTCCCACGAAGTGTTCAGCATCCCCATCGAGCCGTATTTCTGCCCGTCGCGGACGAAATTACGGATATTCTTCATGTGAGACAGGTAATCCGGGAAAACGCGCCCGCCGTAGAAAGCCGACGGCGCGACGAACGTGGCGAAGTGTTTGTCGGCATACGGCTTCAAGAACGTCTCGTAGCTATCCCGGGGCAGGTAGTCCCACGCGACAGCGATCACGTTCGACGGCAGCAGATCGAGTTTCTCGGGATGTTCGACGGCGATCTCTCCCCAAAACAACAACTTTTTATCCTTCAGCGCGGGCAGTGCGGCCACCTTTTTCAGATGTCCCAGGTAAACGTCGGCGTGCGACGACCCGGCCACCGACTCTTTGCTTTTGCCGCGTCCGAGTTCGAACGTCTCGTCGCAACCGATATGGATGAACTCGGACGTGAACATCGGCACGATCTCGCCCAGGTAGTCGCCGATAAAATCGTACGCCCCCGGTTCGGTCGGACTCAGTATCTGGCTGCCGCGCTTTTCGCCGAGGTCGGCGTAACGCTCCTGCCGCAACACATAGTGCAGGTGCCCGAAGGTCTGTTGCTGCGGGATGATCTCGACATGGTAACGTGCGGCGTAATCGATCAGTTCGGCGATCTCCTCCGGGGTGATCGTGCCGCCGTACGGGTTGATCGCCGGATGCGACTTCGACTGGTATAGGTTTTCGGCGTAGATGCTGTATCCGTTGATTTTATATTCTGACAAAATGCGCACCTGCTTTTTGGCGTATTCCAGCGTCGGAATCGGCCCGCGGCTCCAGTCGTCCTGCTGCCAGCGATAACGCATCGCCGGAGCGTCGCGCACGGCGACCGCCCGCACCCGGTATCCGTCGCCGGACGGATAGACCAGTTGGCGTAGCGTCTGCACGCCATAGAACAGGCCGGCGGCCGTATTGGCCGAAACGATCACGCCCTGCCCGTCGGCCAGCAGCACGTACCCTTCCGGATTAAAATCCGGAGCGAGTTCCAACCCCGCCTGTTTCAAGCGTTCGTCGGCCTGACGGTTCAGCCCCGGACGCGTCAGCGTCACGGCACCCTTAACGCCCGACCGCGACTTTCTTACGACCGTGCGGATATTTTCCAGTTCGTCGGTCAACGTCGCGGCGGCAAAAAAATCTTCCTCGTCGCCGGAACACACCCGGACGGTAAGCCGCTCCCCGGGATCGAAATCGCGCTCCCCGACCCGCACCTCGGCCGGATAAGGTATCAACGGCAGTTTTCCGCCTTCGAACGGGTTGTGTTGCTGCGCGATCGCCCGGCCCGTGCCCAATGCCAACAGCGCCAACAACGGCAAAATGATTCGTTTCATGCGTATTTTTTATTTGAATTCGTCACACGAAAATACGCATTTCGGACGACATTCCGTTCCGTCCCGAAAAAATTATTGACCGCCGCCGTCCGAAACGGCGCATCTCCGCATTTCCCGTTATCTTTACGGCTTCGTACGAAACGCCCTGTTTTTTTACCGCCGTATTTTTTTATTCGGAGAATATTTCGTATTTTTGGCGATCCTTTTGGAGTAATGTAAAAAAACGAATTCTATGAAAATTTGTGAAATCACGGGTAAAACGGCTCAGGTTGGCAACAACGTGTCGCACTCGAACAAAAAAACCAAGAGGCGTTTTAATCCGAATTTGAAAACGAAACGCTTCTGGAACGAAGAAGAAGGCCGGTGGATCACCCTTAAAGTGACTGCCGCAGGCATGAAAACCATCAACAAGAAAGGTTTGTCCGCAGCCCTGAAAAGCGCCGCTGCGCCCAAATCGGTCTATTAATTATTAATCGAAGCAGAAAATGGCAAAAAAAGGTAACAGGGTTCAGGTTATCCTTGAGTGCACGGAACAGAAAGAGAGCGGGCTTCCGGGAATGTCAAGGTATATCACGACCAAAAACAAGAAAAACACGCCCGACAGGATGGAGCGTAAAAAGTATAACCCGATCCTGAAACGAGTAACCATCCACCGCGAAATTAAATAAGGTTTGAATCATGGCAAAGAAAGTAGTTGCGACGCTGAAGACCGGAGCCGGTAAAGCGCACACGAAATGTATTAAGATGGTGAAATCCGAAAAGACCGGAGCCTACTCCTTCAAAACCGAAGTAGTGCTGAACGATCAGATCAAAGATTTCTTCGCAAAAAAATAAGCGATTTTCCGTCTTATTACAAAAAGCTTCTTAACTGTAAGGAGCTTTTTGTATTTTTGTAGGGCGCATCCCCCGAGTCTCCCGGGGCCCATGCATATCATCAAATAGCGTACGATTATGGGACTGTTCAATATTTTTTCAAAAAAGGAGCATAAAGAAGACCTCGACAAAGGGCTCGAAAAGACGAAAGAAGGGGTTTTCTCGAAACTGGCGCGGGCCGTGGCCGGCAAGTCGAAAGTCGACGAAGAGGTGCTGGACAACCTCGAAGAGGTGCTGATCACGTCGGATGTCGGCGTCGACACCACCGTACGGATCATCGAACGGATCGAAAAACGGGTCGCCGAAGACAAATACATGAACACCGCGGAACTGAACCGCATCTTGCGCACCGAAATCACGGCCCTGCTCGAAGAGAACAAAAGCGCCGGCGAGGAGAACTTCTCCTACGAGAAACGCAACGGTATGCCGTACGTGGTCATGGTGGTCGGCGTCAACGGGGCCGGCAAAACGACCACGATCGGCAAGTTGGCTTCGAAGCTGAAAAACGACGGTAAAAAAAGTCTATATCGCGCCGCCGACACGTTCCGCGCCGCCGCGATCGACCAACTGGCCGTCTGGGCCGAACGCGCCGGGGGCACGATGATCCGCCAGGACATGGGTTCCGACCCGGCCTCGGTGGCTTTCGACACGCTGCGTAGCGCCGTAGCGAACGATGCCGACGTCGTACTGATCGACACGGCGGGACGGCTGCACAACAAAATCGGCCTGATGAACGAGTTGACCAAGATCCGCAACGTTATGACCAAAGTGATTCCCGACGCGCCGCACGAAGTGATGCTGGTGCTCGACGGATCGACGGGCCAGAACGCCTTCGAACAGGCGAAACAATTCACGCAAGCCACGCGCGTCACCGCCCTCGCGATCACCAAACTGGACGGCACGGCCAAAGGCGGCGTAGTGATCGGCATCAGCGACCAGTTCAAAATCCCGGTGCGCTACATCGGCGTCGGCGAAGGGATCGACCAACTGCAGGTATTCGACCGCAGGGAATTCGTCGACAGCCTGTTCGGGGAATAAAAACCGCCCGGCGAAACCCCAGCGGTTTCGTTCGGGCGGGAAATCCGCGCCGCACCGGCGCAGGAAGCCGATTTTAAGGATTTAATTTTCCGAAAGACCCCCGGTCGATCTGGAGCGTGCCGATCCGCGGATCGCCTTTATACCGCACGGTCGCCGCGCCGGATAGGCTGGAAACGCTCAGGTTCTGAACGGCCCATACTCGCAACCCCGCCGCGCCGGAACCTCCCAGCGTAACGTCGTTTGCCTTCAGTCCGGCCGCTTCCAGATGCGCGCCGCCCGACCCGGAAGCCTTCAGAGCCCCGGTTTCGCCGAAAGCCGTAATGCGCGCGCCGCCCGACATTCCGATTACGATCTGCTCGCATTTTACGGCCATATCGATATTGGCCCCGCCGCTGGCGTCGATCTTCAGGCTACCGGCTGTCAAATCGCACACCGTCGCGAAGATAGACAGCACGATCAAAAACGAAATGGCAATCGGCATCAGTAACCGGTTCAGGATTCCGATACGCCAATCGGAGATGTCAACAAAATCGACTGCTTGCAGGCATTCGGCCACAAGAGTACCTGTTCAGGAAACAACCAACGAATTGCATTCCTATCACCGTATCACCCCATACGGCCAACTTAAATCTATTTTTGCATATTCAGACTAATTTCTTTAATTTTGAATACCTCACTAAAACTACCTCTCTTATGAAAAAACTTTCCATACTCAGCCTCACCGTCTTATTGTTGACCAATAGCTATCGAGCTCAAGCCCGTTCCCAGGAAACTAAAACAATAACAACGGAAACCATTATGAAAAAATTCCTCACGACCGTCCCTGGCGACAGTGTGGCAACCGATTCACCGAATACCTACAACCAGTTGCTTGCACGTTTTGAGCAGGCCGATACGACCCTGACCCCGTGGGAATGCGCCGAAATCTATTACGGATTCGCCCGGCAATCCAATTACAAAGGTCTCGTAGGAAACGGAGAAAGCGAAGCACACAAACTATTACAACTCGGAAAATACCAAGAAGCATTCGATCAGGCCAAATCGATTCTGCACGAATGTCCTACTTCCCTGGGAGCCCATGAAATACTGCTTGCTGTTAGCGACGTATGTAAACTTCCCCCGGAGGAGACGGAGCCTTATCGGAAACGTTTCAGAATGCTACTGCAAGGTATCTGGACTTCCGGCGACGGACGAACAAAGGAAACGGCTTTTAAAATACTCGGAATACCGGATGAATATGTTATTCTGCGCGTATTGAACGTCACAAAAACAATCCGGGGGGAGTCACTGGACAGGGAAGGGTATCTCGAAACGAAGATCAAAGCGGAAGGTATTCCTGATGGCAAACTTTATTTCGACATAAAAATCCCGTTGGAAGACAGACGGCAAAAATTGATGAAAGGCCGAAACAAAACGGAATGAAACCTAAAACAACATCCGCCTCAAACAAAAATATGCCGTCACAAAGACGGCATATTTTACATACTTGAAACGCCGGAATTATTTCCCCGGCGCAGGCGTGCTAGTTCGCGCCCCGAGTTCCTTGTCCAGCATAAAGGTTCCCACCTTGTCGTCGCCGACCAGCTTCAGCGCATCGATAATGCCCTGCACGTTCTCCTCTTCCTCGATTTGCTCGTCGATGAACCAAACCAACCGGTTCGCCGAAGCGAAATCCTTTTCGGCGGCAGCCAGCTCGCACAGCGCATTGATCCGGGCGGTCACGCTTTTTTCGTGTTTCAGCGTATCTTCGAAAGCGGCCAGCGGAGAATCCCAGGCGGAAGGCACTTCGGCAATCGGCGCCAGAGCGACCTTTCCGCCGCGTGCGAGGACATGATCCATCAGCATCCGGGCATGATCCTGTTCCTCGCGGAACTGGATCGAAAACCAGTTGGCCATTCCCTTGAGTCCTTTCCGAGCGAAATCGCAGGACATCGACAAATACAAGTATGCGGACCAGAATTCCGCATTAATCTGGGCGTTGATCGCCTCTTCCATTTTTTTACTCAGCATAATCTATCGTTTTAAATGTCCGTAAACATTCGGTCAATTTCATGTCGACATGCAAATATAGTGCGGATTTTCCTATTTTTGCAAGCAAATACGCACTATGAAACGTAAAATCAACGTCATAACGCTCGGTTGTTCGAAAAACCTCGTCGATTCGGAACACCTGATGGCACAATTGCAACGCAACGGTTTCGAAATCGTCCACGACTCGAACGAAACGGACGCCAGGATCGTCGTAATCAACACCTGCGGATTCATCGGCGACGCCAAAGAGGAGTCCGTCAACACGATCCTCGCATTCGCCGACGCGAAGACCAAAGGCTGTATCGACCACCTGTTCGTCATGGGCTGCCTGGCCGAACGCTACCGGGAAGAACTGCGGGAAGAGATCCCCGAAGTGGACGAATACTTCGGCGTCAACGACCTGCGCGACATCGTGAAAACCGTCGGCGGACGCTACCGCGACGAACTGACCGGGGAGCGGCACCTGACCACGCCGGGCCATTACGCCTACCTGAAAATCTCGGAAGGATGCAACTGGGGATGCGGTTATTGCGCGATCCCGCTGATCCGCGGACGTCACGTCTCGGTGCCGATGGAAGAGCTGCTTCGCGAAGCGGAGATGCTGGCCGCGCGGGGCGTCCGGGAACTGATCGTCATCGCGCAGGATACGACCTACTACGGCCTCGACCTGTACGGCGAGCGGCGGCTCGGCGAGTTGCTCCGCAGGCTGTGCCGCATCGACGGGCTCGAATGGGTACGCCTACACTACGCCTACCCGGCGCAGTTCCCGACGGACGTGATCGACGCGCTGCGCGACGAACCGAAAATGTGCAAATACCTCGACATCCCGTTTCAGCACATCAGCGACCCGCAACTGAAAAGTATGCGCCGCGGGCTGAACAAGGCGCAGACCTACGAACTGATCGGCGAACTGCGCCGCCGGATTCCCGGCATCGCGCTGCGGACGACGCTGCTGACCGGCTATCCGGGCGAAAGCGAAGCGGATTTCGACGAACTGCTGGAATTTGTCGAACGGGTGCGATTCGAACGGCTCGGAGTCTTCCCGTACTCGGAAGAAGAGGGCACCTATTCGGCCATGCGGCTGCGCGACGACGTACCGGACGAGGTGAAACAACGGCGGGCCGACGCGATTATGGAACTGCAAAACCGCATTTCGGCCGAAAACAACCGCCGGCGGATCGGCACGCGAGAGCGGATCATCATCGACCGGCGCGAGGGAGAGTTCCTCGTCGGACGTTCGCAATACGACTCGCCGGAAGTCGATACCGAAATCCTGATCGAAACCGACGAGAATCCGTCGCCGGGAACCTTCCTGGACGTAAAAATAACGGAAGCAGGAGATTACGACCTTTACGGAAAATTCGTATAGGGAAGCGCGGAAAATAGATTTTGCATTTTGACAAAAAATAACTACTTTTGAGTGGACGAATCAATTTTGTCTGCAGAAATGGATGACAACAAGGCGATTATCGATTCACTGAAGAAAAAGGTTTCTCGGATCATCGAGGACAACCGGCGACTTCGCAGCGAAGTGCGTGAATTGACCGCCGAACGAGACACGGTCATCCTCGAAAAAAGAGCGGCCGAAACGGAAATACGGCAGCTCGGCAGACGAATCGAAACGCTCGAAACGGCGGCCGGTCTGATGGGAAACCGCGGCGACAGCCGGATAGCAAGGCTCAGAGTCAACAAACTATTGCGGGAAATTGACAAATGCCTTGCATTGATGAACAAGTAGCGAAGACGTTATATTGATGGCAGGAACGCGCAGGATATCGGTGAAGTTGGCGGGTAAAGAATACCCGATGACGATCCGGCAGGCCGAGGAGGAAAAGTACCGGCGTGCGGCACAGGATATCAATGCCCTGATCTCGGTTTACAAAACCCGGTTCGCCGCCGAACCGGAAGATTATCTGGCCATGGCCGCTTTGCAGGTGGCCGTCGACAAGGTCGGGCTGGAGATGAACCGGGAGATGACGGAAGAGGCACAGCGTTTGCAGAAAATCGAACGAGAGATCGACGACTACCTGAACAATATTTGAAACGCAAACGACGTCTTAATAACAGACAACAGGTTCTTGGACATATAAGTTAAGGAATAAAAACCCGCATGGATTCCTTTTAAGCTTTGCGAAACTCAACACTATTTACATTGGGGTCAAGCTCAGTATTTCAAAAACAGGCCTTAACCTTCCCCCCGGAAGGTTCTTCATCCGAAGACGTTGGACGTTTGCGATAAACGGCAGCCCCATACATGACGAGATTGGAGATTCGTCAAACAAGGAAAGAGGAATTTGTGCGGGTCTTTTTTATACCCAAACGTACATTTTGTTTAACATATAAATACATTTAACTAACACCTATGAGCATTGTAATTATAGCAATAATTGCCGTCATCTGTTCCGCCGCAGGCTGCTATGCAGGCTATTCGATCACATCGAAAATCGTCCGGAACAAGAAGGCCGCGATTCTGAAAGAGGCCGAATCGGCCGGCGAGATGATCAAAAAGGAGAAGATTCTCCAGGCCAAGGAAAAATTCATCCAGCTCAAAAGCGAACACGACCGGGCCGTCAACGAGCGCAACCAAAAGCTCTCCCAGAGCGAACAGCGCGCCAAACAACTGGAAAACAACCTGACCCAGCAGCAGGACGAGCTGAACAAGAAAATCCGCGAACAGGATTCCGTACGCGAGCGTCTGCAGGCTCAGATCGAGAGCGTCGAACGCAAGAAGGAAGACCTCGACCGCAAAATCAAGGAACAAAACACCCGTCTCGAACAGATCAGCGGCCTCAGTAGCGACGAAGCCAAGAACATCCTGATCGAAAACATGAAAGAGGAGGCCAAGACCGAAGCGATGACCTATGTCAACGAAGTGATGGAAGAGGCCAAGATGAGCGCCAACAAGGAAGCGAAAAAGATCGTCGTACAGACGATCCAGCGCGTCGCTACCGAAGCGGCCATCGAAAACTCGGTCACGGTGTTCAACATCGAGAGCGACGAAGTGAAAGGCCGGATCATCGGCCGCGAAGGACGGAACATCCGGGCCCTGGAAGCCGCTACCGGCATCGAGATCATCGTCGACGACACGCCGGAAGCGATCATCCTGTCGGGCTTCGATCCGGTACGCCGTGAAATCGCGCGTCTGGCGCTGCACCAACTGGTAACGGACGGCCGCATCCATCCGGCACGCATCGAAGAAGTCGTTGCCAAAGTACAGAAACAGATCGAAGAAGAGATCGTCGAAGCCGGCAAGCGCACCACGATCGACCTGGGCATCCACGGGCTCCATCCCGAACTGATCCGCCTGATCGGTAAGATGAAATACCGTTCGTCTTACGGACAAAACCTGCTGCAACACTCGCGCGAAGTGGCCAATCTGTGCGGCATCATGGCCTCGGAACTGGGACTGAACGCCAAGATGGCCCGTCGCGCCGGCCTGCTGCACGATATCGGCAAGGTGCCCGACGACGAACCGGAATTGCCGCACGCAATCATCGGCATGAAACTGGCTGAGAAATTCAAGGAAAAACCGGAAGTGATCAACGCCATCGGGGCGCACCACGACGAAATGGAAATGAACAACCTGATCTCGCCGATCGTACAGGTCTGCGACGCGATCTCCGGAGCCCGTCCGGGAGCCCGCCGCGAAGTGGTCGAATCGTACATCAAGCGGCTGAAGGAGATGGAAGACATGGCCCTCGCCTACCCCGGCGTCATGAAGACCTACGCGATCCAGGCCGGCCGCGAACTGAGGGTGATCGTCGGCAGCGAGAAGATCACCGACCAGGAGGCCGACAGCTTGTCGCACGACATCGCCAAGAAGATCCAGGACGAAATGACCTATCCGGGCCAGGTGAAGATCACCGTGATCCGCGAAACCCGCTCGGTCAGCTACGCGAAATAAGGACAACCGGAACCGGAGGAATCCGGATTCATAAAAAGACGACGCCCGGAACTGCAGTTCCGGGCGTCGTCTTTTTATGAATAACACATAAGAGACTGCCAAACAGCATCTTATTTTTAAATCGCCGCATTAAAATACGGACATAAACCATTGAAGCACATCAATCCGGCACGTCTCAGTAAATCCACTTATAGAATAATAAAACAGGATTACTGTTCTCCGAGACTTTTAAAGATAATTCATCCAGCAAAGCGGAATCGCAACCTTTTCTCCGACCTATCTTTTTATCAGCCTCGATATTCACCGGACTGAAATATGAAATCAGATAACCGGAATTGTCGAAATCCAGATACGGTACGGGCCTCAATAAAACGCCATTCTTATCCCTGGCGCTGTTACCGGTGTACAATATCTCTCCTTGTTCGTTGGCAATCAGCACATACGGTCGGAAATCATAAGTATATTCGGCTAAATAACCGTTCGGAAATTTATAGAACGCTACCGGAACTTCTGGTTTTTCACCGCCTAAACCTTTCTGGTAGTTCGAAATCGGGTAATTCTCATCATCCGCCCTCGGTCGTTCGACACCCAAATCAAACACAAGACAGGGCGTTATCCGACCGGAGGTATCGGATACCTGGTAAATAGTATCGTTATGCTGAGCGCTCATATAAATTTGCTCTCCATACCGGTAAAAAAACGACTTCCCTTTATCGTATTGCGTCGACAATCCGAACATTTGCTTATTGAACGGAACAGCAGATATCCGTGTTTTGCCGAAACTGTCGATACATCTGTAATTAAAATAGTCTTCCTTTTGCAAAAAGGTGCTCGAACCATTTCCCATATTAAAAGCGATCAGGCCATCACCCAAAAGTTTGAACGCCTTTGCATGTGGGATCATTTCCTTAACAGAAACGGCTTTATCGTCCATGTCATACGTCAATAACTTTCCCGCATTCTTGTCATACACATGACATACCCAGTCCTTTTCCCTACCGATCTCCATGTCCGTCATTTGCAAATATTCGTTAGGACCGCGCCCCTGGCGATCCCAACAATGCACCAGCCTACCAGTCGAATCGAAAACGTAAGCTTTATTCTCACTCGCAACACCTATATGTCCGTCCAGAAGTTGCAACTTCTTTATTTTTCCAATCAGGACTTCTTGTTGCGGATCCAAAATGACATAATGCGAAAATTCCAATATACTGTCTATCAGTTTACCGTCATCATTCCGACCGACGTCAACAGTTATCGTCAACAAATCGGTAGGGTAATCCGGTCGGGATGCCGAACTTACGCAACTGGAAAACACAACGGAAAATGCGATTGCAACAAACGAGGTTCGTTTCATAAACGGAGACTCTTTAAAAAGTTACCATCATATTTATCTAAAATTATTTTCATTTCATATGATCACAAGAGCAAGCCAGATCGCCCTCCCCAGAACAACTCCTCGAATGGACTTTCACAACCAAACTGTCACTATTAACCACGTCTTCATATACGCAACTAACCTCGGCATATCCAGATGACGTTTCATCCCGGGCTAAAGCTTCTACATTTTCAGTCATCACATCAGATACTGCTGTTTGATGTAATTTCTTACTAATTCCAGAGAAAACCACCAAAGAAAAAGCACCAATAAAGAAAGTCGATTTTTTCATCTTTAATATTCTTTTAACAAAACGTTAATTTATAAACACTGTATTTATTTTTCATGACTACAAGTACAAGCCTTATCTCCTTCTCCCTCACACATTATCGCATGCGACTGGACAACATCTCCATTTGAATCAGTAACTTCTTCATAATAACAAGAAACCTCTGCAAACCCAGACGAAGTTTCGTCTCGAGCAAGAGCCTCCACATTTTCAGAGATCAAATCAGAAACCGCCGTTTGATATGAATTGACTTCCCAGGAAGTCCCAAAACGAGAGCCCCTCCAATTAAAAAAATTGTTTTTTCATCCTTCGTGTTTTTTAATGAATAAAAAATATTTATTTATCAAACTATAAATATAAACCTTAGCTTTATTTCTTTTGCGTATTGTCAAATATGACTAGACAATACCCCATTCAAGTCTATAACCTAAAGAAACATCAGCAAATCCTAATATAATTTCACTCCGAGAGTAACTCGCATATTTCCAAATTTACATGCAAAGGGGATCGCTCAACGTGATTTTTTTTGATTTCTGAAAGGATGCAAAATATACCAACATAATACAACTTTCTTCATACTATATAGATTTAAATAAAATAAATTTCACATTAAAACACTCCATATATTTGAGCAATATATACTTTTTTTTTGCGTTATTCCAAATACAAAACAGCATAAAATGAAATAATTATACGGCACAAAGCACATAATCGTCATTTTAAATCATTTTTCTGTATCATCTCTTAAACTTACAAACAAAGAATTTATCGCTTCTTTCATGAGATTTCCCGTATAAAGAATTGCCCGGAAGCGTCTGCTTCCGGGCAATTCCTATATCCGATCTCGGATTCCCTACGACAGCGGAGTCACCGAAACGTAAGATCTGTCTTTTTCTTTCTTGCGGAAAGAAACCACTCCGTCAACGAGGGCATAAAGCGTATGGTCTTTGCCAATGCCTACGTTTTCACCCGGATTGTGTACGGTGCCGCGCTGGCGAACCAGAATATTGCCCGCTTTGGCAACCTGTCCTCCGAAAAGTTTTACGCCCAAGCGTTTGCTTTCGGATTCCCGACCGTTCTTGGAGCTACCGACTCCTTTCTTGTGTGCCATCTCTGTTCTGAGGTTTTAAACGTTAAGCTTTAATTTCATCGATCTGAATCTGGGTCAGGTATTGACGGTGACCGTTCTTTACCCGATAGCCCTTCCTTCTCCGCTTCTTGAAGACGATCACTTTGTCGTCTTTCAGGTGCTTGAGAATCGTTGCATTCACTGCGGCCCCTTCTACTACAGGTGTGCCGACGTTAACCTGACCGTCATTGTCTGTTAGCAGGACTTTGTCGAAGCTCATCGAGGAACCTTCATCCCCCTGAAGACGGTGAACATAGAGCTTCCGACCTTTCTCAACTTTAAACTGTTGACCTGCGATTTCTACGATTGCGTACATTTAGTCACAAATTAGATTTGCATAAATCGGAGAGCAAAGATAGCGATGTTTTTCGAATAAAACAAAATCCCCGCGCTTTTTCACCGACGACGGGCGGAATTTCGCCGGACGGAAAGCGCGGAACGTTCCGTTTCCGGCGCGCATCTATTGGTAAAAAACACGGAATCATTGTTTTTGAAGGGATAAAAAAGTCTTTTCGGGATACAAAAACCGCATTTTATTTCGTTAACGCAAATGAACGGACATTCTCCACTACCGGAATAAGTTACGGAACGTTCCTTTTGCGGCTGTCCGGACGGCTCCGCGGAGAAAGCCCCTGAAAAATTTGAGTAAATCGGAATAAAAACGTACCTTAGACAAAATTTTAAAGACAGATTACCGGACTTATGTATATCGTCAACACCTCTTTCATGGTCGATCCGGCGATCCACGACCGCTGGCTGGAATCTTTGCGCAAACACTACCTCCCGCTGCTCGCGGCACAGGGATTCGATAAAATCACTTTTACCCGCGTATTGCCGGCGACCGCCGAGGAGCATTTCACCTATTCGCTGCAGGTGGACGTCGGCGACATGCCCCGGTACAAGCGACTGGTCGGGGAACTGTTCGAGGAGTATGCCGCAACGGCCCGGGATTTGTTCGGGGACAAACTGATGTGGTTCAATTCCCTGCTGAAAAAAGTGAAATATTAACAAAACGGATATGTACAAAAAAAATAGCAGGACTGGTACTGGCGGCCGCGTTGCTTTGCGAATCGCTGGCCGCGCAGTACAGTACGAAAATCGACGTATTGAAGGGAGAACAGTGGTGGGGTGTATTCGTCGGGGGCGAACAGGCGATGCCGCTCAGCGAGCCTTTTCCGCAAACGGACCTTTCCACCTGGGTGAAAAGCAACGTCGCTCCGCTGCTGATTTCGAGCCGGGGACGCTACATCTGGAGCAAATCGCCCTTTAAGATCGAATATACCGGAACCGAATTCCGGATCGAATCGCCGATCGAAGAGGTCGAAGCCGTCACCGGGGGTAAAACCCTGCGGGAAGCCTACCTGGTCTGCTGCCATAAGAATTTTCCTCCGGCAGAAAACGCGCCGACTCCGGCGGCGGAGTTCTTCACGGCCCCGGTGTACGACATGAGCGCGGAAATTCCGTTCTCGGCTACGGCCGACGACATCCGGCAGTATGCACAGAACATTCTCGCCGCAGGCTATCCGGCCGGAACGCTGGTCGTTCCCGGCGGGTGGCAATCGACGATCGGCAGTTTCACGCCGAACCTCGAAATGTACGGCGATTTTGCAGCCTCATCCGCGAATTGCACGACAAAGGATTCCGGCTCATGCTGACCGTCACGCCATTCGTCAGCGGAGACGGGCCTATTTACCGCGCTTTCCGCAACAGCGGAGCATTCGTCAAACTGTCCGACGGACGCACGGCAATGGCCGAATGGATCGGCGGATACAGCGCTTTTTACGACATCACGCGGGAGACCGTGTACGAAATGCTTCGCCGGCAATTGGGCGTGCTGCACGACAGCCTCGGGGTCGACGGCTTCCTGTTCGACTGCGACGGAGCGCTGCCTTACGCGCGCTTCGCAAATGCCGGGGCCGCCGAATTTCTGAAAAAATGGAGCGAACTGGGCAACGATTTCCACTCCAGCCAATATACGATCAGCCGGGGCGACGGCTTCGCGCCCTATATCCACGATTTACAAACGAAACGTCCGCTGGAATGGGGGCTCTTACAGGAGATGGTATCCAATATCCTTACGGCCAACCTGCTGGGATACCCGTACAGCACGGTGAGCGCCGATCCGGCCCTGACGTCGGACTCCGTCGCACGGGACCCGAAAGTGCTGCTGCGTTACGTGCAGCTCTCGTCGGTATTGCCGGTCGCCGCGCTCGACATCGCCCCGTGGCGGATCACCGATCCGGCGGTCGCCGCGCAGTGCAAGGCGGCGTTTACCGCCCGCGAGAGAATCGGCGAATATTACCGACAGTTGATTCAGGAGAGCGCCCGCACGGCCGAACCCATCGTACGCCACATGGAATACGAATTTCCGCGTAACGGATTCACCGACTGCAACGACCAGTTCATGATCGGGTCGAAATACCTCGTGGCCCCGCTGCTCGGCGAGTCCGACAGCCGGACGGTACGATTCCCGCGCGGAGTGTGGATCAGCCGCAAAGGGGAACGCTTCAAAGGGCCGCTGGTAACCACCGTAACCGTCGCCGACGGAGAAATTCCGATCTTCGAATCCTCCAAATAATATGCGAACCTAATCTGAAACCGAACGCCATAAAACCGAACAGCCATGCTGAACAAAGAACAAACCGACTTCCTGCTGGTAAATGCCTATAATGCCGCGATCCGCGCCGGGGCGCGCATCATCGACATCTATACCGGGGACGCCGATTTCGCCGTGGATATCAAAAGCGACCACACCCCGATCACGATAGCCGACCGGGATGCGCACGAACTGATCAAGAAATACCTGAGCCAGACCCGCGTCCCGCTATTGAGCGAAGAGGGGCGCGACCTGCTGTACGAAGAGCGGCGCAACTGGGATCTGTTTTGGATGGTCGACCCGCTGGACGGCACCAAGGAATTTCTGAAAGGCAACGGAGAATTCACCGTCAACATCGCGCTGATGCACAACAACGAACCGTACATCGGGGTGATCTACGTTCCGTATATCCATAAAATTTACTTCGCGCTGAAAGGAGCCGGATGCTACCTGAAAACCGACGTAGAGCCCGACCACGAAGCGTTGTTCGACCTGCCGCAAATCTGGAGCGATACGACCCGGCTGCCGCTGTGCGACAAAGCCAACGAACCGATCCGCATCGCCGTAAGCCGTTCGCACAATACCGACGAAACGTTCGAACACATCGCCCGGATCAAAGCGGTTCATCCGGCGGCCGAGATCGTCGAGCAGGGCAGTTCGTTCAAATTCTGCCTGCTGGCCGAAGGTACCGTCGAAATTTACGTCCGCACGTCGAACACCTACGAATGGGATACGGCCGCCGGAGAGATCATTCTCAGCGAAGCGGGCGGGGTCGTCGAACCGTTCGACGGGGGCGCGGGATTGCAATACAACAAGATCTCGCTGCACAATCCGCATTTCGTATGCCGCAGCAAATATTTCAGGTAATCTTCCGGAATTTTAGACCGGGAACGTTCCGTTTCGGCCGAACTTTTAGTACCTTTGCGCCGTAATGTATTATTATAATGGTTATGGAAAACAGAAAGAGCGTGGCCCTGGTCGCTCATGACAACATGAAGCGCGACCTGGCCGAATGGGTGGACTGGAACTGGGAGGTTTTGCTGAAACATCATCTGATCTGCACCGGAACGACCGGGAAAATGGTCGAACGGACGTTGCGCGACCGGCGCGGCAAAGAGTTCGATGAGGAAGCGGTCGATATCGTATTGCTGAAATCGGGTCCGCTGGGCGGCGACCAGCAGTTGGGCGCGATGATTGCCGAAGGCAAGGTCGAAGCGGTGATCTTCTTCTGGGATCCGATGCAGGCCCAGCCCCACGACGTGGACGTAAAAGCGCTGCTGCGTCTGGCGACGCTGTACAACGTGCCCACGGCGATCAACCGTTCGACGGCCGATTTCCTGATCTCGTCGCCGCTGTTCGGCAGCAACTACTGCCCGGTGGTGAAAGATTACAAAAGTTATATCGAACGGACGCTGAATCAATAGTTCGGCGTTTCGACCACATACTGCGAACGACGACATTCCTGCTGCAGGTTGTCGTCGTTCGCCGATCATGACAAACCTAAACCAACACGCATAACCCGACCATGAAAAAATTGTTACTGTCGCTTACCTTGCTGTGCGCTTCGCTGGCATACGGACAACGCGACCCGAAAATGGACGCATTCATCGACGACCTGATGAGCAAAATGACCCTCGACGAAAAACTGGGGCAGTTGAACCTCGCTTCCGGGGGCGTTCCGGGCGTCGTAGGCGCCGCCGTAGGCCAGGACGAAGCGATCCGCAAAGGATATCTCAGCGCAACCGGCGGCATGGACCCCGCCGCGACGCAAAAAGCGCAGGAGATCGCCGTCAAGGAGTCGCGGCTCGGCATTCCGCTGCTGATCGGTCTCGACGTGATCCACGGCTATAAAACCGTATTTCCGATCCCGCTGGCCATCTCGTGCAGTTGGAATCCGGAACTGATCCGAAAAAGCGCTCGGATCGCTGCCGAAGAGGCTTCGGCTTTCGGCATCAACTGGTTCTACTCGCCGATGGTCGATATCGCCCGCGACGCCCGTTGGGGCCGAATCGCCGAAGGTTCCGGCGAAGATCCGTGGTGGGGGTCGGAAATAGCCAAGGCGATGGTAAAAGGATACCAGGGCGACGACCTGTCGGCGCCGAACACCGTGATGGCCTGCGTCAAGCACTACGCGCTGTACGGCGCATCGGAAGCCGGACGGGATTATAACACGGTGGACATGAGCCGCGTAGCAATGTACAATTATTACCTGCCGCCGTACAAGGCGGCAGCCGAAGCCGGCGCAGGCAGCTTCATGTCGTCGTTCAACGTCGTAGACGGAATTCCGGCGACCGGCAACCGCTGGCTGCTGACCGACGTATTGCGCGACCAATGGAAATTCGACGGGTTCGTGGTTTCGGACGCCGGATCGGTCGGCGAAATGACCGCCCACGGCATGGGAGACCTACAGCAGGTCGCGGCGCTGGCGCTGAAAGCCGGGCTCGACATGGACATGGGCGCGAACGCTTTTATCTGGACGCTGAAAAAATCGCTTGACGAAGGGAAGGTAACCCGGCAGGAGATCGACCAGGCGTGCCGCCGCATCCTCGAAGCCAAATACAAACTGGGACTGTTCGACAACCCGTACCAGTACACCGATCCCGAACGCCAGAAAAAGGCCCTGTCGCCCGAATATTTGCAAACGGCGCGCGAACTGGCCGGAGAGTCGATCGTGCTGCTGAAAAACGACCGGCAAATCCTGCCGCTGCAAAAAACCGGCAAGATCGCCGTGATCGGCCCGATGGGCAACACGCGCGGCGAACTGTTCGGCACCTGGGTCATGCTGCGCGAAGAAGCCCCGGCACGCAGCATTTTCGAAGCCGTCAAAGAGGTCGTCGGCGACCGGGCCGAAGTGGTCTATGCACAGGGATCGAACCTGACCGAGGAACCGATGCTGCTGGCTCAGACCGGGAAAAACACGACGCCGACCGAAACGTTGATCGAACAGGCGCTCGAAACGGCCAAAGACGCCGACGTGATCGTCGCCACGGTCGGCGAACCGAGCGGCTGGTCGGGCGAAGCGCGCTCGCGCTCGGACATCGGACTTCCGGAATGCCAGAAAGCGTTGCTCAAAGCGCTGCACGATACAGGTAAACCGGTCGTCGTGGCGATCATGAGCGGACGCCCGCTGACCCTGTCGTGGGAGAACGAACGGTTCGACGCGATTCTCGAAGCCTGGCACGGCGGAACGATGGCCGGCTACGCGCTGGCCGACGTACTGTTCGGCGACCGCGTACCGTCAGGCAAACTGACCGCGACCTTCCCGCAGAGCGTAGGCCAACTCCCGCTGTACTACAACTCGCTGAATACCGGACGGCCGTACCGCGCCGACTTCTGGGCGACGACCAAATACCTCGACATTACGAACGATCCGGTCTATCCGTTCGGATACGGGCTGAGCTACACGACGTTCGATTACAGCGACATCCAGCTCGACCGGGCGGTCGCTTCGGGCGGCAGCGGGACGATAAACGCCACGGTCAAAGTAACCAACACCGGCACCCGCACGGGCGACGAAATCGTCCAGCTCTACATCGGCGATCCGGTGGCCAGCATCTCGCGACCGGTCAGGGAACTGAAAAACTTCCGCCGGATCACGCTGAAACCCGGCGAAACGCAGGGCGTAACGTTCCGCATCACAACTGCCGACTTGAAATTCTACAACAGCGAACTGGAGCACGTCTGGGAACCCGGAGAGTTCAACGTCTGCATCGGTCCGAACTCCCGCGACGTCAAGACGGCCAAAATAAACTGGACAAAATAACCCTTCCCCGAATGGATCTGCGCAAAGACATCCGGCGTTTACAAAAACGCTATTTCAGGCATTTTCCCGAAGAAAAAGCCGAAACCGGGCCGTTCACGGAATTCGTCGCCCGGTTCGACGGGGAATCGCTGTACGACCGCAAAAACTTAGCCGGCCATATCACCGCCGGCGGCGTGATCGTCAGTCGGGCGAGCCACCGGGTACTGCTGCTCAAACACCGCCAACTCGGCAAATGGTTGCAACCCGGCGGACACGTCGAAGCGGCGGACGACTCGGTGCTGGACGCCGCCTACCGCGAGATTGCCGAAGAGACGGGCATCCGCAGCGAACAACTGACGCCGCTGACGTTTCCGGGCGAAACGGCGCTGCCGCTGGACATGGACTCGCACTACATCCCCGCTTGCGCTGCGAAAAACGAAGCGGAACACACGCACCACGACATGCGGTTCGTCTTCCTGTTCGACGGCGACGACGACCGGGTGATGATCGACCGGAACGAATCCGACGCTTTCCGCTGGGTCTCTCTCGACGAACTGGCCGCCATTCCCGACTTCCGCGACCTGGCGCCGCGAATCGAAACGCTGCTCGGCGAAGCGGATGCAAAATAACCGGCGACGGCCGAGAGAAAGACGATTTCATAACAAAAACGAAAGGAGGCGGTTCGCAAACCGCCTCCTTTCGTCTGATATCCGCACTACTCCGCTTCCCGTCGTTTCAAGAAAGGCATCTTCACGACCCGGGCCCGAACGGGCTTATTGCGGATCACCACGTCGATATCCGTACCCGGAGCGGCAAAAGCGCTCTGCACGTACCCCATGCCGATCCCTTTTTTCAGCGTCGGCGACATCGTTCCGGAAGTCACCGCCCCGATCGTCCGCCCGTCCGGAGCCGCAAGCGCGTAACCGTGCCGGGGAATCCCCCGTTCGGTCAGTTCGAAACCGACCAGACGCCGTTCCGTCCCCTCCTTTTTCTGGACTTCGAACAGCGGCCGGTCGATGAAGTCGTTGCCGTCGACCGGCTTCGTAATCCAGCCGAGACCGGCCTCGACCGGCGAAGTCGTATCGTCGATGTCGTTCCCGTAAAGGCAGAAACCCATCTCCAGGCGCAGCGTATCGCGGGCACCGAGACCGATATTCTGCAAACCGTACTCCGCGCCCGCACGCCACAAAGCATCCCACAACCGGGGAGCGTCCTTCGCCGCCACATAAATTTCACACCCTCCGGCGCCGGTATAGCCCGTCGCGGAAAGAATCGCATTCCCGATGCCGGCCACCTCGGTCTTTACGAACGTATAATATTCGAGATTCTCGACCCGTTCCGGACACAACCGCTGCACGATCCGCATCGCCAGCGGCCCCTGCACGGCAAGCTGCGCGATCTCGTCCGAAGCGTCGTAAAGCTCCCTCCCGGGCCGCATTTCGAATTTTTCGCCCTGTGCGACCAGGTGCGACCAGTCTTTGCCGACGTTCGACGCGTTGACCACCAACAGAAATGTCCCGGCGTCGATCCGGTAAATCAGAATGTCGTCCACGATTCCCCCGCGACCGTTCGGCAGACAGGAATACTGTACCTTCCCGTCACGCAGCGCGCGGATGTCGTTCGTCGTAACGTATTGCAGGAATTCCGCGGCACGGGGCCCTTTGACCCAGATCTCCCCCATATGGCTCACATCGAAAACGCCGGCCCGTTCACGCACGGCCGCATGTTCGTCGTTGATTCCGGTGAATTCGATCGGCATGCGGTAGCCGGCGAATTCGGCCATCCGGGCGCCATTCTCAACATGATAGCGGGTAAAAGGAGTGGTTTTCATAGATCGGTTGCATTTTTTTTGCGAAAATACGCCAATTTATCCTAATTTTATACCGGATTTCTAAATTCGACGGAAAACGTATGCTGCTGAAAGTCGCGATCATCGTTCTGATCATCTACATCATCGTCGTGACCCGCTCGCGGATCCGGCTGCCGAACTCCGCGTTGCAGGCGACGGTCGACGTGTTGCAGGCCGCCACGCTGAAAGACGAGCACGTGATGCAGATGGCCCGCAAATACATCGACTACGCCGACGCGCAAAATGCGTTGCTGCCGGTAGACGATCCCTACGCCGAACGCCTCGATCGGCTGACGTCGCGCTACGTAGCCGTCAACGGCGTTCCGCTGAATTTCCGCGTCTACAAAACCGCGCAGATCAACGCCTTCGCAACGGCCGACGGCAGTATCCGCATTTTTTCCGGACTGATGGATCTGATGAACGACGACGAACTGATGGCGATCGTCGGCCACGAAATGGGACATATCCGCAACAGCGACACGCTGAGCGCGATGCGCAAGGCCTACCTGACTTCGGCGGCCCGGAATGCGCTGGGCGCTACGGGCGGCGTGATCGGTTCGCTGAGCGGTTCGCAGTGGGGATCGCTGGCCGAGAAGCTGGCCGGATCGCAATTCTCGCAGGGACAAGAGTACGCGGCCGACGATTTCAGTTTCGGTTTTTTGCAGCGCAACGGCTACGACCCGTATGCGATGGCCAGCGCCCTCGAAAAAATCCACCGCACCTCGCAGCGGAAAGACGGACAGGCCGACGCGATCCTGCAATTATTTTCGACGCACCCCGACAGCTTCAGCCGCGCCGCCCGGATGCGGGCAAAAGCCGATGCGGCAAAAGCCCTGCCTGCCGCCTGAGAATCGCCCCGAGCGAAAAAACATTTCATTAATTGGCTTTTTTATCGTACCTTTGCGGCGCAAAAAGAGGCCGGACAGCCTTATGCCGAACCCTTTCATTCCGAACGGTTTGCCGATTACAGACTACCGCCGCGAACGGGCGACCCCGGACGATCCGGCCAATTTCGACGATTGTTTTTAATTTTTTTTAATATAAATCGCTATGGCTTATAGAATGATTCTCAACGAGACCTCCTATTTCGGAGCAGGCTCGAGAAAAGTAATCGCAGAAGAGGTCGCAAAACGCGGCTACAAAAAAGCGTTGGTCGTAACCGACAAAGACCTGGTGAAATTCGGCGTGGCCGCACAGGTGACCGACGTACTGAAAGCCGCCGGCATTCCGTTCGAAATGTTCGACGAAGTGAAACCGAACCCGACCGTAAAGAACGTGAAAAACGGGATCGCGGCATTCAAAGCCGCCGGCGCCGACTTTATCGTAGCTATCGGGGGCGGTTCGTCGATGGACACTTCGAAAGCGGTCGGAATCATCATCAACAACCCGGAATTCGCGGACGTGACTTCGCTGGAAGCGTCGCCAATACGAAAAAGAAATCGGTTCCGGTAATCGCGCTGCCCACCACCGCAGGCACCGCCGCCGAAGTGACGATCAACTACGTCATCACCGACGAAGAAAACGTGAAGAAAATGGTCTGCGTAGACCCGAACGACATCCCGACGCTGGCGATCATCGACCCCGAACTGATGCTGTCGATGCCGCGCGGACTGACCGCCGCGACCGGTATGGACGCGCTGACCCATGCGATCGAGGGACTGATCACGCTCGGCGCCTGGGAAATGAGCGACATGTTCGAGATCAAAGCGATCGAAATGATCGCCAAATGGCTGCCCAAAGCCGTCGAGAATCCGTCCGACATCGAAGCCCGCGACGGCATGGCTACCGCGCAGTACATCGCCGGCATGGCCTTCTCGAACGTCGGCCTCGGCCTGGTGCACGGCATGGCGCACCCGCTGGGAGCTTACTACGACATTCCGCACGGCGTGGCCAACGCGTTGCTGCTGCCGTTCGTGATGGAGTACAACAAGGAAGCCGCCAAAGCCAAATACCGCACGATCGCCGAAGCGATGGGCGTCGACACCTCCGCCATGGATGACGACCAGGCCGCACAAGCTGCCGTAGACGCAGTGAAAGCGCTGGCCGTCAAAGTACGCATCCCGCAGCACCTCAGCGAACTGGGCGTACCCGAAAGCGGTCTTCCGACGCTGGCTCAGGCCGCTTTCAACGACGTTTGCACGCCGGGCAACCCGCGCAAGGCCGTAGTCGAAGAGATCCTCGAAGTGTACAAAAAAGCGTTTTAGCTTTTTCACGGCATAATTAAACCCGAAAGCGCTCCGTTTCGTAAGAGACGGGGCGCTTTCATCTTGTTGCCGGCAAGCGCTATCCCGCCGGAAATTGTTATATTTGCAACGTGCAACGCAAACATGGAAAAGAAACCGATGGAACCGCAGCGTAAAGCCCTCGAAAAAGGCCCGGAAACGGGCCGCAAAGCGAAAAAAAACGTACCGCGCCGATTGATCAAACTGTTCGCCGTACTGACCGGTTCGCTGTTGCTGCTCATCGCGCTGTTGCTCGGAGCCGTAGCGCTGATCCTGACCCCGTCGCGGTTAACGCCGCTGGTGAACGAATACAGCAGTCGCTATCTGGACGCGCAGGTACGGTTCGACACCGTCACGCTGTCCGTATTCGAGAACTTCCCGAACGTCAGCGTCAAACTTTCCGGCGGCGAGATCATTTCGCACGCTTTCGCCGGATTGCCCGACTCGCTGAGAACCCGGATTCCGGCGGCGGCCGACACGCTGCTGAAATTCGACGAATTTTCGGTTTCGCTGAACCTGCCGCAACTGCTGGCCTCGCGCATTTCGATCCGCCGGATCGCCCTGACGCGGCCGAGAGTCTATGCCTACGTTTCCCCGTGGGGCAAAGCCAACTGGGAAATCTTCGCGGCGGACACAACGGCCGGCGACTCCACGGAGCAGGGCGGCGACCTATACCTGAACATCGCCGGCCTGGACATTCGCAACAGCGGACGAATCGTGTACGACAGCAAGCCCGACAAGCTGTACGCTACGGTCGACCTGGAGCACCTGCGGCTTAAAAACACGTTCCGCCACGACTACAAAATCGACCTGAGCTCCGTGAACAGCGTCCGGCTCGATACGCTGGACGCCTGCGGCAGCCTGCCGGTCGCCCTGAAAGGCGGTTTCACGTTCAATCCGAAACATCCCGAAACGATCGCGCTCGATAAACTGAACCTGCAACTGGGAGACATCCCGATAGGATTCGACGGCCGCATGTCGATCGCCCGGGACAGCATCGTTTCCGAACTGCAGTGCACGATCCGGCCGCTGGCGCTCGAACGGGCGATCACCCTCGTTCCGCCGCAACTGATGCCGACGCTCCGGGCATTCGACACCAACCTCGCCTTCGACCTGCATACCCGGATCGACGGCAGCTACCGGTTCAGCGACGGACGCCTGCCACGGATCGACCTCGACGTCACGACCAACGACGGATACCTCTCCTACAAAAACGCGAGGCGCGGATCGACCGGTTCGGGATCGACGCTTCGCTGCGTTACGATCCGCAACGGCCGGACTCGACCGGCGCGGTATTCCGCAAACTGGACATCGCCGGATCGGGTATCCGGCTGCACGGCAGCGGATCGGTGTGGAACGCGATGCGCGATCCGTCCGTACGGATGAAACTGACCGGAGCCGTCTACCTGGACACGCTGTCGATCCTGTTCCCGTCGAAACAGGACATCGCCGTACGCGGACGGCTCGGACTGAATACCGACGCTTCGTTCCGGATCAGTCAGCTTCAGATCGGGAAGATCGGCAAAACACGGGTAGAGGGCACCATTACGCTCGACAGCCTGCTGGTCGATATCCCCCGCGATACGATTTTCATGATGGTCGGCGGCGGGATGATCCATTTCGGATCGGACCGCAACCGGCAAGACTCGCTGATCGGGAAAGACGCCGAGATGCTGCACACGACCGTCAAAGCCGACACGTTAAACCTCCGCATGAAACGGCAGTGGGTGCTGCTCGGATCGGCCGTATCGGCGTCGGCCCACAGCGCAGCATCGACGCTGAGCGGCGACACGACCGTCGTACATCCGCTGAACGGCCGCGTCGAGGCGCGTATGCTCGCGATGGCGGCATTCGACTCCACCTGGATTCGTCTGGACGGTATGCAAAGCAATTTCAGCATTGTTCCTTCTGAAAAAAATCCGGCGGTGCCGCTGCTTCAATTGGGATTCGACGCACGGGCGATGCAGGCGAAAAGCGCCGTCAACCGCTACGATCTGCAAAACGGGCATGTCGATTTCCGAGCGACGCTGGTTCCGAACCGAATGGACTCGGCCCGGCGGCGGCAACTGCTCGATTCGCTGCAACAAGCCTATCCGTCCGTCGCGCGCGATTCGCTGTTCGCGTACCACCGTTCCCGAACGCAGACGCGAAGCCGTTCGCGCAAAGACGACTTTTCGGGCTCCGACCTCGATCTGTCGCTCGACAAAAGCGCGGCGGAGATGTTGCGCCGATGGGATGCCAGCGGATCGGTAAAAGCCGCTTCGGGACGGCTGCTGACCCCCTACTTTCCGCTGACCAACACGCTGCAAAACGTCGATATTGCCTTTACGACCGATGCCGTCAAATTGAAAAACACACAGATTCAATCCGGACAGTCGTCGCTCGAACTGACCGGCGAAATCTCGAACCTGCGCCGCGTACTACTCGGACGGGGACAGTTGAAGATCAAAATGAACATCGAATCGGATACGCTGAACTTCAACGAACTGATCCATGCCGCGACCGTCGGCGCACAATACGAAAACGCTTCGGAAACCTACCAGAGATCGGTCGCCGAAGCCGAGAACAGCGAACAATTGCAACAGGTGATCGCCGAACAAAGCGGCGTGGACGACACCACCGCAGCGAGTCCGCTGATCGTGATCCCGTCGAATGTCGATGCGCAGATCGACCTGTGCACGCACTACGGTATTTATACGAATCTGCGCCTGAACTCGCTGGCAGCCGAACTGATCGCCCGCGACCGCTGCCTCCAGATCAAAGACCTGAAAGCCGAAACCGACGCCGGCAGCATGAACCTGACGGCACTGTACGCGACCCGCAGCCGGGACGACATCATCACCGGGTTCGACTTGGAACTGACCCGGATGAAAGTCGACCGGCTGATCAGCTTGATTCCGGAAGTCGACTCGATGCTGCCGATGCTGCGGTCGTTCGAAGGCGTCGTGGACTGCCAGATCGCGGCGACCGCGGCCGTCGACACGATGATGAACATCGACCTGTCGACGCTGAACGCCGCATGCAGCATCCACGGAGAGAACATGGTGCTGCTCGACGGCGAGACCTTTACCGAGATCGCCAAAATGATGCACTTCAAGAACAAGCAACGCAACTTGATCGACCGCATTTCGGTCAATATGCTGGTGCGCGACAACCAGATCGAGCTGTTCCCGTTCATCATCGAGATGGACCGCTACAAAGCCGCCGTCAGCGGCGTGCAGAAACTCGACATGAGTTTCAACTACCATATATCGGTGCTCAAATCACCGATCCCGTTCCGCCTCGGCGTCAATATTTTCGGCACGCTCGACAAATTCAAATTCCGGCTGGGGCGGGCGCGCTACCGCAGCGAGAATATCCCGTCGTACGTCGGACTGATCGACACGACGCGCGTCAACCTGCGGCATACGATCACCGACATCTTCCACAAGGGGATCGAAGCCGCATCGCTCAGCGGGATGAAGATCACGCCGGCCGCCGATTCGCTGACCGTAAATACCGACAGCGAAGCGCTGTCGAAGGCGGACAGTCTCGAATTGCAACGCCAGGGCATCCTACCGGGAATCGACTCCTCGGAAAACGGAACCGACAGCACGGCTGTTCGACAAAAACCGGACACGGCCGTTTCGGAAACGACACCGCCGACGATAACTCCCGCCGAAACAAAAACGCCCGGACGGAAAGAACAGCGCGCCCTACTGAGACAACAAAAGCGGGAACGCAAAAAAGCGAAAACGAACAATTAAAAAAACGACGATATGGCAAAAATTTTCTGCTTACTCGCCTTGTGCTGCCTGGTAGGAGCGTGCGGCTCCGGAAACGAAAAAAAACAGACTACGGCATCCAAAAATTTCCAAATGATCGAAGTTCCCAGTATCCTGGACAACCCGGACGACCGGGCCGCATACATCGGCAAAAATTACTGGCGGAATTTCGATTTCACGGATACCTCGCTGATCGGCAAACCGGAAATAACGGAACAGGCTTTTGCCGATTACGTCCACATCATCGAACACATGAACGCCGAAACCGCCGCCGCATCGGTCAAAACCACGCTGTCGAAAGCGGAAGCGGATACGGCAATGTACGCCCATTTTTTAGACCTATTCGAGAAATACCTCTATGATCCAAACTCCCCGATGCGCAACGAAACGCTCTATATCACCGTTCTACGGGTTGCTATCGGCTCTCCGAAAACGTCCGAAGCGGGAAAGACACGCATGCGTTACCGCCTCGACCTGGCTCAGCGGAACCGTCCGGAAATGCCTGCAACGGATTTCGCCTACACGCTGGCTTCAGGAAAGACCGGCACGCTGTACGACATCGACGCCGAATACCTGATCCTGTTCTTCAACAATCCCGGCTGCCATGCGTGCCAAGAGACGATCGACCAGATCAACGGTTCGGAAACGGTTCGTAAAATGATCGGGGACAAACGGCTGAAAGTGCTGTCGGTGTATCCGGATGAAGACATGAAAGCATGGAAAGAATACCTTCCGACGCTTCCGACGCATTGGCTGAACGGCTACGACGCTTCGCAGCAGATCAAGAACGAAGAACTGTACGACCTGCGCGCCATCCCGACCCTTTACCTGATCGACCGGAAAAAGTTCGTAATCCTGAAAGACGCTCCGTTCGGAGAAATCGAACATTACCTGACACAAAAAGCCGAAAAGTAGTTACACTTTCCGGCTCCGGATATTTTTCTTCTTCAAACCATGCCGAAAACCGGCGGTCAGGACACGCACAGAATCAATAACTGGGCCGTCAGGATACGCAGGAACATAGTCAGCGGGTAAACGGTCGCATACCCCACCGACGGCATATCGTTGCCGGCCACGCCGTTCGAGTAGGCCAACGCAGGAGGATCGGTCATCGCTCCGGCAGACACGCCCATCAGCGTATAATAATTGACCTTAAGCACCTTCCGGGCAATGATCCCGACGATCAGCAATGGCAGTACCGTGATGATGAAGCCGTAACCGATCCAATGATAGCCCTCCTCGTACAGCACCGTGTGGACGAATCCTTCGCCGGCCCCCAGGCCGACGCAGGCGAGAAACAGCGCAATCCCGATCTCGCGCAGCATCAGGTTGGCGCTCATCGTCGTATAGGTCACCAGCTTATAGTGCGGCCCGAAACGGCTGATCAGAATCGAAACGACCAGCGGACCTCCCGCCAGCCCCAATTTGACCGGCTGCGGAATGCCGGGAAACATGATCGGCACGCTGCCGAGCACGACCCCGAGGAAAATCCCGACGAAAATCGGAATCAGATTCGGTTCGTTCAGCCGCCGCATCGAGTTGCCGAGTATTTTCGAAACGGCATTGATCGCCGACTCGCTGCCCACGACGGTCAGCCGGTCGCCCATCTGAAGCTGCAAATTATGGTTCGGGATCAGATCGACGCCGGCCCGGTTTACCCGCGTCACATTGACGCCGTAACCGCTGCGCAGCCGCAGGGCGCCGATATACTGCCCGTTGAGTTTCGATTTCGTAATCATGATGCGCCGCGAAATCAACTGGTTGTCGAGACGTTCCCACTCGTCTTTGTCCATATCGAGTCTCTCACCGACGAAATCGGTAATCAATCCCATATCGTCGGTCGTGGTCACGATCAGCGCCTTATCGCCGACCGACAGCGGAGTCTGCGAACCCGCGATGTCGATACGTCCGTCCGGATGCAGTACGCGGGAAATAACGAACTGTCTGTTTATTAGTCGCTTGATCTGCAAAACGGTCTTTCCGTCCAGAAACGGATTCTTCACTTCGACCGAAATACGCACGGCTTCGTGCGCACCGCCCTGTTTGACCGTATAAGCCTTGTCTTCCTCTTCGAAACGGATCCTGAAAATCCAGCGGATGAAGATCATCGACAGGATGATCCCGAGCACGCCGAGCGGATAAGCCACAGCATACCCCATCGCGATATCCGGGGAGTCGATCCCGGTCATGTCGCTGTATGCCTGCTGAGCGGCTCCCAGACCGGGCGTATTGGTCACGGCGCCGGAAAGAATCCCGACCATCGTCGTAATCGGCAGACCGGTAATCAAATAAATCACGTAGGTAATTACGACTCCCAGCAGCACGATCCCGGTAGCCATCAGGTTCAACTGGACGCCTCCCTTCTTAAACGAGGAAAAGAAACTCGGCCCCACCTGCAGCCCGATCGAATAGACGAACAGGATCAATCCGAATTCTTTCAGGAAGTGTAACAGGTGCTCGTTGAGCTGCATCCCGAAATGGCTGAACGTGATCCCGACGAACAGAATCCACGTAACGCCGAGCCGCACCCCGGCAATCTTGATCTTGCCCAACGCAACGCCGAGCGAAATCACCACGGCGAGAATCAACACCGAATGAGCGACCCCGCCTCCCCAGAACGCATCGTTCCCGAAAAACAAATTGCGAAAAAATTCCTCCATACCGTCTGTCTGCTACGACCCGAGCATCCCTCCGCAAATTTCGAAAACGCGCCCGGAATCTGAATTTCATTTCGGGTGCGAAGTTAATTAAAATATCCGGCATTTCCCGATGCGAAAAAACAGGAAAAAACCTTTTTTTTTAAAATTATTAAGAAACTTTTTCGCACCCGCCCCATCCGTACCGCCCGAAAATGCGAGGCCGCCAGATCGTCCCGCGCCTGTAAAAACACCGATAAAAATCCGGAATCCATTTCTGCGGTTGTAAAAAACATTCCGCAATGCGGAAAAATAAGACGGTTTTATCTTCCTAAAATCAATTAATTTAGTTTATTTTGTAAAAAATTAAGGAAGTTTTCTTCGGAATCGCACCCCAAAATTCAATAACTCAAATGAAAATGAAAAAATCGATTTTACCCGTATTGCTCGCTGTCGCACTTGCAACGGCTGCCTGTACGTCCAACACGAAACGACAGACGGCTACCCTGAGCGACGATTCGCTGTACACGACTTTCCGGGATCCCGGCCACGAATGGCGGGGCAAACCGTTCTGGTCGTGGAACGGACGGCTCGAAAAAGACGAACTGATCCGCCAGCTTCATATTTTCAAAGAGATGGGTATGGGAGGCGCCTTTCTGCACTCCCGCGTCGGACTGAAGACCGAATACCTCGGGCAAGAGTGGTTCGACCTGACCAACGCCGTGGCCGACGAAGCTGAAAAAATCGGCATGGAAGCGTTTCTGTACGACGAAGACCGCTGGCCTTCGGGCAGCGCCGGCGGCATGGTCACCGAGAATCCGGCCTACCGGATGAATTTCGTGACGCTCTACACGATGCCCGCCGAGGAATTCAAGTGGGACAACGATTCGATCGTCTCGGCATTCGTATGCAAGCTCGACGGGATCGACTACTCGGAACTGGAACGGCTGACCCCCGAATCCGACATGACCCGATACGCCGGGAAAACCGTCCTGAAATTCCAGCACGAAACAGAAAAATGCTCCGACGGCTACAACGGGACCACTTACCTCGACCCGATGAACCGAGAAGCCACCGACCGCTATATCTACCTAACGCACGATCAGTATGAAAAACACTGCGGCGCCCGGCTCGGCGGCAACATCCAGGGGATCTTCACCGACGAACCGCACCGCGGCGGATTGTTCACCTCGCACGAAAGCAAAACCGACGGAGTGACCAGCGGCATCCACCACATTCCGTGGACGCCGAAACTGCCGAAAGAGTACAAAAAGGCATACGGAGAAGACCTGACCGCCGAACTGCCGAAAATTTTCCTGCGCGAAAACGGCGAACGGGTCAACGACGCCAAATGGCAATACTGCGACCTGGTACAAACGCTGTTCTTGAAAAACTTCGCCCAACCGCAATACGATTGGTGTACGAAACACAACATGATCTATACCGGCCATGTGCTGCACGAAAACAGTTTCTCGAACCAGGTGACCATGCAGGGTTCGCTGATGCGTTTCTACGAATACCAGCACAACCCGGGCGTCGACATGCTGACCGAGCACGACAACTCCTACTGGGTGGTCAAACAGCTCTCTTCCGCCGCCCGTCAGTTGGACAAAAAATGGCTGCTGTCGGAACTGTACGGCTGCACCGGCTGGCAGTTCAACTTTGCGAACCACAAGGCCGTCGGCGACTGGCAGGCGCTGTTCGGCATCAACGTGCGCTGTCACCACCTGTCGTGGTACACGATGGAAGGCGAGGCCAAACGGGACTACCCGGCCAGCATCTTCTACCAATCCCCCTGGTGGAAAGAATATAAGTACGTCGAAGACTACTTCTCGCGGCTGGGCGTGATGCTGAACCAGGGCGCTCCGGTATGCGATCTGCTGATCGTCAACCCGATCGAAAGCGTAATGAGCCAAGTGAGCGTCAAATCGTTCAACGGCTTGGGCGCATCGGCCCCCGAAATCGTCTCGATGGAGCAGAAATACGCAGACCTGTTCCACTGGCTCGCCGGCGAACGCATCGACTTCGACTACGGCGACGAGGAGATGATGGGACGCCTCAGCAGCGTGGGTAAGGACGCCGAAGGCAATCCCGTTTTCAACGTGGGACACGCCTCCTACCGCACCGTATTGGTAGGAAACATGGAAACGATGCGCGAAACAACCCTGAAAGCACTCCAGAAATTCGAGGAGGCCGGCGGCAAAGTGATTTTCGCCGGCGAAGCGCCTAAATTCGTCAATGCCGTAGCGTCGGAAGCCCCGGCGCAACTGGCCGCGCAGAGCATCCGGATCGATTATGCGCAAAAACCGATCGTAGAGACCGTGAAAAGCCTGATCCGCCCCGTAGTACAGGTGACCGATGCGTCGGGTAACGACATGAAAAACGTCTTCGGTCAGGTGCGTCAGGACGGCGACCGCTACTACGTCGTACTGATGAGCATGGACCGCGGCCGGAAGTTCGATTCGGTAACCGTAACGTTGCCGTTCGCCGGCGAAGTGACGCTGTGGGATTGCAAAACGGGCGACGTATGGAAACAGCCGACCGTAAGCTCCGGAGCCGAAGGATCAAAAATACTCACTTCGTTCGAACCCAACGAGGAGAAAGTTTACACGATCTCGGCCGCATCGCCGGCATTCGCCCGGCAGATGCCGGTAATTACCGAAAAATCGCGGATATCCCTGCCCGACACGTACGATTACACGCTGAACGAACCGAATATCTGCGTACTGGACGTAGCCACTTGGCAGATCGACGAACAGCCGGCGCAACCGCTGACCGAAATCATGAAAATCGATCAAGCGGTACGCAAGCATTTCGACTTGCGTCCCCGTGGCGGAGAGATGGTACAGCCCTGGTATGCGGAAAAAACGGACGGAGTCAACTACCAAAAACCGCTCGGCGTACTGAAAATGCAGTTCCCGTTCGACGTAGCGGTCATGCCTTCCGACACCCTCTTCCTGTGTCTGGAAACGCCCGACCGCTTTACCGCCGTAATCAACGGCCGGAAGCTTTCGATGGAACAATCCGCGGGCTGGTTCATCGACAACAGCATCCGTAAATTCGCCGTCCCGACAAACTACCTCCAGCAGGGCCGGAATACGGTCGAACTAATCGCTAATTTCAGCCGCAACCTCGACCTCGAAGCGCTGTACCTGATCGGCGATTTCGGCGTCGAATTGAAAGGCATTCAGCGGACGCTGACCAAACTACCGGCCAAATTGAAAGTGGGCGATATCGCGACGCAGGGACTTCCGTTCTACTCGGGAGCCGTTTGCTACCAGATCGGCAACCTGCCGAAACCCGCCGCCGGCGAACGCATCATGCTGCAAATGCCGGGCTTCGACGGCGGTTGCATCGAACTGAACAACGACTATGCGCACCAGATCTGCGGATGGGCTCCATACCAAATGGACGTAACCCAGGTGGCCGAAAAAGGCGATGTAGCGCAGTTGAACGTGGTGCTTACGCGCCGCAACACATTCGGCCCGCTGCACGCGCTGCCGGCACGTGCAGGAGCTTACGGCCCGTGGAACTGGCGTACCGAAGGCGGTTCGTTCACAATGGATCAGTACACCCTGCTGCCGGCCGGCCTGACGCAACAGCCGACGCTCGTCATCGACGACGTGAAATAGGCGAACCGGATCGAAAATACGGCAAAGGGGCGGGAGCATTCCTGCCCCTCTGCTTTCGAAAAACGAACCATCAAAAACCACGGTAATGAAACGAATAATCGGAATCATCGCATGGACGGCAACGGCTGTGCTGCTGCTCACGGCGCACGGAGCATCCGCACAGAAAAAACGGCTGCATACCGTCCCATGCAGAAACTACGCCCAGGTCGAAGCGTACTTCCGCTATACGCCCGGATGCGGCACGATCGTCAGCGGACACCGCGGCGGCATGGCGCCGGGATACCCGGAAAACTGCATCGAAACGTTCGAAAATACGCTGAGCCATATGCCGTCGTTCTTCGAGATCGACCCGCAGATGACCCGAGACAGCGTGATCGTGCTGATGCACGACCCGACGATCGACCGCACGACGACCGGCAAAGGAAAAGTATCGGACTATACCTACGAAGAACTGCAACGGTTCAACCTCGTAGACCGCCAGGGCACGGTGACCCCGTATAAAATACCGCGCGTCAGCGATGTGATCCGTTGGAGCCGCGGTAAAACGATCCTGAACTTCGATAAAAAAGAGGTTCCCCGCGACGTGCTGATCCGGCTCGTCAACGAACTGAAAGCCAAAAACGTCATTTACACGGTACACTCGGCCGACGACGCGCGCACCTGCTACGGACTCGATCCGGACGCGCACTTCTCGGCCTGGATCGGCGACATGCGGCAATTCCGCGAATACGAAGCCACCGGGATTCCTTGGTCGCGGTTCATCGCCTACGTGGTCAGCGGTACGATGAAACCCGAACAGCGGGAACTGTACGATGCGCTGCACGCAAAGGGCGTCCGGTGCATGATCTCGGTAGCCCCGACGGTCGACCGGCTGCCGGAAGCGGAAAAACGGAAAGAGGGATACCGGACGGAGATCGCCAAAAATCCGGATATCATCGAAACCGATTATCCGCTCGAACTGATCGGACTGTACTGATCCGGAGACGCCTCGGACAAACGTCGTCCCGCTACCGAAAATAAAAACCGCCCGGATTCGCGCGAATCC